>NZ_JANSHH010000013.1:0-386127 GCF_047461515.1 Synechococcus sp. W70.1
GGTTCTGGGGCGCTGGGCCTGGTGGCCTTGTCAGCGCTTCACTACCCTATCCCACTCTCCCCCACATCGTCAAGACCCATAAGGGGCTTTTGCTGGTAACTGCCTTTACCCTTTGGTGCCTCGCTGAGGAAGCTGGGAAAGTACTTGCTGCCAAAGCTGGGCAGTCCTAAGCCCCCTGCCCTTGACATGTAGCAGGCGGGATCCCTCTGCCTGCAGATGGGGCTCTAGCTGCAGCCAGAGATAGGTTGGAGGCAGGTAAGGGAGGTACTGAGGCCACTCAATGGCAGTGATCCCAACTTGGCCCCAAAGCTCTTCCAGCCCCAGATCTTCTAGAGCCGAAGCCTCTACCTCGCTGGCATGAGCACCAGAGGTAGGCCCTAGGCGATAGAGGTCGCAGTGGAAGAGAGGGATCCGTCCCGTGCGGTATTCCTGCACCAGCACGAAGCTGGGGCTGTCGATGGGCTCAGGGATCTCCAGTCCCTGCCCTAGCCCCTGCACGAAGGTGGTTTTGCCGCTGCCTAGGCCGCCTGCGAGAAGAATGACCAAGCCGGGGGTAGAGTCGATCTCAACCGCTTGGGGGAGGGCAAACTGCTGCTCTGGAGCAGTGAGAAGGCAGGCGGCGGTCTGCCCCAGGAGAGCTGCTAGGGATTGGGTGGCAGCAGCAGACGGCAGTACCAAAGGAGAGGCTTGTTGCCAAAGCCCTTCATCGGTGATCGCCAGATCCGCCATTTGAGATCTCCTTTTCGAGGGGCTGAGTGGGGATCGCTCTCCCCCCCTCTTGCCTAGAAGCGCGTCTTTGAGCTGTCCCTATCAAAGCCAAGCCGACCGCAATAAGGGCTAGGCTGACTACCTGAGCTACCCGCAGAGATCCCAGCATGAGACTATCAGTGCGCAGGCCCTCGATCCAAAAACGACCAAGGCTGTACCCCACCAGGTAAAAGCCCAAGAGAGTACCGGGAGGAAGCCGGCGCCGGTAGCTCAAAAAGAGTAGGATCCCAAAGAGGCTGAAGTTCCAGAGGGATTCGTACAAAAAGGTGGGGTGGACTCGGGAGCCGTCAGGAAGCTGCAGTTGCACCCATAGACGACTATCCGGAGGCAACGCCTCTCCATAGGCCTCGTTGTTGAAGAAGTTGCCCCAGCGTCCAATCCCCTGGCCAAGGCTGAGAGAAGGAACGATGCAGTCGGCCAGCAGCCAAAAGTTTAGCCGCTGTTGGCGGGCAAACAGGTAGAGGGCTATACTGCCGCCGAGCAAAGCGCCGTGGATGGCCATGCCTCCCTGCCAGAGGGCCAAAACCTTCCACCAAGGGCCATGGCGGTAGCGCTCCCACTCAAAGGCCACATAGTACAGGCGGGCAAGAGGCAGGGATCCCACCACCAGCCACGGCAGCAGGTTGGGCATGACATCCGGGGAAAGGCCACGCCGCTCTGCCAGGTGGCGAGCTAGAAAAAGGCCCAGAACAGTGGATAGGCCAATCAGCAGGCCATACCAGCGCAGACTAAAAGGCCCCCAACTGAACACCAGTGGGCCGGGGGATTGTAAGACCAAAGTCGTGAACACAGGAGCCTTCCTGAGTGGATCCTTTAGCCCACTCTACCCATCCCCCGCCCCCCCGCTCCAGCCGCAAGCTGAGGGAGAGAACAGGGATCCGCCTAGGCCAAGGGAACGGCAATGCTAGAATGCAGGCTCAACTTCTCACCGCCACGAGTGGGGGAGGGTGCGGGTTATGGCCCAAGGCAAAGCTGCTGCCGTAAACAATGGGGACGACTTGGAGAGGCTAAAGGCAGAGAAACGCAAGGCGCTGGAGCAGGTCCTGGGCCAGATCGAGCGGAATTTTGGTAAGGGGGCAATCATGCGCCTGGGGGATGCTGCCCAGATACGGGTGGAGACCATCCCCAGTGGTGCTCTTACCCTTGATTTGGCTTTGGGCGGCGGCTACCCCAAGGGGCGCATCATTGAAATCTTTGGGCCGGAGTCGTCGGGGAAAACCTCGCTGGCCCTGCACGCCATTGCCGAGGTGCAAAAACAAGGGGGAACGGCTGCTTTTGTCGATGCGGAGCATGCTTTGGATCCAGCCTACGCGGCAGCCTTGGGGGTGGATATCCAGAATCTGCTGATTTCCCAGCCGGACACGGGAGAGGTTGCCCTAGAAATTGTCGATCAGCTGGTGCGCTCTGCGGCTGTGGATATTGTCGTGGTGGATTCAGTGGCGGCGCTGGTCCCTCGGGCCGAGCTGGAGGGAGAGATGGGAGATGCCCAGCTAGGGCTGCAGGCCCGCCTGATGAGTCAAGCCCTGCGCAAGATTGCGGGCAGCGTTAGCAAGACAGGCTCGATCGTTCTCTTCCTCAATCAGTTGCGCTCCAAAATTGGTGGCGTCGGCTACGGTCCCCAGGAAACCACCACGGGCGGCAATGCCCTCAAGTTCTATGCCTCAGTACGGCTAGATATTCGCCGCGTGCAAACTCTGAAAAAAGGTGCAGAAGAATACGGGATCCGAGCGCGGGTTAAGGTGGTGAAGAACAAGGTCGCTCCTCCGTTTCGGCGGGCGGAATTTGACATCATTTTTGGCCAAGGGATCTCCAACGTCGGCTGCATCATCGATCTAGCCGAGGAGATGGGCATTCTTAAGCGGCGCGGCTCTTGGTATAGCTACAAGGAAGAAAACATTGCCCAAGGGCGAGACAATTTGGTTCTTTTCCTAAAGAAAAACGCGCAGCTACTGGCGGAGGTGGAAGCGGCTGTGCGCGAAAAACTTTCGGCAGGAGTGCCGGTTTCTACTAGCTATCCAGCAGGAGTAGGGGAAGGAGAGCAGGAAGAGGAAGCAGCCTTTGCAGAGGAGGAGCTCTGGGAGAGCAGCTAAGCAGTTCCTCCCTGGGAGCGCCGCTGGCGCAGAGCCTCGTAGAGCAGCAGTCCCCCCACCATGGCCACGTTGAGGGAGTCGACGCCCTCGGCCATAGGGACCCGCACTTGGGCATTGGCCTGCTGGATGGTTGCTTCCCTCAAGCCCGACCCTTCGTTGCCCAGGAGAAAGAGGGTGGGGCAGGTGAGGTCTTGATCCCAGTAACAGGTGGCGCTGGGGGAGAGGGTAGCAGCCAAGACTTGGATGCCATGGCGACGACAGGCCTGGATCCAGCTAGCCAAGTCGGGCAAAACCCGCGGCGGGCAGCGAAACCACTGGCCGGCAGAAGCCCGCAGGACTTTGGGGTTTTCGGGATCAACGCTGTCTGCGCTTAGCCAGAGGCCATCGGCTCCTGCAGCAGCTACGGCGCGAATCAGAGCTCCCAAATTGCCTGGATCTTGCAGGGTTTCTACCACAAGGCCCAGGCGTACCCCCGACAAGGGAGGAGAGGGGATCGGCTGGCTGACAGCCACTGCCACAACTCCCTCCGGAGACTCGGTTGTCGAGAGCGCCGCCATCACTTCCGAGCTGACGGCCTGCCGCCGCAGATCCTTGGGTAGGCTGGCCAGCAAGTAAGGGTGACGCTCAGCCCACTCGGGCGTGTAGCAGAGAGCTTGGAGGGGCCAGCCAACTCGCAGGGCCTCTTCGACGAGGTGGGATCCCTCTACCAAGAAGGCGCCCTGTTCCTGCCGGCCCTTGCTGCGGTGCAACTGCCGCAACTTGCGGATCCAGGGGTTTTTGGGGCTGGTGAGCAGCTCAGAAGCCATAGGGAGGATCTAATCGCAGCGGCGCAGCCGTTGGATAAAAAACCCATCCCGATCTTGCCGGTGAGGCCAGATGAGCAAGGGATCCCCTTCTGGCGCCCACTGGGGATGGGTCTTGAGGAAAGACTGGATGACTCCCTCGTTTTCAGCAGGGTGCAGCGTGCAGGTGGCATACACCAACAGCCCGCCCGGCTTCAGCCAACGGCCTGCCACTTGCAGAAGCTGAGCTTGCAACTGGGCCAACTCGGCAATCCGCTCGGGGGTTTGTCGCCAGCGAGCGTCAGCACGGCGGTGCAGGGTGCCTAGACCAGAGCAAGGGGCATCCAGCAGCACGCGATCGGCGCTTTGCCACGGGGGCAAGGGGGCAGGGGGTTGGGCAGCGGCGCTCAGGGCCAACAGGTCGATGGCCAGGGGACGGATCGAGCTCAAGCCCAAGCGCTGCACATTTTCCTCCAAGCGGCGCAGGCGGTGGGGGTGGCGATCCAAAGCCCAAATCTCGCCGCGATCCTGCATCCGCTCGGCTATGTGCGTGGTCTTGCCCCCCGGAGCGGCACAGCAGTCAATGACCCGTTCCCCCGGCTGAGGATCCAGGCAGTGCACCACCTGCTGAGCACTGGCGTCCTGAACGCTCCACCAGCCCTCGGCAAAGCCAGGTAGGGTTCGAATATCGCCGGCAGAATGTCCTAGCCGCAGAGCGCCTGGCACGTCGGGGAGAGGGGTAGCCTGGATCCCCACGGCTGCAAAGGCTTGGCTAACCTTGTCGATCCCTGCCCGCAGGGGGTTAACCCGCAGATCCAGATGGGGCGGCTGGTTAAACCAAGCGCACAAGGCTTCAGTTTCAGCCGGCCCTAGGCGCTCCCACCACAGACGCACCAGCCAGTCGGGAAAGCTGTGCCGGATCCCCAAGGCCTGAATGGGATCAGCAGGCAGCCTTTCCTGCAGGGGCTGGAGGGGATCCCTTTCCGGCTGCACTAGCACCTGGCGCTGGTAGGCGCGCAAGATGGCGTTCACCACCCCCGCTAGCGATCCCAAACCCACTTGGCGGGCCAGTTCCACACTGGTGTGGATGGCGGCCCTGGGCGGGATGTGATCCAAAAAGGCCAGTTGGTAAAGGCCAAGGTGGAGAATGAGCCGCAAGTCGGGGGGCTGCTTGGAAGCAGGGTGGCGGGCGAAGCAGTCAATCAGGGCATCGAGGGTGCGGCGACGGCGGGTAACACCGTACACCAGCTCGCTGACCAGGTGGCAGTCGGCAGGGCTCAGGTGGCTGCGGGCCAACAGCTGCTCTAGCACGACGTCAGCGTAGGCGTTGTGTCGCTCAATCTTCTGCAAGGCCAACAGAGCCAGTTGACGCGCGTTCATGCTCGCCCCGCCAGGCTTTTTGTTCCTGGGCGATACTGGAGAAGCTCCCTAAGGGATCTCATCATGCCTTACAGCAGCGCCTTTCTAGAGGTAATCCCCGCCATTGACCTCCTCCAGGGCCGCGCTGTGCGCCTCTACCAGGGGGATTACGCCCAGGCAGAGCAAGTGGCTGCTGACCCCATCCACCAGGCCGAGGTGTGGGCGGCCCAGGGTGCTCCTCGCCTGCACGTGGTAGATCTGGACGGGGCCAAAAGTGGGGACCAGAGCAACCTCCCCACGATCGAGCGCATTGTCAGCCGGGTAGCTATCCCGGTCCAGGTGGGGGGTGGGATCCGATCCCTGGAGCGGGCGCGGCGGTTGCTGGATCTGGGAGTGGATCGGGTAATTGTCGGCACTGTGGCTGTAGAGGATCCCAAGACCCTAGAGGCGATGACCCAGGCCCTACCTGGTCGGATTTGGGTGGGGATCGACGCCCGCCAAGGGCAAGTGGCCACCCGCGGCTGGCTGAGTACTACGCCTCTACAGGCCACTGAACTGGTGCAGCGAGTGGAAGCTCAGGGGGCTGCTGGGATCATCTACACCGACATCAGCCGGGATGGCACCCTAGCTGGGCCCAACCTGGAGCAGTTGCGCCAGATCCTGGCTGTTTCCCGCCTGCCTGTCATCGCTTCTGGGGGGATCGGCTCGCTCACCGACTTGCTTGCCCTACTCAGCCTGTCTGGCTTGGCGGGAGCTATTTTAGGCAAAGCCCTTTACTCGGGGGCCATCTCCTTGCCAGAGGCGTTGCGCGCAGTGGGGCCGGGCCGCTGGCAGGATCTGCCTCCGGAAACCAACTTCCTATGGGCTTAGGTATCGAGCAAAGCCCCTCCTGGCCTAGCTTTGCCATACTGGGTAATAGGCAGCTGCCTGCAGCCCCGAGAGAACCTTGCCCTGACGCTGTCCATCCTACTTCCCCCGGGTTATGTCCTTTCCCGCCCTGCGCCCTGCCGTTCAAGCCCTCCAGCCGGAACTGGTGGCCTGGCGGCGCCACCTGCACAAATACCCAGAGCTGGGCTTTCAGGAAAAGCAAACTGCCGCCTACCTCAGCTGGCGCCTAAGAAGTTGGGGGATCCCGCACCAAACCGGCATTGCCGGCACTGGCATTGTAGCCACCATTCCAGGAGAAGAGCCAGGGCCGGTCTTGGCGCTGCGGGCCGACATGGACGCCCTGCCCATCCACGAAGCCAATGAGGTGGAGTACCGTTCCACCGTCCCCAACGTCATGCACGCCTGTGGCCATGACGGCCATATGGCTATCGCCCTAGGCACGGCTAAGCTGCTACAGCAGCACCGCCACCGCCTCAGAGGTACTGTCAAGGTCATCTTTCAGCCCGCCGAGGAGGGCCCCGGTGGCGCCAAGCCAATGGTAGAAGCGGGGGTGCTGAAGAACCCGGATGTAGAAGCCCTCCTAGCTCTCCATCTGTGGAATAACCGTCCGCTGGGCACCATTGGCGTCAAAAGCGGCCCCTTGATGGCCTTTGCCGATCGCTTTCACATCGAGGTCATTGGGCGAGGTGGCCATGCTGCCCTTCCCCAGCAGACGGTGGATGCCATTGTGGTGGGAGCCCACATCGTGAGCGCTTTGCAAACCATCGTCTCCCGCAATGTGGATCCGCTGCAGCCAGCCGTGGTAACAGTAGGCCGGTTCCGCGCTGGCGACACTTTCAATGTCATTGCCCCTAGGGCTGAGATTTGGGGCACTGTGCGCAGCTTTCAGCTAGAGGTGCGGGAGCTAATTGCAAAGCGCATAGAAGAAATCGTGGCCGGCATTTGCCAGGCTCACGGAGCCACCTACAAGTTTCAGTACGAGCGGGGCTATCCAGCAGTTGAAAACGATCCCAGGCTAACAGCTCTCGTAGAACAAGCTGCCCGTCAAGTATTTGGCCCAGAGGCCGCCATCCTCCCCGAGATGACCATGGGGGGTGAGGACGTCTCGTTTTTCTTCAACGAGGTTCCTGGCTGCTACTTCTTCCTGGGATCTGCCAACCCTGCCAAGGGGCTGGACTACCCTCACCACCACCCCCGCTTTGATTTTGATGAGGCTGCCCTCAGCCTCGGCGTGGAGCTGTTTCTGCGCTGCATTGAAAACTACACTGGAAAGCGCATTCTGGAGTAAGTAGCAGCGAGACAGCTTGTAACATGGAGTCCGCTAGGGTTCTCCTCTAGTTCTTGATTCACCGTTCGCGTAAGCGGGACGGAGTCCGTACAATTGGCCACTTTGTGGCATAACCAACCTTCTGCCTTGACGTAGATGGGCTGAGCTAGTAGTCTTGCAAGTACATCTTTTCTGGTAGACACTTTGCCTAGGCTAAAGTTGGCTCCGTCTTTAGCCTGTGTGCCCGCTAAGGGCAAGGAGCAACTACCTGCAGCTTGCGGGGAAGTCACGCCTGTGGAGATCCCTCTGGCGGGGTGGTAGGGGTGGACTCTGCCACTAGCCACGGGTCGCTGAAGCAGGAAGAAAGCCTCAACCCCGAGCGAAAGTCTGCTTTTGCCCGGGGTTGTATAAGTCTTTCAGAGCGGCCTCAGCAAGTCGGCCCCTCCCCTCCCCGGCAGTAGCAAGGGTTTCATGGGCTCTGGAGTGGGAAGGGCAGGGGCAGCCTTCAAGTCGGGAGGAATGTACAGAGGCTTGGGATCGGGATCCCCGCCAAAGGCCAGCACAAGGGCCCGCAGCAGGGCTTGACGTTGCTGGCGGCTCAAAGATTGCACAACGGCTTTGTCCCGAGTGTAGGGGTTGACTGTAAGACGGTTAGCCCCAGGGTACTGTTGGGCAACCATTGGCTCGTTGGCATCGCAATAGTCAGCCAGTGTCAGTTGCCAATCGAAGCGATCAGTGGGGGAACGCCCAGCCACCTGCAGGTGATAGAGCATCATCCGGCGCACCAAGGTATCTTCTTCAGGCCGGGGGCCGCCGTCATTGGGGTTAATGGGAGTGTAGGTGTTTTCCAGCGGCAGATCCGGCAGGGCCTCATACACCCGCCGCGCCGCGTCAGGGATTAGCCGCAACTGGGCATAGACAGGCCCCGCTTCTAGCAAAAAGGCAGCGGTGATGCCCAGCCACCCTTGCAAAAAAATTTGTTTCCTCATCCTGCTTGCCCCAAAACTAGTCGATGCTCAATCCATCCACCACTTGGGGTTGAGGACGCGGCTTGAGGGGGGCAGAGTGAGCGAGGCGCTCCTGTTGGCGGTGCTTTCGGAAGTAACCCTGCCAGTGGCTAAGGACATCGAGGGTGTCGCCTCCATGCCGAGTGTAGCGCTGCCGCACCTTGCACAAGACAGGGGTATTGACGCACACCCCAGAGACAATCACCTGCCCTCTACTTAAAGCGGGTAGTTCTTGGAGGAGATCCCGGCCAGCAGCCTCGACGCTATGGCGCAAGTTTTCCTGATCGGCAGGGTTGACAATTCGCATCAAAAACTGGCTCATGCACTGCGACAGGATATCTGAATCTAGCTTACCGGGTCGTTGCGTGATTAGCCCTACCCCCAGCCCAAACTTGCGTCCTTCGCTAAGAATAGTGCGCAACACTTGTTTACAACGAGAAGGCTCGTGCGCAGGAGCAAAGCGATGCGCTTCCTCTAGCAAAATGAAAACAGGATAAGGCAGGTAGTTCTCATCTCCTGGCTGAATTTTGCCCTTTTCGGTGTTGATGCGGGCGTGGTTAGCCTGGCGCAAAATAGCAGCGGCGATAACTTGCTGTTCTTCTTGGCTGATTTCGTGCATCTGGAGAATGGTTACTTGACCCGGCTCAAATAAATCCCTAGGAGCCAGGTGCTCTACGTTACTAAAGTAAGGGGAGCGAGCAATTTGTTCCAGCTTCCACTCCAAAGCAGGGGCCGAGGATCCTTGGGAGCCGTCTTCTCTGGAGTCTGCTTCGTTGACGGCCTCGATCAGATCCTGAATTGTCCAGTGCAGTGGATCAAACTGAGTAACCTTGCGAAAGGCTTTCTCCAGAAAAGATTTCTGTCGCTCGGTGGTCTCTGGAAGCAGAGCAAGGATGTCAAAAAATTTGAGAGAAGACACCCGAATCTTAATTTCCTGAGGAGAAAGAACCTTGACCCTAGGTCTGTAGCCATCTTCCCCTACAAACTTGGGATGAGACTGCATTTCCGCTAAAGTGTGGTATTCTCCATGCGGATCAAAAATTAGGACAGCAGCGCGATTTTTGGGCAACATCAGCTCTTCCACCAAAACCGCTGCTGTGTAGGATTTGCCGGAGCCGGTTCCTGCTAAAATGGCTAGATGAGTGCTGACCATTTCCTTGACATCCAGAACCACAGGAACTGCTCCTTCCTCGCGCAGTAGCAGACTGCCCAAGTGGGCCCCCCCAACTGCTGTTTCCTCCCGCTTGTTCAAGACGGATTTCAAAAGCTGATTGGAAGCCAAAAAGACCTTAGCGCCCGGCTCCGGGGAGCGGCGGGGGTTAATAAAGCCCATAGCCCGATCGAAATAGCCGATGACTTCGACGGTTACAGCGTAGATCTCCGGGTTGGGATGGGTAAAGCCAACTAGGGCCACAATGGTGCTGGGATCGATCTCCGTGTCGGCAAAGATGCGATCGGGGATGTGATCCAAAAGCTGAACTTGTCTAATTTTACCCAAGATCTTTAGAGGTTGGGACTGAGAATCTCGCACCTCGTAATAGACAAAATCGCCCACCTTTACCGCTTGGGTATTGGAGGTAATAAACACATATTGGTTGGAGGTCTCGCCAGGGCCTTTGACGGTGCCGATCACCTCCGGAGTATCCTCCGCCGGGAAAGAGGGGCTTTCTCTAGGGCGGCCATTGGAAGTGTCCAGAGTTTTTTGGTTCATCGGCGTATCGCTCCTACGGTTATTTTCCAAGCCAGTTCCTTGCTTAAAATTTGCAGAGCTCGTCGCTGGGCGGGGTCAGAAAACATAGGTATGATATCGTTTAAGACTTGATAGACAAGGTGGTTGGCAAAATTACCACCGCTGCTTAAGAGCAGTCCATAGTACGAAAATTGGGTTTGGCCTTGAGGGTTGAGATGAAAGCGTAGAATTTCCTCCTGGCTCATGCGAAAGACAGGCGTGTTGACAGGCACCACTACGCGCGGGATCCCTTGCCAGCCACAACCCCTTTCTTCGTCCAAAGCTCCTATGAGGATTACCGAAAGTAATGTACGCACCTCATTTTGCAAATCAGGAGAGAAATAAGGATCCGGCTGGCTGGAAAGACGGGGCCCAGCGTTAGGAAACATGGGGTTTAAAATCTGACTGTTGTAAACTAAGCCCACAGCCCAGTGCCGTTGGTTGCTTTCCAGCTTGACAAAGCTGCCAAAGCCATAGTCTTCAGGGGAGGGAGGGTTTTTGACCTCTAGAGCATCATCCACCTGTACCACGTAGTCGCAGTGACTGTTGGAGCGAACCACCTTACCCAGTCTCATCAGATCCGTCTCCGCTGCAGCTTGCTAAGGGTTTTCCGCGATAGCCGGAGGTTAAGCTTCTCGCGGCTGGCCCACTCCTGCATTAGGCGCAAGAAAAGGTTGCGATCTTCATTGCGGATAACGGCCACCTGATCTGCCGTCTCCAGTACATACGGGTAGCCTCGGCCAATAATTACCTCACAGCGTACCAAATCTACCAGCCAATCCAACAGGCCTGCCTCGTAAACCCAAACGGGGATCTCTAGTCGAGCTGGAAAGTTCTCGTTAGTGGTGCGTAGGTAAACAAACCCCACTCGCCTTTGCATTTCCTGGTAGCGGCTGAGGATCCCCTCTTGAGGGTTGAGAACGCCACTGCAGGCGCAGACAAAAAAAGGGGTTCGGTCTCCCCACTCTAACCAGGAGCTAAGGAGCTGCGCATCGTGTAGGTAGGGAGCTTCGGGAAGATCAAAGCAGTGCCTTAGCAGCGTTACCAAGTCCGAGCTGTATGTAGTGTCAATGTAAGCTACAACAGGGATCCGGTTTTGCTCACTAGCTCGCAGTACCTGTAACAAACACTCCACATAGAAGTCTTGACTCTTGGCATCAAGAGTTTCAGCAAAAGTAGCCACCAATACCCCATCCAAGAAGGCTAGTTTTTGGGATCCAGGTCGAGATTGCCAAATATATTCGGCAACTTTTTCTGTTTCCATCTGAAAGCGGCGCCTGTTGACGATACTCTCTTTGGGCTCGCCGCTACTTCCCGCTTCCAAATCTCTTGGCGTTAGCACATCGACCTGAATATCCTTTTGGTATAGGCCCTGGTCACAGTGATAGTTCTCATACCAGCCAATCTGCACTAGGGCTACCGGTATTGACAAATCTTTGCTGGGGTAGATTTGGGATCCATCTACTGCAAAGGTAGGGATGTTTTTAATAACTGGTCTTGCCCATTCATAGCTTTCTTCATAGCTATTCCACTTTTGCTTAAAAGGGACTGTCCAGCTGGAGTAAAGATCCCATTCCTGAGTAGGCAAGGCACCCGGGAAAGCCAATCGAGCTACTCTTTCAGCAATCTTTGCGCTTGACCACTGGCACAATTTCTCCATCGCCTGGCGGTACCACTCTCGGCGCTCTGAAAGCCCTCGATCGAAAGTAGCAAAAGCCTCGCGCTTCTGCCGTAAAACAGCCAGCACCCGGTCAGCTCTAAAAACCATGACTGTCATTCCTCCTCATCATCCGGAGTGCCTTTCCACGCGAATGATGTTTTCTGTTACTTGCTCAAAGGTATTGTCATGGCTAATTACAAATAACTGTTCAAAGGAACGCAAGTTGGTAATGGCTTCCGCTAGTCGTTGGCGGCGCTGGGCATCCATGTTGGCAGTAGGCTCGTCAAAAAAGGCAATGTCCAACTGTCCCAGTACCTTGAGCAAAGCTAAGCGAACAGCTAGAGCTGCCGACATTTGCTCTCCTCCAGAAAGGCTGGCAAAACGTCGTTTGGCCCCCCCTCTTTCTTGGATGCGAATCTCATAGTCGGGTTCCCAAGTAAGGCTGACATCAGAGCGGTTGAGAATTTCGCGAAAGAGGTGATCGGCAACAATGTTGATCTGTTGCAGGTAGTACTGGGCAATTTGAGGACCGGCTTTTTTGTAGGTATCTCGACTAAACTTAATGAAGCGGTGCAGCCGCTCTTTTTCAGCTCTTTCCACCTCAGCTTGCTTTAAGGCTTGCTTCACCTGTTCCAGTTGCTGCAGTCTCTCCTGGATTTTCTGCAACTGCGGGGAAAGGCTTTCCAGTCGAGCTTGGGCCTTGGCTTTTTGGATTTCGGTAGACTGCAAAAGGGATCGAAGATGTTGGTGCTCCTGCGGCTGGTAGAGGGAAGTTAGCGGATCCAGCTTTGCCTGCAGTTGAGCTAGTTGAGTTTGCAACTCTTGCTGTTGGGCCTTGAGCTCGGCTAGTTTTTGTTCCCGCTCGGTTAGCAATTTGGCAATAGGCTCCGCCCGTAGGTAGCGTTCGTGATCTAAGCGGTATCTTTCGCGTTCTTCCTGTAGGGATCCCAGCTCCTGCTCCAGGTGTTCAGTTTGGGACAGGGCTTCTTCAAGAGGTTGGAGCACTGCCTCTAAGTCCTGGATTTGCTGAAGGTAGCCGGCTTGCAGGCCTAGGTACTGCTCCTCCAGCTTAAGCTCTGCCTTTAGCCACTCAGCTTGGCTTCTGGGATCCCCTAATTCTCTTAAAGTTTCAGCAGTTTTTGCAATTTGAGCTTGCAGGTAATCTTTGGAGCCCTCTATCTGTTCCCAACGGTCGATCTGGGCTTGCTTTTCTTGCTTAGCTTTCTGTATTTGGTCTAAGACTAGCTGGGATGCTTGGAGTTCATCTTGGCGCTGGGGCAAGCTTTGGGCTAGAAGCTGCATGCGGATAAAAGTTTCGTAGCCGTCGCGGTGGCGCCTCTGCTCCTCCTGCAAAGCAGTGATCTTTTCATCCAGCTCCAAAAGAGGATCGAGCTCATGTTCTAGAGTTTGAATCTGCTGCTGAAGCTGATGAACCTGATTCTCAATCCGCTGATACTCTTGCTCTACTTGTGGCTTGTTGCTGAGCTCCCTTTCTAGGCGCTGGAGCTGGCTTTTGGGATCTCCCAATGCCTGGAGAGCCTGTCCAATTTCCTGGTGTTGCCGGAGAAAGTTGTGCTCAGCCTCAAGGCTCCATTGAAGATCCTCAATTTTGCGTTGCCGTTCGTTTTGCAGGTGTGTCAATTGCTCAATTTGAGCCTCCAGCTCAGGGATCTGGGCAGTCAAGCCAATTAGGGGCTGCAGGGCCTTGAGCTGCCTCTGGATGTCAGCCAGTTGCTGGCGCAGTTGAGTCTCATCTGTTTGTGGAGCAAGATCCTGAAGGATTTGGTGGATTGACTGCAGCAAACGTTGGTTCAGAACCAAAGACTGATACAGGACTTCCGGGAGCTGCTGCCACAGGACCTGAAACTGAGGGTAGTTGCGTTGGTAGACAGCTAGCTCTTGGATAAGCTCCTGGATGCGGCGATGGCACTCGGTAAGTTGGCAAGAGCTTTCCTCAAAAAGGTCTTTCAGCTCTTGTTGAAACTGCCGTGCTGCTGCGATGCGGCTTAGCTGAGTTTGCAGCCGTTCTCGTTGAGCCTCTAGCCTGGGTAGGCTGGCTAGTCGCTCCAGGTCGGCCTGTCGTTGTTGAAGCTGCTGCTGCAGGTGTTCCAGTTGGGTGCGGGCCTGCTCCCGCTCTATCTCTTGTTGTTTAAGTTCAAGGCGCAAGGTCTGAAAGTAGGCTAGCTTTTGGCTAATTTGGTTATAACGTTGTTCCAATTCAGTCTGCCTTTGGCAGAGAGCTTGCAAGGAAAGCCTATCGGCTTCCATTTTCTGCAAAAGCTGAAGCTGCTGCTGATATTCGGATCCGCGCAACTGTAGCTGGTGAAGATGCTGCCTCAGCGCTTCCCGCTGGGCCATTAGAGTTTGTCGGATCCCTCGTAGCTTTTCTTGCTCGACAATGAGGTTTTCCAGCTCTAGATAGCGCCTATAGGCTGGTTGATGCTGTTGACAAATGATCTGGGCTTGCTCCGCTTCTTGAACTCGGCTCTGTAGGAGTTGACACCATTCAGCTTGGGCTGACCACTTTCCTTGTAGTTGTTCCCATTCCTGGTATAGCTGTAGCAAGGTATTGAGCTGCTGAGTCCAGCGGTCTTGTTGGCGCTCCAGCTCTTCCTGGAGCTGAACTTTAGGTGCAAGATCTTCTAGCTCCTGTTTCCAGCGCTGTAGCTGGCTTAGTTTTTCCTGAAGTCTTGCCAGTTGATTCTCAATATTCTGCTTTTGCAAGAGTAGGTTCTCTCGCTGCCTTAGCCACTCCAAGCGCTGCTGCTGTTGCTTTTCCAACTCCCGCAGCTGAGCCTCTATGGCTAGGAAGCGCTGTGCCCCTGCTCGAGATTGTTCTTGCTCTGCTTGAGCTTGCTTGGCTTCTGCCCATAGCTTTTCCGCTTGCTCAAGGGATAGATTTAGTAGCGATCTCTTTTGCTCCAGTTGAACGATTCGCTGTTCAAGTGTTTGGATTTGCTCAAGCAGCTTCTCCAGGTGTTCAAGCTTCTGCCTGGTTTCACTTAGGGTATGGGTGCATTGATTGAGATGTGTTCGCCAGTAGTTTAACTCTCGCTCAATCTCTTGCTGTTCTGATTGGAGTAGATCCCAGTCTTGCAGTTGTTGATGAAGCAGCTCGATTCTGTGCTTAACAGCCTGAACCTGTGCCTCACTGTATTTTTCAACCGTCTGCAAATCCTTAGCAACCTGCTGATATTCTTCTACCTTCAAGATACGGTCGAAGACTTCTTTTCGTTCTTTGCTTGTTTTGAGAAAGTCTGCTGTAAATGTACCCTGAGGCACACCGATAGTTGTAGCAAACAGCCGTGCTAAATCTGTACCCGCGGGCACTCCCAAGTGTTGCCTTAGCCAAGCCAGTACATCGGTTTTGCGTTCGCAGTCTAGGCGCTGCTTGAGCTGGGGGTCAAAGAGGCGATAGCCCTGGGCTACACTGCGGCGGACACTGTAGGTGCGCTGATCCCATTTCGAGACAAACTGTACAGTGGCCACCGCATCGTTGGCGCCTGTGCGAATCAGCTCCTCTTGGTTGTAGGGACAGTAGTCAAACAGAACCCAAGCAATGGCCTCCAGAATGCTGGTTTTTCCGGCTCCGTTTTCTCCACAGATAGCGTTGATACCGGGTTCAAATTCAAAGACAGCTTCCTCGTAGGCCTTAAAGTTCTGGAGAGCTACCGAGAGGATCCGCATGATCAGTCTTCTTCTCCTACAAAGGCTCCGCTCAGGCGGGTGTATATCTCTGCCTCGCTTTGTCCCTCCAAGACTCTTTCTTTGAGATCCAAAAGCAGCTGCGCCAGCTCCTTGCTGCGCTTCCGGTAGTGGGCATGACTGCTCAGCAGATCCCTATAGATTTTCTCTTCAACTTGGAGCCTTTGCTCTTCTTCAAGGGAAAGAGCGGCCGAGCCAATCTCAAGAGAATTGGCCTCGAAACGAAACAGGACAACCAGGGCACCAGTAAGCTGCTGAATTTGCCGTTGCAGAGCTCGGCTATCCAGCTCGTGCTTGGCAAAGCCCACCTGGCCTACCAGCCGCAACTCTACCAGCGGCTCTGGCCCGTCGCCTGGCGGCCCAACTTCCTTGGCCATGGCAAGGGCTGCTGCAGCAATTTCGGCAGGCGTTTCTCGACCCTTAGCCTCGAGGTAGAGTCGCTGACAGGGTCTTTGGTAGTAATCCTGCACCAGCTCTGCCTGGGGCGGTCCCTCTCCCCAGCGGACGCGGTAAGCCCCTCGCGGAAGGTCCCATTCAGCAGTACTGGTGGCCTCCAGCGATCCTGGATTGAAGATCCAGCCTTCTTCTGCATAGCTTTTGTGGATATGTCCTAAGGCTAGATAGCCCACCCCCACCTCCCGTAGAGGCAGGAGATCCCGGTAGCGCAAGGCGCCCTGGTAGCGGGCAATTTGCCCTTCCAGTCCGTGGTGGAACATCAACACCACCCGCTCGGGGCCAGGAGGCAACTGCCGAATAGCTGCCGCCAACTGCTCAATGGACTTGGGAGCCGCTGACCCGTACCACTGGGAGCCGATGACCCGCACTCCACAGGGGAGATCCAAGTAGCTACCCCGCCCGTCTGACCAGGGGTGCAGCTCCAGGCCCTGTTCCCCTTCCTCTGGCTCCAGCAAAATGAGCTCTCCGTGATCGGCCAAGTAGCGCAGCCAACTGGTCTTGACACCATAGGGGCGACTGTCGTGGTTGCCCTCGATGGCCAAAACCGGGATCCCTGCCTGCTTCAGCTCCCGCAAGACAAGCTGGGCTTGGTTGAGAACCCCCGGCTGAATTTGTCGATGCTCAAACAGGTCGCCAGCAATGAGGACAAAGTCTACCCGCTTCTGAATGGCATGGCGGCGCACCACATCCCGAAAGGCCAAGAAAAAGTCTTTGCTCCGTTCTGGACTGTCGTAGCGGTCGCAGCCCAGATGTACATCGGCCAAATGCAAAAAGGTGCAGGTAGAAGTGGCCATCGCCAGAGCTTGTCAGCAAATTGCTCACAGTTTAGCAAACGGATCTTGAGGGATCCCTGCCCCGCAATTTTCGGCTTCACGCCGCTGGGGTAGGCACTGCCCTTCTGCTGCCAGACCGATCATTTAGGCTAGCCACTGAAACGAGTGATCCATCCCGGCCAGCTCTTTCTGCAAGCTGAAAGTCCGTTACACAACTATGCAAAGGAGAGATCCCCAGCCTGCCGTAATCCCTCAGGTGGGAGGGGATGCCTGGCTCCTGAGTTTAATTATTGTGAAGCGACAGGGGGTTTACAGAGGCTGACCTATAATGCCAGGTAAGCCCCGCCCAGGGGGGAATCCCCAGTTTTGCTAGGGCGGGGGTGCTTCGTTCCTAGTCGCAAGAGAGGAGTTCTTGATGACAACTACACCTAAGGAGCGAGAGCCAAAAGTCAAGGTTTCGGTTGATATCGATCCAGTTCCCACCTCATTTGAGAAATGGGCCAAGCCAGGGCACTTCGATCGCAGCCTGGCGCGGGGGCCCAAGACCACGACCTGGATCTGGAACCTGCATGCTCTTGCCCATGACTTCGACAGTCACACCAGCGACTTAGAAGACATCTCTCGCAAGATCTTTTCGGCGCACTTCGGCCACCTGGCGGTGGTCTTCGTTTGGCTGAGCGGCATGTACTACCACGGCGCTCAGTTTTCCAACTACTCCGCTTGGCTGGCTGATCCCATCAATGTCAAGCCCAGCGCCCAGGTAGTCTGGCCCATTTTTGGCCAGGAGATCCTCAACGGTGATGTGGGCGGCGGCTTTGAAGGGATCCGCATCACGTCGGGCCTCTTTCACCTCTGGCGGGCTGCCGGCATCACCAATGAGTTTCAGCTCCTGGTAACGGCCATTGGCGGCTTGGTGATGGCCGCCCTCTGCCTGTTTGCTGGCTGGTTCCACTACCACAAGCGGGCTCCCAAGCTGGAGTGGTTCCAAAACGTAGAGTCGATGCTCAACCACCACCTGGCGGGCCTGCTGGGGCTAGGTGCGCTGGCCTGGGCTGGTCACCAAATCCACGTGGCCATTCCCATCAACAAGATGTTGGATGCCGGCGTGCCGGCGGCCCAGATCCCTCTGCCCCATGAATTCATCCTCAAGCCGGCCCTGATGAAGGAGATGTTCCCCAGCGTGGATTGGGGCTTCTTCAGCGGGGTGGTGCCTTTCTTTACCTTGGACTGGGGCAAGTACGCGGAGTTCCTCACCTTCAAGGGTGGTCTGGATCCGCAAACGGGCGCCCTCTGGCTGACGGATCAGGCCCACCACCACCTGGCCATCGCCGTGCTCTTTATCGTGGCTGGCCACATGTACCGCACCAACTGGGGCATTGGCCACTCGATTAAGGAGATCCTGGAAGCCCACAAGGGCCCCTACACGGGCGAGGGCCACAAGGGTCTGTACGAAGTGCTAACCACCTCTTGGCACGCCCAACTGGCCATCAACCTGGCCATGGTGGGATCCCTGAGCATTATCGTGGCCCAGCACATGTACGCCATGAACCCCTATCCCTACATGGGCATTGACTACGCCACCCAGATCTCCCTGTTTACCCACCACATGTGGATAGGGGGCCTGTTTATCGTTGGCGGCGCTGCCCACGGGGCCATCTACATGGTTCGCGATTATGACCCGGCGGTGAACCGCAACAATGTCTTGGATCGGGTGATCCGCCACCGCGACGCCATCATCAGCCACCTGAACTGGGTGTGCCTGTTCCTAGGCTTCCACGCCTTCGGCTTCTACGTTCACAACGACACGATGCAGGCCCTGGGCCGTCCGCAGGACATGTTCTCGGATACAGGCATCCAGCTGCAGCCCATTTTTGCCCAGTGGATTCAATCTCTGCACACCAAGGCCATCGCTAGCACTGCTCCCTATGTGGGCGCTTCGGTAAGCCCCATCTTTGGGGGTGATGTGGTGGCTGTGGGTGGCAAGGTGTCCATGATGCCGATGGTGCTGGGCACGGCGGACTTCATGGTTCACCACATTCACGCCATGACCATCCACATCACGGTGCTGATCCTGCTCAAGGGGGTGCTGTTTGCCCGCTCTTCTCGCCTGATCCCCGATAAGGCCAAGCTGGGCTTCCGCTTCCCCTGCGATGGCCCGGGCCGCGGCGGCACTTGCCAAGTCTCCGCTTGGGATCACGTGTTCCTAGGGCTGTTCTGGATGTACAACTGCATCTCGATCGTGATCTTCCACTTCAGTTGGAAGATGCAGAGCGACATCTGGGGCACCGTCAACCCGGACGGCACGATTGAGCACATCACCGGAGGCAACTTTGCAGCCAGCGCTATCAACATCAACGGCTGGTTGCGGGACTTCCTGTGGGCCCAATCGGTGCAGGTGATCAACTCCTATGGCTCGGCGCTGTCGGCCTATGGACTGCTCTTCTTGGGCGCCCACTTCGTCTGGGCCTTCAGCTTGATGTTCCTGTTCAGCGGCCGTGGCTACTGGCAGGAGCTGATCGAGTCCATTGTCTGGGCCCATAACAAACTGAAAGTTGCTCCGGCCATTCAACCTCGCGCCCTCAGCATCATCCAGGGGCGGGCGGTCGGTGTGGCCCACTACCTGCTGGGCGGAATCGTGACCACTTGGGCGTTCTTCCTGGCACGGTTTGCCGCACTCGGCTAAGGCAAGGAGGAAGAGACAATCATGACCACTGCAACTCGTTTTCCCCAATTCAGCCAAGACCTGGCCAGCGATCCCACTACTCGACGTCTGTGGTATGGCATTGCCACCGCCCACGACTTTGAGACCCACGATGGCATGACAGAGGAGCGGCTCTACCAAAAGCTGTTTGCCACTCACTTCGGCCATCTGGCGATCATCTTCCTGTGGGCCTCTGGCAACGTCTTCCACATCGCCTGGCAGGGCAACTATGAACAATGGGTGGCCAACCCCACCGGCGTCACGCCTATTGCCCACGCCATTTGGGATCCCCACTTTGGCAAGGCGGCAGTGGAGGCCTTCACCCAACCTGGTGGCGGTGGCCCTGTGAATGCTGCCTACTCTGGCCTCTATTACTGGTTCAACACCATTGGCCTACGCACCAACGGCGATCTCTACGCCGGCGCCATTGGCCTACTGCTACTAGCAGCGGTGTTCCTGTTTGCTGGCTGGCTGCACCTACAGCCTCGCTTCCGCCCCAGCCTGAGCTGGTTTAAGAACGCCGAAGCCCGTCTCAACCACCACCTGGCCGGCCTGTTTGGCGTCAGCTCCTTGGCTTGGGCGGGCCACCTGATCCATGTGGCCATCCCCGAGTCCCGCGGTCAGCACGTAGGTTGGGACAACTTCCTTACCACCCTGCCCCACCCAGCGGGCCTGAAGCCGTTCTTCACCCTCAACTGGGGGGTGTACGCCCAGAACCCAGACACGGCCAACCACGTCTGGGGCACCGCAGAAGGGGCAGGGACGGCCATCCTTACCTTCTTGGGCGGCTTCAACCCCAACACCCAGTCTCTGTGGCTGACGGACATGGCCCACCACCACCTGGCCATTGCGGTGATCTTCATCGTGGCTGGGCACATGTATCGCACCAACTGGGGTATTGGCCACAGCATCCGCGAGATCCTGGGCGCCCATAACCCCCCCAAGAACACTCCCTTTGGGGGCCTACTGGGCGAAGGGCACAAGGGCCTCTACGATACGGTCAACAACTCCCTGCACTTCCAGTTGGCACTGGCTCTGGCCTGCTTGGGGGTGGTGACCTCGCTGGTGGCCCAGCATATGTACGCCCTCAACCCCTACGTGTTCATGTCCATGGATCACACCACGGAGGCGGCTCTCTACACCCATCACCAGTACATTGCTGGCTTCTTGATGGTAGGAGCTTTTGCTCACGGAGCCATCTTCCTGGTGCGGGACTACGATCCCGAGGCCAACAAGAACAACGTGCTGGCGCGGGTGCTGGATCACAAGGAGGCGATCATCTCCCACCTGAGCTGGGTGTCGCTGTTCTTGGGCTTCCACACGCTGGGGCTGTACGTCCACAACGACGTCATGCAGGCCTTTGGCACGCCGGAGAAGCAAATCCTGATCGAGCCGGTGTTTGCCCAGTTCATCCAGGCCTCCCACGGCAAGATGCTCTATGGCATGAACGTGCTGTTGTCGGATCCCAACAGCATTGCCTCCACTGCTTGGCCCAACCACGGCAACGTGTGGCTGCCAGGCTGGCTGCAAGCCATTAACGACCCCAATGGGTTCCTCTTCCTGCCCATTGGCCCTGGGGACTTCCTGGTGCACCACGCCATTGCCCTGGGCCTGCACACCACCACGTTGATTCTGGTCAAGGGGGCGCTGGATGCCCGCGGCTCTAAGCTGATGCCGGACAAGAAAGACTTCGGCTACAGCTTCCCCTGCGACGGGCCGGGCCGGGGCGGCACCTGCGACATCTCGGCCTGGGATGCTTTCTACCTGGCCATGTTCTGGATGCTGAACACCATTGGCTGGGTCACCTTCTACTGGCACTGGAAGCACCTGGGGATCTGGAGCGGCAACACCGCCCAGTTCAACGAGAACTCCACCTACCTCATGGGCTGGCTGCGGGACTACCTCTGGGCCAACTCCGCTCAGTTGATCAACGGCTACAACCCCTACGGGATGAACAACCTGTCGGTTTGGGCCTGGATGTTCCTGTTCGGCCACTTGGTGTGGGCCACGGGGTTCATGTTCCTCATCTCCTGGCGCGGCTACTGGCAAGAGCTGATCGAGACCTTGGTGTGGGCGCATGAGCGCACTCCCTTGGCTAACTTGATCCGCTGGAAGGATAAGCCAGTGGCCCTGTCGATTGTGCAAGGGCGCTTGGTGGGTCTAGCTCACTTCACAGTGGGGTATGTGCTGACCTACGCGGCTTTCCTCATTGCCTCGACAGCTTCCTTGTCGGGCTAACTGCCTAGCTAAAGCAACTCCAGGGATCCCTAGGCGGGATCCCTTTTTTGCTGCTTGAACCTTGGATAGGAACTCGGTCAAGCTTTACATGGACTCGGGGGCACTTAGGCCAAGGATGCCAGTGAGCACGTTAAACAAGACCTGCCGCGTAGCTTGCACTAGTTGAATGCGGGCTTGCGCCAAGAGGGGATCCTCTTTCAAGAGAGGTAAAATGCGGCAGTTGTCGTAAAACTTGTTGAAATCGGCAGCAACGGCTTCTGCATAGCGGATGATTTTATGCGGGGCGCGCTCCTCGGCAGCGGCAATCAGCTCATCCGGCAGAGCCAACAGGCGCAACAGCAAGGCTCGCTCTTCGGGTTCTCTGTAGGGCAGTCTTCGTTGCTCCGTCAGGGCAACTTCGTCAGTTAGTTTCACTTTTTCTTCCTCCTGTAACCGCCGCAACAGGGTACAGCAGCGGGCGTGGCTGTAGTGGACATAGACCACTGGGTTATCGAAAGTTTGCTTGACAGCTAAATCCAAATCAAAGTTGATGGGACTGTCCATGCTGCTGCTGAGCAAAAACCAGCGCGCTGCGTCGACCCCCACGCCAATTTCTGGATCTTCGATGAGATCGTTTAGCGAAACAAAATTGCCAGTGCGCTTGGACATGCGCACTTCGACCTTCTCTCCAGTTTCCGGGTCAGCTTTAAACAACTTGACAAATTGGCCAATCAGGATTTCCAGCTTCACCTCTGGGTTGAAGGCCGCCACCGCTGCCCTCAGGCGACCAATATAGCCATGGTGATCCGAGCCAAGGATGTTGATCAGCCGCTGGTAGCCCCGCCGGACTTTGTCGCGGTGGTAAGCGATATCAGCAGCTAGGTAGGTAAACGAGCCATCAGCCTTCTGCACCACCCGATCCTTGTCGTCGCCAAATTCTTGGGTTTTGAAGTAAACGGCCTCCTCGGCCCCTAGCTTGGGATCCTCGCCTCGCGGCGCTCTAGCCCTATAGAGAAAACCGCGCTCTTGCAGCTCTTGCAAAGCCTGCTGGATAGCGCTCAGGCCCGTCTGGGGATCTGGCGTATGCAAGCAGCGCTCGCTAAACCAGTGATCGAACTCGGTGCGCAACTGCTGTAGGGTCTGCTTTTGCCAGGCCAGGATTTCCTCATAAGCAAACTCTATGTATTCCTCTAGGCTGGCTGGCAGAGGGCGGATCCCAGCCTGCACTTGCTCCAGCAGCCGCCGAGCAATATCGATCAAGTAACTGCCGTGATAGCCGTCCTCTGGCAGAGCCACTTCTTCGCCCTGGAGTTGCCGCACCCGCACCTCTAGAGACTGACCTAAGAGCCGCATCTGATTGCCGGCATCGTTAATGTAGAACTCCCGCTCCACTTGGTGGCCTGTCCAGCGCAGCAGGTTAGCCAGGGTGGAGCCAACCGCCGCCCAGCGGCCATGCCCTACGTGCAGCGGACCTGTCGGGTTGGCGGAAACATATTCCAGCAAAATGCGCTCAGGATGGGGGGTAGCTGTTTTGCCAAAGTCGTCCCCCAACCT
This sequence comes from Synechococcus sp. W70.1, assembly GCF_047461515.1. Classification (NCBI taxonomy): domain Bacteria; kingdom Bacillati; phylum Cyanobacteriota; class Cyanophyceae; order Synechococcales; family Synechococcaceae; genus Synechococcus; species Synechococcus sp. W70.1. The sequence goes on from NZ_JANSHH010000013.1 coordinate 22,957, forward strand.
CAACAACTCTTGCAGTCGCCTGGCCAAAAAGGGATCCCCAAGCCGAAAATTGAGGTACCCTCCCCCTGCCACCTCAGTTTCAATATCCGGCAAATCCAGGTGTTTTTGCAGGGTTTGAGCAATCTGAGCCGGCGCTAGGCGGCAGAGCTTGGCCATTCCCAAGGGAGTGGGACAGGCGTAATCGCCATAGCGAGGATCGCTGGGGATCTGAACAACTGGCACCACGCCGGCTGCCTGCTCGGGAGTCAAGGACCCCAGTTGCCCTGCTGCGGCTGCCTGTTGAATGCTTTCAGCTACGGCAGCGGTGAGAAAGCGAATCAGGGAGGTGGATAGGGACTGAGTGACCATGGCTGAGGGTACCAAGACAACTCTGCGAAAGCTCAACTGGGCACCGGCGCGTCTCTTGATTTTGACACAACTGCCTCCTCTCTGCTCCAGCCGGCCTGGTTCTATGGGGTGAAGACCAAAATCCTAGTGTCTCGAGGATGGCAATTTCCAACGGACGAGAGCAGTCTGCCTTGCCACGAAGCAGTTGCGGCTACCACCTAGTTTTGGTTGCCCCGCGCTGCGCAAGAGGCGTTCAGGGGCCTTCACCTCAGCCACCGCCAAAGTTACGGCGTGAAGTCTGTTGCTACTTAATGCTGACTGTAACCACCGGCACTTTACCTGTAGACAAGAAACTTTGTCTTCCAGTGAAATTAAGCAGGCTAACTCCATCGGCTTGGCAAGGTCTAGTAAGCTTGCCGATTGGGCTCGCCAAAAGGCTGCTAGCAACAGATAAACGGTAACAACAAGTAACGGCTGACTAAAGCTGGTAGTGATCCCAAAAAAAAGCTGAATAAGTTTCGTGAGACAGGAAATCCCTTCTACCTTAGAGGAGATCAGTAGGGGACAAGGGCCCTTGGAGACCTTTGTTTTGATTAAGCAAGTGCCCGATCCCAACAGCAAAACGGGCGTCAACAGCGATGGCACCATCGACCGGGCCAAGGCCAAGCGGATGTTAAACCCCTTTGATCGCTATGCCCTGGAAGCGGCTCTCCAAACCAAACGCCAGCACGGGGCCAGGGTGACGGCAATCACCATGGGGCCACCGCCAGCCATCGAGGTACTTTACGAGGCCATTGCCCACGGTGTGGATCGGGGCATTCTGATAACCGATCGCCGCCTCGCTGCTTCCGATACCTTGGCCACTGCCTACACCTTGGCCCAGACAGTTCGCTATGCGGGCCAGCCGGATATCCTCTTCTGCGGGCTCCAGACCACCGACGGCGATACAGCCCAAGTGGGGCCCCAGTTGGCGGAGCGGCTGGGGATCCCTCAGGTTACCTATTGCGAGGCCTTCGAGATCCAAGAGGGGATCTTGGTGGCGCGGCGGGCTATCGAAGGAGGATCCCAGACAGTAAGGGTGCCCTTGCCGGTTCTGGTTACAGTGGCCAACACAGCGCGACGCTTGGCCTACCCTACCCTGCGCGGCATGCAGCGGGTGCAGCGGCTCATGCGGGACGAGGCAGCACGGGCTGAGGTCATCCAGATTCTTAGCCTAGACGACATAGGGGCCGATCCAGATCGCTGTGGCCTCAAGGGATCCCCGACCATTGTGGCCGCTACCGAAAAAGTTGGGGAGATGGGCGGCCGGTGTCAAGTTTTTCAGGGGCAGCCGCTGCCCCAACTGGTGCAACAACTCACCCAAGCCGTTGACTTGTTCCGCTACACCCTGACCTTCTAGCTTCCCCACCCCAAGAGGAGTCCCAACTTATGGATAGCAAGCGGGTAGTGGTCTTTGCCGAGCAAGTAGACGGGGAGCTACAGCCCATCGCTCTGGAGTTGTTAGGAGCGGGGCGACGGCTAGCGGACAAGCTAGGAGGGATCCTGAGTGCCCTTGTCCTTGGGCACAACATCGCCCACTTGCCCTCCCTTCTCATCGGCCACGGGGCGGATCAAGTCTTCATTGCCGATCACCCAGAGCTGGCTCAATACCGCACTCTGCCTTACCGCCGCGTCATCGTGGATCTCATCAAAAGCTGGCCTCAGCCGCCCCACATCCTGCTGTTTGGGGCCACCACCACTGGCCGCGACTTGGCCCCCCGCTTGGCAGCCCACCTGGAAACGGGCTTGACCGCCGATTGCACCGAGCTGGACATCGGCCCCTTTGAGTACACCAACAGCAGAGATCCCAGCAAGGCTGGCTTCTTCCCCGCCTGCCTGTACGCCATTCGGCCCAGCTTTGGCGAATCGCTCAAAGCCCGCATTCTTGGACCTTGGAAGAATCCGCAAATGGCCACGGTGCGCCCTGGGGTGATGCTGCCCCTGCCGTGGGACGGATCTCGCCAGGGGGAGGTGATCCCGGTGCCGGTTAACCTGAAGCCGGAGGATCTAAAGTTGCACATTGTGGAAACGGTGCGCAACCTTTCCCAGGCAGTGGATCTCAGCCGCGCCAAAGTCATCGTTGCAGGCGGCTACGGCCTGGGATGCGCGGAAGGCTTTGAGCTGATGAGGGAGCTAGCCGCCTGTTTCCCCAACAGCGCCGTTGGCTCTTCTCGCAAGGCTGTCGATGCCGGCTGGATCCCCTATGCCCATCAGGTAGGCCAAACGGGGAAAACTGTCCGTCCCCAGCTCTACATTGCCTGTGGCATCTCGGGAGCCATCCAGCACCGAGTTGGCATGGACAAGTCCCAGCTCATCATCGCCATCAACAAGGACAGCTCCGCCCCCATCTTCAAATTTGCCCACTACGGCATTGTGGGGGATCTCTACCAGGTGGTGCCAGAGCTAATTCGGCACCTGAAACAGGCTCAGGAGGAGAGGCGAGAAGGAGCCAATGTCCAACAACCCTTCCAGCAGCGGCTCCCTCTTCTACAAAGGCCCTAGAAAGACGGGTGTAGGGCCATCGTTAGCAGACCCTGCTGCCCCAGCAACAGCTCCCGCAACAGGGTTACTAGGCCCACCCAAACCACAGGCGCCATGTCCACACCCCCTAGAGGCGGGATCAGGCGGCGTGTCGGGCGCAACAGAAACTCGGTTAGGCCGACCACCAGGGAGTAGGGAAGGCGGGAAGTATCCAGTTGCGGATACCAGGACAGGAAAATGCGCAGCACAAACAGCACGGTGTAGGTTGCCAACAGCGGACCTAGCACCCAGGCAGCGAATATCGGCAGCATACGTCTTGCAGGAACTAGGGGATTCGGAGCCCAACGGGGATGTAGGCGCTCGGCTCTAACCTTAGACTCAGCTTCTTAAAACTTTAACTCCATTTCCAAGATAGTCCTACAGGCAGCCGTTAGAGACTAGCGCCATAATGGTCGTATCTTACTGACTGCAGGGAGGGATCCCATGCAGGGAAGACTCCAAGAGATCGATATCCGCAGCATTCTCCAGCTGATCGAGTTGGGCCAGCGCACCGGCGAACTTTTCGTGGAGGCAAACTCTTCCCTCTACTGGTTTATCTTCTTCCTCAATGGGCGGATCATCTATGCCTCTGAAGGCGAAGGCAACGTTGCTCGTCTCAGGGACTACCTGCGCCGCTTCCAGCTCGAAGCTGCCTTAGACGAAATTCAGATGCCACCCAAAGCAGCGGTGAATATCCCTGAGTACAGCTGCCTCTGGTCTTTGCTGGAAAGCCACAAGCTCAACCCCAACCAAGGTAAGCAAATCCTGCTGGGCATGGTGCGGGAAGTCCTCTTTGATCTGCTCAGCCTTCACCACGGCTCCTTTATTTTCGAGGCCGGCCCTCCTCTGGCCCCCCAACTGACCACCTTCCCGGTCACTTCCCTGCTCGCTGAGATGGTGACCCAAGTGCAGGAGTGGAAGAAGCTGCATCCCTACATCCAGACTCCCAACCAAGCCCCCACCATCGTCAACCCCCTGCCCCTCCAGCAAACCCTGCCAGCCGCCGTCTTCAAAGCTCTGAGTGAGTGGTCAGACGGCAAAACCAGCATTCGCCAGATGGCCCGCTACCTGGGCCGAGACATCCTGCTAGTGGCCAAAGCCTTCTATCCCTATGTGCAGCAGGGGGCAATCCACCTGTCCGAGCCTGTTCCCCTTGCTGGTCCCAAGCCTAGTAGACCCCTCAAACCTAGCGACAAGCCTGCTCACATCCTCTGCATCGACGATTCCATGGCCATCCAAAAAACCGTGGAGTTCATCCTGCAAAACGAGGGCTACCAGGTTACCACCATTGGCAACCCCCTCAAAGCTCTGGGACAGGTGTTTCTCCTCAACCCCGACATGATTCTCTGCGATGTGGCCATGCCCAAGCTGGATGGGTATGAGCTGTGCGCCATGTTGCGCAAATCCAGCCAGTTCCATGAAACCCCCATCGTGATGCTCACCGGCAAGGATGGTTTTTCTGACCGAATTAAAGCCCGCATGGCGGGGGCCAACGAGTTTCTGAGCAAGCCCTTTTCTGAGAAGGAGTTGTTGACCGTCGTCGAATCCTACGTGGGCCCACCTCCCAAACAGGGCGGCGAATAGAATCAAACGGGAGAGGGAATACTGGACGGAGGAATGCCGCATCGAAACAATAGGGGTAGCACGGCTGGCCCACAGCCCCAGAGCTGAGCAATAGGCTTCAGTCGCAGCAGGCCAACGGCTGGGGGGTGCAAGCGATGGTCAAAGTGATAGTGGACAACAAGTTACCTACCTGGAGGCCACGCAGGAACGGCTACGAAGTGCTCCGGTGAAAGGAAATGAAAGCACCCGACATGTTTGCGGAGTCTTTGCTCCACCAATTAGGTTAATGGTTAAGAGATCAAGGAGACCGGCCAAAAATGAGTCGCATTTTGGTGGTAGAAGATAGCCAATCCCAGCGGGAGATGATCAGTAAGCTGCTGCAGGAAAACGGCTTCGAGGTCATGACCGTGGAAGATGGAGTGGAAGCTGTAGAGGCGGTAAAGCAGAACAAACCCGACCTGATTGTGCTGGACATCGTCATGCCCCGCATGAACGGCTACGAGGTGTGCCGTCTTCTCAAAGCTGACCCGCTTACTCAGAACACTCCAATTGTCATGTGCTCTTCCAAGGGTGAAGAAGCTGACCGCTACTGGGGGCTGCGCCAGGGAGCAGATGCCTATGTCGTCAAGCCTTTTCAGCCGCAGGAACTGGTGGGTACGATTAAGCGATTACTAAGGGGCTAGCCCGCTTCCTGAGCAAGGGAGCGGTGGCCACCTCTCCACAGGATCATCCACAGGGGGGAGCATCATGGTGGGGGATCTGGACTTATTGATGGGGGACGAAACCCAAGAATTGAGAGAAATTGAGGCTCCTGAAGGTGAGCTATTCCTGAAATTCAAGGTTGCTACCGGCGAAGAATTTGCATTGCCGGCAGTATCAATTGTGGAAGTGATGAGCATTGGCCCTGAGAAGATTACCCCCATGCCCAATGTGGTACCGGTTTTGCTGGGCACACTCAACTTGCGGGGTGAAGTGATCTGGGTTGCAGACCTGGGGCAATTCTTGGGGATCAGTCCCCCCCTCAATCTTGAGCGTGCCGAGCTGCCTGTGGTGGCTGTGATGGATCAACAGGATTTGCTGATGGGATTGGCTGTGGACTCCATTGGGGGCATGGAGTGGCTCAAGACGGAATCGCTGCAACCTGTTCAGAAGGCTCCTGAGTCGCTAGCTCCCTTCTTGCGCGGAGAATGGGTGATGCCAGAGACAGGGGCTCACTTGCCGTTCCTGGATCCGTCGGCCATCCTGAAATCTAATCGGTGGGGCTGATGAGGAGCCGCCTATAAGTTCGCCAGGGAAAGGAGGATGTATAGTTCTTATCGAGATTGCTCCCTAGACAGGGGAAACAGCTTGGAGCCTGTTCCCAAGAGATTTGCCCCAAGCTTGCTGGGGATGTGTTGCACTAGCTCTTGCCCCCAAAGCTTTAGGGTTGGAGGGGAAAAGCAGTCCATGAGCATATTACTACAGCTTTATGGCGACCTAGCGACTTTGAGGGGTGGGTATGGGGTGAGTTCTGTGCATTGAGGCTAAAGCAGTCCCAGAGGTAGCCAAGCAGGGAAGGGAGGAGCCATGGTTTCCAGCGCAAACAATCAGAGAGACTTCACTGAGGGAATGGTTGCCTTTTGGCGGGGAGACTACGCTGAGGCAGTGCGTCTATTCAGCCAGGTGGCCGCTGCTCAACCTCAGGATACGGCGGTCAAGCTGTTGCTGGCTTCGGCCCAGAAGCAAGCAGGGCAACTGCGGGAAGCCCGCCATACCTACGATACCATCCTCAAAACAGCCAGCGATCCTGAGGATCTGGAAGCAGCCCGTAGGGGCCTGGAGGAGCTGTTGCAGGTGGCGCCGGAGCTAGCAGAGGCTCCCCCTTTACCGCAGGAGGACGAGCTTCAGCCTCGGGAGGGGTTTGCTGCTCAACTGGAGGAGTCGGATCCTTTTTCCCAGTTTGCGTTTGAGGAGAGGAGAGAAGCTGGGGCCGATCCCCTTGCTGCGGAGAGCAACAGCTTTGGAGAATTTGCCGAACCTTTCGAGACGAGACTCTCAGTGGAGCCAGCAGCCCCGTTGGGCTCCTCTCAGCCCCTGCCCACGACTCCTCGAACAACGGGAGGGGGTGTGAAGCAACCTCAGGCAGAGCCGATGCTCGAGGACGACTTTGCCTTCCTCAACGAGTTTGAGCAACAGCCGCAAGATCTGGAAAGCGATGCTGTTACTCAATTGGCTAGCGGTGCCGATTTTCCCGAGGAGATAGGCTTTTCTCTACCCACTTTTGAGGAAGGGGGATCCCTAGAGGGGAGCTTGCCAACGGAATTGGCCGCCCCCATGAGCGAGCCGATCCCCGCGCCCGATGAAGATACAGCCAGCGCTGGCTCTACGGTGCTCTTTGAGCCTGACGAGTTGGACAGCTTGGATCGCGAACTGGCCGGCACAGGCAGGAGCGAGCCGGCGGACCTCGGCGCCGATGAGGGCAAGACAGGAGAAACGGCTAGAACGCTACAAAGCTTGCCGACTCTCTCCGTCCCTCTCCCCAGCATACCTGGAGGGGAACTGCCTAGCCGACTGACAGCCAATCAGCTGACCCTGGCGCTGATGCAAGGGGTGGTCAGTTTGGCTGCCGGCTTGGCCATTGGCCTAGGGATCCCAGCCAACGGTGGAGCCCGCCTGCTGGCCGGCGTAGTTGGCGGGGGGGTCATTGGCACAGGAGTTGGGGCTGTCCTTGCCTCCCGCCATGCCCAGCGCCTTCGCGCCACTACCCAAGAGCTGGCCGGACACTTTGCCGCCCTGGCCCAGGGGAATTATTCCGTGCGGGCAGAGGCAAGAGGAGATGACGAGCTGGGGCGCTTGGCCGACAGCTTCAACCGGATGGCTGCTGCCCTGGAGGCCCATTTTGCTGACCTCAGCCAGCGGGCTGCTGAACAGGGGCAGGCTAAGGAAGACTTGCAACGCCAAGTGATCCGCCTCCTGGACGATGTGGAGGGGGCAGCCCGCGGGGACTTGACGGTGCGGGCGGAGGTTACCGCTGACGTGCTCGGAGCTGTTGCTGACTCTTTCAACCTGACCATTAGAAGCCTGCGGGACATCGTGATTCAGGTGAAGCGGGCCGCAGCCGCTGTGAACGATGCAGCTTTACAGAGCGAGGACTTTGCCCGCAACCTTTCTGCCGACGCCCTGCGCCAGGCGGAGGAGATTTCCAACTCCCTCAACTCCATTCAGGAGATGACAGACTCCATTCAGGAGGTGGCTGGCAATGCTCGCGAGGCAGCCAATGTCGCTGCCCAGGCCACAGAGGCAGCTGCCCGGGGCGGAGAAGCCGTGGATCGCACGGTGGCCAGCATCCTGGAGATTCGGGAAGTGGCAGCAGAGGCGACCCGCAAGGTGAAACGCTTGGCAGAATCCTCCCAGGAGATCTCCAAGATTGTGGCTTTGATCTCACAAATTGCCTCGCGCACCAACCTGCTTGCCCTCAACGCCAGTATCGAGGCCGCGCGGGCCGGCGAGGCGGGGCGGGGCTTTGCCATTGTGGCCGATGAGGTGCGACAACTGGCTGACCGAGCCGCCAAAGCTTCGAAAGAGATCGAGCAGATTGTGCTGCAGATCCAGTCGGAGACCAGCAACGTCATGACAGCCATGGAAGAGGGAACCCAGGTGGTGATCGAGGGAACAAGGCGGGCTGAGCAGGCCAAAAACAGTCTGGACGAGATCATCGAGGTCAGCCACCAGATTGATAGGTTGGTGCGGGCCATTTCTCAGGCTACCGTACAACAAACAGAGACCTCTCGCGCTGTGGCCCACCTCATGCAATCAGTGGCGCTGACAGCCAACGAGACATCCGAAGAGGCGCAGAAAGTGGCTGCTTCGCTGCAGCAGTTGGTGGGCATTGCCCGTGAGCTTCAAGCTTCCGTGGGTCGCTTCCGAGTGGGAGATGAATGAGCAAATTTGCCTGGCTCGCGGGCACTCTAGGGAGTAAGGATCCCGAGTCTCCTTGGGAGCCCCCTGCCAATCAGCGCAGAGGCAAGTTTTCCTGTGTCCAATTTGTTACTACTAAAACTGTGGGCCGTAGGAGGAGCCTCCTGCCATGAATGAAGAAGCACAAAAGCGGATTCTCAACTATTTCATCGAAGAGGCCCGCGACCACTTGGCCACTATCGAGCAAGGGCTCCTCAGCTTGCGGGACACGGTCGGCGACCCTGAGCAAATCAATGAGCTATTCCGAGCTGCTCACTCCATCAAGGGGGGAGCAGCCATGCTGGGCCTTACCAGCATTCAGCGAACAGCCCACCGCCTAGAAGACTTCTTTAACATCTTTCGCTCTCGTCCGGGCGAGGTGCCAGTGGATCAGCACCTGGAAACACTGCTGCTGCAGGTCTTTGATGGTCTGACGGCGCTCTTGGACGAGCTGCAGAGCCCCCAAGGCCTCACCCAGGAGTTCAGCGCTTCCACTTTGGCAGGATTGGAGCCAGTTTTTCAGGAGGCCGAAAAGCACATTCGCAGTCTTCTGGGCGAAGGCCCCCCCTCCATTCCCGCTCCGGCTGTTGCCCCGCCGTCGGCAGCTCGCAGCCTTCAGCAGGAGATGGTGGAAGTGGTGCCGCAGCAGTTGCGGCAGATGTTGGAGCTGTTCAAGCAAGGGGATCAGCCGGGCGTGCGCGAGCAGTTGCGGGAGGCAAATGCCGTCCTCAAGCAAATCGGGCAAACTCATCACTTGAAAGGTTGGCAACAGCTCACAGAAACTTTCGAGCAAGCGCTGGGCAACCCCAATGCCGATCTGCGAACGCTGGCGTTGATTGCCCTGCGGGACTTCAAGCAAGGGCAGCAGTTGATCTTGGCAGGCAGGGCTGAGGAGGTGAGTGCCTCGGCAGAATTGCAGCAGCTGGCCCGCCCGGCAGCGCCGGCTGCACCCTCTAATCCCTTGGACGTGGTGATCCAGCAGCGGATCCCGGCCCTACTGCGCCAGATGCTGGAGCTGTTCAAACGGCCCGACGACCCCGCTACGCGGCCCGCCTTGCAGAGCATCGCCCAATCCCTGCAGGAGGTGGAGCAAGCCGAGGGTGTGGATCTGGGCGGCTGGACAGCCCTAGCGCGCCTGGTTGGGGAGATTTTGGCAGATCCTGCCCAAGATTTACGGCAGGTGGCTCTGCCAGTGTTGCGAGATCTTAAGCAGGGCCACCAGGCTCTGGCTAGCGGAGCAGCCCAGAGCATCCAGCCCTCTGCAGAGTTGTTGGCCTTCCGCCGCGTGCCGACAGTTGCTGAGGAGGCTGAGTCAGAACTGTCCTCTGCCGAACCCGAGGCTGTCCTCTCTGCTCCGGCTCTAAGCCGAGAATCTGGGTTAGAGGAAGCCCTAGAAGCCGAAAGCCAAGAAACAGAACACCCAGAGCTAGGCCGGCCGGAGATGCCTGCCGAGAAGGGGATAGAGGAAGACGGGCAAGCGGCCGCCGACCTTACCCAGGAAGGCCTTGCTGGCTCCGCAGAGATGAACTGGCTTCAGGAGGAGGGGGCGCCACGAGCCGACTGGGCCGTGGGTGGAGGTGACTTCGACGCCACTCCCTTGAGTTTGGAGGAAGAAGTCTCCTTGGCCTTTGAGGAGCTGTTTGCCAACGCGGAACAGCTATCCGATATCGAAGAACTTCCACCAGAGCTGATCCCTCCTGCCTCTGAACTCTCCTCAGCAGCGTTCGAGGAGCTCATCCCAGAAGAGAGGAGAGCGGAAGCGGATCTGGCAGCGCTGTTTGCGGAAGTGGTGGGCGAAGCCACAGCGGAGGCTGGCTCTGCTGAGCGGACAGAGGCTGAGGACACAGGTCAAGCTCTCTGGAACGTCACCGAAGAGGAGTTGACGGCCCAAGCACCTGCGGAAAGGCCTACGGCGAGCCTCGACTTTGCGGCTGCAAGTGGTGGAGTGGAGGCCCCGTTTGAGCTGGAGGAGCTAGCCGTTGAGAGTTCTCCCTTGCCTGACTTGGAGTCAACTCCCAGGGTGGAGCCTTGGGCAGAGGTCGAGGAGGGATCCCCTGCCGAGGAGAGCCTAGAGGATCTTCTTGGGGCGGCAGAGCTGGCCTGGTCGGAAGCAGCTGAGCAGTCCGAAGGCCTCGAGGAGCCAGAGGTTGCGGCAGCCCAGGGCTTCACGGCTGAGCTGAGCCTGGCTGAGCTCTTGGCTAGTGAGACGGTGGAGGCCCCAGAAAACCAGGAGGAGTGGGCGCTCCTGGAGCAGATGTTTCCAGCCCCAGAAGAGGAGCCTTCTGCAGCAGCTGCTGCCTCTTTCTCGGAGGATTCTCTCAACCGTCTCGAGGCGTTGTTTACCGAGGAGGCCGAGGCCGAAGAGCTGGGCAGGGGGGCTGGCGAACCTTCATCGGCTGTGGATACTGATGGCGACAGCCAGATCGATCTGGAGGAGCTGAGCCGGTTCTTTGCCGCAGCGGCAGACACGCAGGAAGGAGCCTCCCTGGGTGACCTAGAAGCCTCGCCAGCAAGCAACTTAGCTGCAGAAGTTCCGCCAGAGGTAGCAGAGGAGGGTAGGGCTCTGCAGTCAGCAGAGGAAGACCTGGCCAGGCAACTGGAAAGCCTGTTTGCCGAGGATGAGTCCTTGGCTGCCCCGGGCGCAACTGTGGCTGAGGGCAAGATGCAGACCCCGGCAGAAGAAGCTTTAGAAGGCTCCTCGAGCCCCAGCCTGGACGATCTGGCTGCTCTCTTTGATGCTGCTGAACCAGCAGTGACTCCTAAGCTGGAAGAGGCTACTGCTCCCCCTGCGGAAGCCGCCAGCGACTTCGCAGCCCAACTGGAATTGCTCCTAGGCGACCTCGAGGTCGCTCCCCAGGCTTCTGCTGCGCCTTCTCCCCCTGCTGTTACTGCTCCAGCAGCCACCCCAGCAGTACCCGCTACGCCAGCAACACCGGCCGGCCGGCGGGCTGCCCTAGGTAGCTCTGTAATGCGGGTGGAGGTGCGTCACCTGGACTTCATCAACAACTTGGTGGGAGAGCTGGTTGTCATTCGCAATAGCATAGAGCAAAACCAAACTCGTCTGCGCCAATTTCTCGATGGCCTATTGAGCCGTGTCCAGCAGCTTGGGGAGCTGGGCCAGCGCATGCGGGATCAGTACGACCGCTCCCTGCTGGAAGCAGCGCTGTTTTCTGGCCGCAGGAGCACGGCAGCAGTGGGCTCCAGTCGCAACGGCGAGGGATCCAGCCGCGCCAGAGTAGGTCACTCCACAGGCCAGGAGTTTGACAAGCTGGAGATGGACCAGTTTACGGCCTTCCACGCCCTGGCCCAGGAGATTATCGAGCTCATTGTGCGGGTGCGTGAGTCTTCCTCCGATATTGAGTTTGCGGTGAATGAGGCGGAGCAGATTGCCCGCCAGTTCCGGCAGGTCACTGCCCAACTGCAAGAGGGCCTGAACCGAGCGCGCATGGTGCCTTTTGCGCAAATTGCCGACCGCTTGCCCCGAGCTGTTCGCGACCTCTCCCTCAAAACCGGTAAGCAGGCCAGCCTGGTGGTGGAAGGCCGGGACACCCTTATCGACAAGGCCATTCTGGAAGAGCTCTCCGACCCGCTAACCCACCTGGTGAACAACGCCCTGGTGCACGGGATCGAGCCGCCGGAAGAGCGGCGCCGCTTGGGCAAGCCCCCTGAGGGCAAGATCACCGTCAAGGCTTTCTACCAGGGCAACCAAGCCATCATTGTCGTCTCCGACGACGGGGCGGGGATCCCGGTGGAGAAGGTCAAGGCCAAGGCGCAAAGGTTGGGGCTGCTGTCAGAGGAAGCAACCGAAGACGAGGTATTTGGGGTTCTCTTCCACCCCGGCTTCAGCAGCCGTGAGGCTAGCGAGGTAGACGATCTGGCTGGGCGAGGGGTTGGCTTGGATGTGGTGCGGCGCAACATCACTGCACTGCGCGGCAGCATTCAGGTGGATTCTGTGCGCGGCAGGGGCACCACCTTCACCATCTGCCTGCCGCTCACTCTGAGCATTTCCAAGGCGATGGTGTGTGTCAGCGACAAGGCCCTGATTGCCTTCCCCCTCGACGGCGTGGAGGAGATGCTGGATGTTCCCGTCGACGCCGTGCAGCCTGATGAGCAGGGACGGCCCACCATTCCCTGGCGGGATCAGCGTCTTCCCTTCCAGCCCCTCTCCAGCTTGTTGTCCTACAGCCGCAGCCACAGCCGCAGCCGCTCTGAGGTCTATACCGTCACCCAGGAGGAGGGTATCATTCCCATCGTTGTCCTCCAAAGTGCGGGCCAGTACCTTGCTCTGCAGGTGGACAGCTTTGTGGAAGAGCAGGAGATCGTGATCAAGCAACTGCGCGGCCCTGTGCCCAAACCGCCGGGAATCTCTGGGGTAACGGTGTTGGGGAACGGGCGGGTGCTGCCGATTGCGGACGTCCTCGAGCTGGTGGATATGGCTCAAGGCCGCCGTCGCGATCTCAGCCGCCTCTGGGCAGAGCGTCGCGCTGAGGAGCCAAGGGCCGAGGAGACCCATCAAACCACGGTGCTCATTGTGGACGACTCGATTACCGTGCGAGAGCTGCTCTCCATGTCCTTCCAAAAGGTGGGCTACCGGGTGGAGCAGGCCCGCGATGGCCAGGATGCCTGGGAAAAGCTCCGCGGCGGCTTGCGCTGCGATCTCGTCTTCTGCGACATCGAGATGCCGCGCATGGACGGTCTAGAGTTGCTCTCCCGCATACGGGCAGACAGCAACCTCAAGCATATTCCGGTAGCTATGCTCACCTCGCGGGGGGCAGAACGACACCGGCAAACAGCCCGGGAGCTGGGGGCCACTGCCTACTTCACCAAGCCTTACCTGGAGGAGGAGCTGCTCAGCGCTGCTGCCCGCATGCTGCAAGGGGAGCAGTTGTTGAAGCCTGCCCCCCCTTCCTGAAGGGGCGACGCCAGGATCGCCAAAGGGCTTGACTCCAGAGGGGATTGGAAGGTGTAGGATATTGGCCTGTTGTCCTCGGAGGGAAGTGGCGATGCGCCTGACGGGCTGGGCTCTCATCCTGGCTGGTGGGTTTGTCCTGGGGGCTTCCTGGGCTGGCAGGGAGCTGGAGGCAACTGCTCATGAGAGCAAGGGGAAGGGGGAGCTCTCGATCCATAGAGCTCATCGGATAAGCCTAGGCCCTGCCAACGAATCCTTCGACCTGCGGTTTCTGGATGCGATGATCCTCCACCACGAGGGAGCGGTGAGCATGGCCGCGGAGGCCCTGCAAAAATCCCGGCGGCGGGAAATTCGTCAGTTAGCCAAGGATATCATGGCTGCCCAGAGCCAAGAAATCAAGCAGATGCAAGGCTGGCGGCTGAGCTGGTACCCGCAAGCTCCCCGGGATCCCGTCATGTGGCATGAAGAGATGGGCCACCAGATGGCCATGACTCCGGAGATGGCTGCTGCCATGCGCATGGATACCAACCTGGGATCCGCTGACCCTGAGTTTGACCTGCGCTTCCTGCAAGCCATGATCCAGCACCACGAAGGAGCCCTGGTCATGGCTAGAGAGGCTCTGGAAAAATCCAAGCGCCTCGAGATTCGGCAACTGGCAACAGCCATTGTCACTACCCAGCAGGCGGAGATTGAGCAAATGCGGGCCTGGCAAAAGCGGTGGTATCCGCGGTAGGGCCGCTGGGATAGAAAGATGAGGGGATGCGAGCAAGACCAGCTCTTACGGCTGCCCGCAGCACCCAAAGGATTTCCCCGTATTGCCCATGGCCCTGGAGCTGCCCTCCCTCCCTCAACACCCCGATTTGCTTCCACCGGTTCGCCAAGACCGGAGATCCCGCTGGCTGGCAGGGCTAGCTGTTTTGCTGCTGTGCTTGGGATCCCCCAACCGCTGGTTGCACTGGTTCCCAGGGGCACTACTGGGCCTAGCACCCCTGTTTTACCTCTGCGAACAGCAACAGGGGTGGAGGCGGTGGCGTTTGGCCTATGGCCTGTGGTTTTGCGTGTGCCTGTACGCCTTCTGGGTGGATCCCTTCTCCCTTCAAGTGCTCAGCGCCTGGGAAGTCTTGGGGGGAGTGGTGGTGGCCCCCCTGATTCCTCTGTTTTTCACAACGGCCACAGTTTTAAGTTTGCAGTGGAGCCAGCCGCTTCCCCCCTGGGCCCGTCCCCTAGGGGTGGCCACGGTCTGGACAGGGCTAGATGGGCTGCTGGGCCTGCTCCGCTGGCCGATTCCCTTCCACTGGGGATCCCTGCTGTTCGATTGGCCGCTGGGGATCCAAGTGGCTGATCTAGCGGGGATCTGGGGGGTGACCTTTTTTGCGGTCTTCGTCAACGGCGTGCTCTGGCAGTTGGCCCTCCAGCTTCCCCAGCTTTCCTTGCGGGGGGTGCTGAGTGCAGGGCGCAGAAACCCGGATTTCTGGCGGATCTTGGCCTGCGGCCTGGCTCTAGCAGGGCCAGTCTTGGCCTACGGGAGCGTGCGGCTAGCCTATTTCGATGTCCTGGCGGCAAAAGGAGGGAATCCCAGCTTTCGCGTGGGGACGGTGCAGCAGGTGGCCTGGCTAGAAGCCGATCGCAGTTGGGACTACCGCAGCCAGCGCTACCGCGAGCTGCACCAGCTTTCGGCCCAAGCGGTGGCCGAGGGGGCCCAGTTGGTGATCTGGCCAGAAGGAGCGCTGCGGGCCCGCCTGCTGAACACCCCGCTACAACCCTATGTGATCGAGCCCATGCAAGCCATCCTTCCCCCTGAAGGGGCCTTGATTACCGGGGCAACGGAGCCCGATCCCCGAACGGTACATCTGCCAGAGGAGGAGCAGCGGTTTTTCAACACAGCCCTCCTCTTCAACGCCCAGGGCCAGGTGCAGGATTGGTTTGGCAAGCAGTGGATCTTCCCCTACTTCGAGTCGGGCCGCTACGTGCCCTCTCCCGATGGCTATCGGCCGCTAGCAGGAGGAGAGCTGTTTGGGCCTTTGGGGGTGATGATCTGCCTGGAGAGCGTCTTGCCTGCCCCCAGCCGAGCTCTAACTCGTGCGGGAGCGGAGTCGTTGATCGTGATCTCCGACAGCAGCTGGTTTGGCAACAGCCACTGGCCCATGCTCCACGGCCGGCTTTCGGTCTTTCGGGCGGTTGAAAACCGGCGCAGCGTGGTTTTTGTCAACAACACCGGCGGCAACTTGGTGGTGGATCCCTCCGGTCGAATACAACGCGTGGGCCCGATTTTTCAGCGCGGAGTGGTTACTGGAGAGGTGAGGCGGCAATCCCAGCTAACCTTCTACACGCGCACAGGCGACTGGCTGGCCTGGTTGACCTTAGGCCTTTCTCTGGGATTGAAGGCCTGGGGATCCCGAGCCAAGCCAGGATACGCTAAAATTCTCAGGTAGGGTTAGGGCTTTGCGGCAGGCAGTGCCTAGCTCCGCTTAAATGGAATCCGAGCCCTCCTTGCTGATGTAGCTCAGTTGGTAGAGCAGCTCACTCGTAATGAGCAGGTCATCGGTTCGAGTCCGATCATCAGCTTCAAAACCTGCCTTAGCTTTACAAGGGCTGTGGGGCGGGAGGGGCTGCCCCCTAAGGTTGGCTAGGTGATCAAGCTGTCTCCTTACCTTCCCGGCCGCAGTTTTTGGCAATGACAACCCCTTTTCCTTGGCCCTACCGCACCCCCGGCATTCCAGACTCTGCCTTTGAGCGGATCCCGGGGATCCCTATGAGCCCCCGCGAGGTGCGGGTGCTAGTGCTGAGCCAGTTACGCTTGGGAGAAGACCACTGCCTATGGGATATCGGCGCTGGCACTGGCACCATTGCCATCGAGGCGGCTATTCTCTGCCCCCGCGCTTGCGTGATTGCCATCGAGCGTGATGCTGAGGTGGTCAGCTTGATTGAGAGTAACTGCCAGAAATTTGGCCTCAGCAACGTGCAAGTTATCCAGGGCACTGCTCCCGAGTGTCTGCATCAGCTTTCTCCGCCCCCCGACCGCCTCTGCATTGAAGGGGGCCATCCCCTCCGCCAGATCCTAGAGGCTGCTTGGCACTATCTCAAACCCAACGGCCGAGTCGTGGCCACTACCAATTCGCTAGAAGATCTCTACGGCCTCTCCGCCGGCCTGGCTGCGGTGGGAGCCCACCAGGTTGAAGTTATCCAGGCAGCAGTAAACCGTCTGGAGTCGCGAGGCCGCACCCAACTGTTGCTGGCTTTGGATCCTACTTTTGTGTTAAGCGGAGAGAAAAGCTCTAAATAGCTTGAGAGGTTTCTTCTCCGCTGCTTGCAAAGCTTTTTCTAAAGCAATGTGAATCAACCAAACCGAACCACCAGGACTCCAATTTTCTCCAGCTGCAGAGGGCAATGGAGAGATTTCACGTCCCCTTTCCAGAGTTGCAGGCAGTAAGGCTGGAGCAGCTGTTGACTCGACCTGCAGCGACTTGAATGCTATGGGGACTGGGGCATTGGCAATCGCTGCCGACAGGAAGTGATTTAGGCCAAGCCAGCCGAAGGAAAAGCCAGCTTGGGCTAGCGATGCCTCCTCGCTTTACCCCGCTCTTCCCGAAACCCTAGCAGCTGCCAATCCCCCACTGGGAGCCCAAGGAAGGCAACTGCTGCCTCATACATATTTCTCTACATTCTGAAGCCTTTGTTAGGGATCGAGGTAGAGTATTTCCAGAACAATTGCCTCTTCGGGAGAGCAAAGGATGAAAGTTGGAGATCGAGTACGGGTGCGCGCCAGCGTGATTGTCTATCACCACCCGGAACATCGCAATCAACCGTTTGACCTCAAGGGCATGGAGGGAGAAGTAATAGCTGTCATCCGGGACTGGAATGGCCGCCCTGTCAGCGCCAACTTTCCCTTTCAGGTGCAGTTTGGTAACAAGTTCCGCGCCCATCTGCAGGCGGAGGAGCTGGAGCTGATCGAGGCGGCCCCCTTGCCGGAAACTCCTGCCTAGGAGAGGCCTAGCAGGGTGCGGTTGGTTTCCAGAATTGGCTGGATTAAGGCAAACTCCGCCGGGGTAAGGTACTTGGCAATCACCTCCTGCAGAAGGCGGTAGGTGGCCTCGCAACTGCGCTGCGTGCGAAAGGCCCGCATCAAGGTCTGAAACCAGTAGAGGAACCGCTCCTTGTAGCGCTGCTCATCGTCCAAAAGCATGGCCAAAGCGGAAAGACGCAAAACCCGCACTGTGTCCGCCTTCCACTTGTTGCTGAAGTCCTCTATCCCCCGCATGAGCAAGTAGGGATCCAAGGCGCGCAGCTTGGCCTCCACCTCGCCGACAATCTGGGCTTCCGCCGCTTGAATTTTGCGGTAGGCGCTTAGCCGCAACTCAAAAGAAGCTAGGTAGGCCTCCATGAACTGCATCTCCTCATCTCGGAGATAGCGTCCGTCGGCGGCCAGGCTCAATTGGCGCAGTTGGGTCAGCATCGGGATACTAGAGGAATACAGGAGGGCATTCGCTTGCTTTTAAGCCTAGCGGCAGAAGGTGTGCCATTTGATTTCCGCTGGCTTCTCAGCTAGGTTAATATTAGTTAATAGTCTGCCGGTGGGCCCAGGCACCATTGGATAGAAAGCACCCTTTGGGAGGAAACACTTCCGTGAGTCAGAAAAGTAAAAACAAAAAATGGAGGAGTGCCGGCTTGTATGCCTTGCTGGCCATCGTCTTGATCTCGCTGGCCACAACCTTCTTCGGCACCCGCCCGGCTGAGCGCCTGGAGATCAGCTACTCGGATCTCATGAGCCGCGTAGAGCGGGGCGAGGTCAGCAAGGTTTTGGTTGAGGTTACCCCTGATGGCCGCCAAATTGCCATTGCCGACGCGGAGATCAACAGCCGCGCCACTCGAGTGCAGGTCAATCTGCCCCCCCTCACTCCCGACTTTGAGAACACCTTGCTTGCCAAAGGAGTAGAACTAGCAGTGCGCCCTGTTCAGGATGAGGGTTTGCTGGGGCGCATCTTTAGCACCTTCCTTCTACCTGTTTTGCTGCTGCTGGGTCTGTTTTTCCTGCTACGGCGAGCCCAGAATGGCCCTGGCAGTCAAGCGCTTAACTTCGGCAAGTCGAGGGCGCGGGTGCAGATGGAGCCCAAAACCCAAGTTACCTTCAACGATGTGGCAGGTGTAGACCAGGCCAAGCTGGAGCTGGCGGAGGTGGTAGACTTCTTGAAAAACCCTGAGCGCTACAACGCTCTTGGGGCAAGGATCCCGCGAGGGGTGTTGCTGGTCGGCCCTCCAGGCACCGGCAAAACTCTCTTGGCCCGCGCTGTGGCTGGGGAGGCAGGGGTGCCCTTCTTTTCCATTTCCGGCTCCGAGTTTGTGGAGATGTTTGTGGGGGTAGGAGCCTCGCGCGTGCGGGATCTATTCGAGCAAGCTAAGCAAAATGCCCCCTGCATTGTCTTTATCGACGAGATCGATGCCGTTGGTCGGCAGCGGGGAGCGGGTTTGGGAGGTGGCAACGACGAGCGGGAGCAAACTCTCAACCAGCTGCTGACCGAGATGGATGGCTTTGAGGGCAACTCCGGTGTCATTGTTATTGCAGCTACCAACCGACCCGATGTGTTGGATGCAGCGCTGCTGCGACCGGGGCGCTTTGACCGCCAAGTAACGGTGGACCGCCCTGACTTCCAAGGCCGCCTGGAGATCCTCAAGGTGCATGCCCGTGGCAAAACCCTGGCCGCCGATGTGGATTTGGAGAAGTTAGCCCGCCGTACCCCTGGGTTTACGGGGGCGGATCTAGCCAACCTGCTCAACGAGGCAGCCATCTTGGCGGCCCGCCGCAACCTCACGGAGATCTCGATGGACGAGATCAACGACGCGGTGGATCGAGTACTAGCTGGCCCAGAGAAGAAAGATCGCCTCATGAGCGAGCGGCGCAAGGAGCTGGTGGCCTACCACGAGGCGGGCCACGCCCTGGTGGGAGCCCTCTTGCCCAACTACGATCCCATCCAAAAGGTCACCATCATCCCTCGCGGCCAGGCGAGCGGCCTTACCTGGTTTGTGCCCAACGATGACGACATGGGCCTGACTAGCCGTGCTCATCTCAAAAACATGATGACTGTCGCCCTAGGCGGACGGGTGGCCGAAGAGGTGGTTTACGGCGAGGCAGAGGTGACTACGGGGGCAGCCAGCGACCTGCAGCAGGTAGCCCGTATTGCCCGCAACATGGTGACTCGCTTTGGCATGAGCGACCGCCTAGGCAATGTGGCCCTGGGCCGCCAGTACGCCAACATCTTCCTAGGTCGCGAGATTGCTGCCGAGCGGGACTTCTCCGAAGAGACAGCAGCCCTTATCGACGAGGAAGTGCGGCGTCTGGTTAACGAAGCCTACCAGCGGGCTACCTATCTCATCCGGGAGAACCGCGCTCTCTTGGATCGCATTGCCCGTCGCCTGGTGGAGGCGGAAACCATCGACGGGGAAGAGCTACAGGCAATCATCGAGAGCTCTGAAGTGGTGATGCTGCCACCTGAGGAGGAGGAGCCGGTGAGCTTGCCAGTGGCCCTCAACGTCAACGCTTAGGTCTCTCTCGCTGGAGGCGAGGTGGGGGATCCCTGCTTTCCAGGCAGGGATCTCAAGTTTTTCGAGGAGGCTGCCTTAGTCGACGACAGCCGAGCCCGACAAGAGGCGGCTCACCTCTGTTTCGGTGGCCCGAGGCTCGTACATCTTCACCACGTATTCAGCCACCATGCGGTCGGTGTTGAAAACCGGGTTGAGCGTGCGGATCGCCTCCTTCATGCGGGCAACCCAGCGGCGCGGGATCCCCTTTTCATCCCGCTCGTAGAACATGGGGATGATCTCGTACTCCAACACATCGTAGAGGGAGTTGGCATCCAGTTCATCTTGGATGGCGGGATCTAGGCCTTCAATGGCTTGTCCAATGGCCCAGCCGTTGCGACCGTTGTAGCCCTCAGGCCACCACCCATCCAAAACCGAGAGGTTGAGCCCGCCGTTGAAGCCCACCTTTTGCCCAGAGGTGCCCGAGGCTTCAAGAGGGCGCCGCGGGGTGTTTAGCCACAGATCCACCCCTTGGATCAAGTTGCGGCTGACGTAGGCATCGTAATTTTCAATAAAGGCAACCCTGTGGGCCACCTCAGGCCGATTTGACCATTCGACTACCCGTTGGATGAGGCGCTTACCCTCTTCATCTCGCGGGTGAGCCTTGCCAGCAAAGATAATTTGCACAGGGTATTCTTTGTTGGTGAAGATGCGGGTAACCCGCTCCAAATTCCGCAAGATGAGGTCTCCTCGCTTGTAGGTGCTAAAGCGCCGGGCAAACCCAATCGTCAGGATCTTGGGATCCAGCAACTGGTTGACAGCCTGAATGCGCTCGTTGCTCTCTCCGCGGCTGCGCCGCGCCCGCAACACCCGGTGACGGGTAAAAGCCACCAGCCGCTCCCGCAGGGCTTCTTTGCACCGCCACAGTTCCTCATCAGGTATTTCCTCTACCTTGGCCCACAGCTCCGGGTCGGATACCCGCTCGGGCCAGTCGGGACCTAGGTATTGGTTGTAGAGGTTCCAGAAAAGAGGAGCAACCCAGGTGCGGGCGTGAACCCCATTGGTAATGGAGCCAATGGGCACCTCATCCACGGAGCGCTCTGGGTAGAGCACATGCCACATCTGGCGTGAGACCCGACCATGCAACTGGCTTACTCCGTTAGCCGCACGTGCGTAGCGCAAAGCCAGCACCGTCATGTTGAAGGGCTCCCAGGGATCCCCGCCGCGCCGCGCTCCCAGAGCCAAAAACTGCTCCCGCGTCAGGCCTAGTTGCGGCCAGAAAGAGGCAAAGAACGCATCCATCTCGCTGGGGCTGAAGGCATCGTGGCCAGCCGGCACCGGTGTGTGAGTGGTGAACACACATTTCTCGCGCACCTTGGCCTCTGCTGCCTCAAAGGGCGTGCCCCGCGCCACCTCCTCCCGCAGCAGCTCCAGGGTTAGGAAGGCGGAATGCCCCTCGTTCATGTGGTAGACCATGGGATCCAAGCCCAGCTGGCGCAGCAGCCGTACCCCGCCAATGCCGAGGACGCACTCCTGGGCAAGGCGCGTGTCGGTGCCCCCGCCATAGAGGTGGGCGGTGATCCAGCGGTCAATAGGATCGTTCTCCGGCAGGTTAGTGTCTAAGAGGAAAAGGGGAACCCGGCCCACATCGACCCGCCAGGCGCGCACCTTGACCAACCGCTGCCGCATTGACAGCTCCACCAGTAGGGGGCTGCCATCTGGCCGCCGCACTAGCGTTAGGGGCAGGGAGTCAACCTCACAGTCTTCGTAGAGCTCCCCTTGCCAGCCGCTGATGTCCAGGCGCTGCTGAAAATAGCCTTGACGGTAGAGCAACCCCACGCCCACCATCGGCACCCCTAGATCGGAGGCGGATTTGAGGTGATCGGCAGCCAGCATGCCCAGGCCACCGGAGTAGATCGGCAAGGACTCGTGTAGACCGTACTCAGCGCAGAAATAGGCAATAGGGCGCTGCCAGTCGTAGGTTTTCATGGTGCGCTTGGCCCAGGTATCCTCAGCTGCCATGTACTTGCGATAGGCTTGCACCATCCGATTGAGGGTGTTGAGATAGTTGACATCGGTGGCCAAGGCCGCCAAGCGCAAGTAAGAAACCTCCTCCAGCATGCGCACTGGATTGTGGGAGGTTTTTTCCCAGAGGGCGGGATCCATTTCCCGGAAAATGGTGAGGTGATCCGGGTTCCAAGTCCACCAGTAGTTGCGGGCAATCTCGCACAAAGGGGCAAGCGCCGGCGGCAGGGCCGGGCAACGTTCGGGAAAAGCAGAGGCTAGAGCAGCAAGGGACATAGGATAGATACCTGGGGCGGCGGAGTTTGATTGTACTTGGTAAGCGTTTCTAACTGATTTTAGATTCAGCAGGATCTCTACAACCTGCAGTAGCTCCAAGCCAGATTTCCTCAGCCTTTATTATCCCAGCAGCTCAGCTTTCAATCTCAAAGAGGGCCACTGGCCAGTCTTCGGCCCGTCTGGAGAGATGGCGCTGCATCAGGTTAACAGAGGGTAATTGCCACAAGCTCGGAAAAGCTTTAGCTGCCTTCGCTACCAAATGAGTTCTTCCGATAGGAGCTCCCACTGAACCTAGCGTCCCTCCACCACGGCCAAGCTGGTGTTGCGGTAGTAGTGGCTGAGGATCTGTTGGTAGGAGTAGTTTTGGCTAGCCAGGGCGGCAGCTCCCCACTGGCTCATGCCCACTCCGTGCCCGTAGCCGCGCCCTTGGATCTCGAAGAAAGCAGGGAAGCTTGCCCTAGCAGGAGTCAGGCTGGCGGTGGTGGCTGTCTCCCCACGCGGGCTGATGGTGATCATTGTGCTGCGCAACCCCAGGGCCTTGCGAAACTCGTTACCCCTGATGTCTTTACTGCCCTGGGATCCCACTAGGCGCAGGGTAATGGCCCGTCCCCAAGGGGAGCTGCGCAGGATCTCGATGGAACGGATGGCACCGATCCCGTCGGCCAGCCGCTGGATCTGGTGAGCAGGAATGGTGGCCGTCCAGCTAAACACGGGCGAGTGGTGATCGAAGTCGGGCACCCCCTGCAAGTAGGGCTGCGACTCCAGCCAAACATTGCCGGCATCGTCTGTGTGCCCCCCACTGGAGGAGTGGAAAACAGCGTTGATCAACTGCCCCTGGTGGACGAGAACCTGCCCGGCCGTCTCGCGGGCCGCTGCTTGGGTGCGGTTGGATTCAGCCGCCACCCCCTTGTAGACCTGCCAATCGACGCCATTTCCGATGTCAAAAGGCTGGTGGGAACGGCGACTGCGATGGTAGAGGGCATAGGTGCGGGAGGCCACGGCTTGGGCTTTGAGGGCCTCCATCGGGAAGCGGTGTCCCATCTCGCTGCCCACCACACTGGAAACGTAGTCCTCCAAACCTACTTGATTGATAGCGATCACTCCCCTCTCGCCGGGGATCAGCTCTGCCCAGCCGCGGTACCAGTTCTGGTCAATGAACACCAGCCCCTCCGGCTCCGTAGGCTGGAGATAGAGGCGCTCTGCCTGGTGACCAGCTACGCTTACTGCTGAGCCTACCCGAATGGCCTGAAGGGGCTGCATGGCCGGGATCTCAGCTAGCAGCTGGCCTTGGGGGTCTAGGAGACGGGCCGGAGTAGAGCTGCCAAGCCTAACCTGTGGCTTGTTGACGGCAATTCCCACCCGCAGCAGCACCCGCGCCTGAACTGGGAAGGTCAAGCAAAGCCAAGCCCAAACCAGAAGGCCAGCTAGCCGAGCTAGTGGAGCAGAAAACTGCTTTTCAGGCACAGCCCCTATCCTCCGCAATAGACTACTTCGGAAGCAGAAAACCTCCTTGAAGGGTGCAAGATTGCCCGCAAAGCTGCCCAACCCGTTATGACGATATATCAAAAACTGCCTACGGAGGCACTTCCTTGGGTTCTCGCTCCCCACAAAGAGCTCCCCCGCCGGCGGCTAAACCACTCCTGCAACAGACGACGACACTCAGCCTCGCAGACCCCCCCGATGACTTCTGGGCAATGGAAGCTGGCAGCAGAAGCAGGCAAGTTGAGCACACTGCGCAGTGCGCCGGCCTTGGGATCGTCAGCACCATAGATCACCTGGGCCAGCCGCGATTGGCTGATCGCCCCCGCACACATGGGGCAGGGCTCCAGGGTCACGTACAGCCGACAGCCCTGCAACTGCCAATCGCCCAGACGCTGCCCTGCCTGCCGCAGGGCCAAAATCTCTGCGTGGGCCGTGGGATCCCGATCCCGCTCCCGCCGGTTGCCGCTCAGGGCCAGCAACTCTTCCCCTGGCCCGACCACCAGGGCTGCCACGGGCACCTCGCCCGCCTCCCCCGCTTGCCTAGCTTCTTCTAGAGCTAACTGCATCCAGGCGCGGTGGCGCTGCCACGGATCCCGCTCCTGGGGCAAAAAAGAGGGGATCTTGCCCAAATTGCCGATCGTCATTGACCGTTTGAGCACTGCTGTTGCCCGCTAGATTTGCTAAGTTGAGCACAGGGCTCTCACCCATCTAAAGGGTAACTGGGGGCCAGGTAGGATAGGGTATAGAGGCGGGGTTAACCAAGCTGGCCTTAGTCAGCGGATTGGGTCTAAGCCTTCCCTATCCTTGCATTCGTTTTCTTGGCAATAGGGCTTAGCTGTGGGAGGGATCATGGCGCGGCTTTTACGGCAAACACTTCTGGCAATGGCTTTGTTTAGCGGCGGCCTCGCCTACGGAGTTTGGCTGTCGTCGCCAAGGGGGCAGGAGTGGCTGCAGCAAACTCCCCTTGCCTCTTGGTCGCAGCGGACCAGTGAGGGGGTGGGATCCCTTCTGCCTCGCCCCGAGGCTGCCAATTCTGCCGCTCCTGCTGACGCCGTCCGGCCCTCCAATTTTATTGCCGCGGTTGCCCAAAAGGTGGGGCCGGCAGTGGTGCGCATCGACGCCACCCGCACCGTGGCCAGCCCCCTTGATCCTGAGCTGTTTAACCAGCCCCTGTTCCGCCACTTCTTCCCGCAACTGCCGCAAGAGTTCCAGCAGGAAGGCACCGGATCCGGATTCATCATCGACGCCGACGGCTTGATCCTCACCAATGCCCACGTGGTGGAGGGTAGCGAGCGGGTTAGGGTGCATCTGCTCGATGGGCGCACCTTCGAAGGGAAAGTCAAAGGCTCAGACCCGGTGACCGACATCGCGGTGATCCAGATCGAGGGAGAAAATCTGCCCACGGTGACCCTGGGCAACTCTGACCAGGTGCGGCCAGGAGACTGGGCCATTGCCATTGGCAACCCACTGGGCCTGGACAACACGGTAACGGTGGGGATCATCAGTGCTGTCGGACGCTCCTCTGGGCAAATCGGGGCTGCCAACAAGCGGGTGACCTTCCTGCAAACCGACGCTGCCATCAACCCTGGCAACTCTGGCGGTCCCTTGCTGGATGCGGAAGGTCGGGTTATTGGGGTGAATACGGCCATTTTCCAGCGGGCTCAGGGTGTTGGCTTTGCCATTCCCATCAACCGCGCCATGGAAATTGCCGAGCGGCTGATCCGCGACGGCCGGGTGGAGCACGCCTTCCTGGGTATTCGCATGATTACCCTCAACCCCGATTTGGTAGCCCGCCTCAACCGCGACCCAGCGCGGCTCAGCCCGCTGACGGTGCAGGAAGGGGTGTTGATTGGGGAGGTGGTTCCGGGCTCGCCGGCTGAGCAAGTTGGCCTGCGCGAAGGGGATGTCATTGTCGAGATCGACGGCCAACCTATTCGCGACGCCGAGCAGGTGCAGCAGTTGGTGGATGCCGCCGGCGTGGGCAAGACCCTGACGCTGCGGGTCATCCGCGATGGACAAGTGCGCATCTTCCAGGTGAAAACGGGGGTGCTGCCCCCAGACTTCTAGGGAGCTTTCCAAGCCCTCAAGTCATTGATCCCCGTAGCAGAATGACTCTAAGAGCGGGGGAGAGGGGTGGGCATGGCTTGGGCAGTTGGCGAACACTTGCAGGGGGGGCGCTACCGCATCGAGGCTGTTTTTGGGGAGGGGGGCTTTGGCATCACCTACCGGGCTTGGGATAGCGTTCGCGCCGAGCAGGTGGTTATCAAGGTCTTGAGCGACAGCCTCCGCAAGGATCCAGACTATCCTCGCTTTCAACAAAACTTCATGAACGAGGCGCTGCAACTGGCCCGCTGCCGTCACCCCCACGTGGTGAAGGTGGAGGAGGTCATTTGGGAGCGGGATTGTTGGTGCATTGTGATGGAGTACGTTCGCGGCCAGACGCTGCACCAGCTTCTGCACCAAAAGGGGCCGTTGCCCCTGCCAGAGGCTCTGCGCCTGACGCGGGAGGTGGGATCTGCCCTCATGTGCTTGCACGAACAGGGGATCCTGCACCGCGATGTAAAGCCCGCCAACATCCTGGTGCGGGAGGGATCCGGCCAGGCCGTGTTGATCGACTTCGGGCTAGCGCGGACTTATAGGCAGGGGCTCATCCAACGCCACACCTCCTACGGCACCGATGGCTATGCTCCCCTGGAGCAGTACGACAGCCTGCGCCGCCGCGGGGCTTTTACCGATGTCTACGCCTTGGCTGCTACCCTCTACACCATGCTGACAGGGATGGTGCCCCTCTGTGCGCCGGTGCGGGCCACAGGTCGGCAGTTGGATCCTCCCCGCCGCCTCAACCCCAGCATTCCTGAAGATGTGGAGGCTGCTATCCTCAAGGGAATGGCCCTCCACCCCGAAGACCGCCCGCAAACGGTAGCTGAGTGGCTGGCCCTGCTGCCGGCAGAGTCAGCCCTGCAAGAGAAGCAGCCAGCTACCTTTGAGCCTGCCATCCGCACCCAAGAACTGCGGGAACTGGAACAGCTTCTGGCCCAGCAGCAACCCCAAGATGAGCTGGAGCAGCTCCTGGCCAACCACTCTGCGGAAGAGCTGGAGCAAATGGTGGCACCCCCCACCCCTGCCCCAACAAAAGGGGAGGCGGGATCCAGAGCCCTGATTTTCCCTGAGGTTTCTCGAGAGGGATCCCTGCCTGCAACTCTCCCCTGGCCAGACTGGGTGGGAGAAGCGGCGCCTGCCCTGCAAGGGCTGTGGGATCGGCTGCGGGCCGGCCAGTGGGGGGAAGCTGATCGGTGGACGACGGCTTTGATGCTCAAACTCAGTGGGCGCTCCCAGGTAGGCTTTTTCGATCCCAAGGATGTTGAGGCTTTCCCCTGCCCCATGTTGCGGCTCATCGACCAACTCTGGAGGCAGGCCAGCCATGGGCACTTTGGCTTTACTGTCCAGAAGCAGCTCTGGCAGGAGTGTGATTCGAAGGGAAGAGGAGGGCTTAGTTCGAGATCCTTCTCAGCTTTGCCCCGCGAAGAGTACATGGGAGAAAGAGTCGGCTGGTGGGTGCAGGGCCGCTGGCTGGGGTACGAGGAGCTTGAAACCAACCTGGAAGCGCCCAAGGGCCATCTGCCAGTGGGCTTTTTCTGGGGCTACTCAGGAGGAGTGCGCGCGGCCCTACTGATGCTAGATCGAGCGGTGCTGAAAAAGTTCAAAGCTTGCCTGTAAATAGAGCACCCCTCTTGGGGAGAAGGGCTGGGGGGTAAGGCAACAGGTGCACTTTGGCTAGCTACACGGAGTAGCGCTCCCGCTAGAGGAAATGAGAGGGCCAGCTTCCCGTCGTAGGCAAACTCTGCTATGGTCAGGGGACAGCAGGTGTAGCTGTCATGGCAAGCTGGCAGGGGCTTGGACTGCATGGCTGCTGAGAGGTCTTCCGCTAGCACCGGTGCCTGCTTGCGGGCTGCGGCTGCCGTTTTGGAAGTCGGCAGGGAAGAGGCATCCCCCAAAGCAAACACATTGGGATAGCGGGGGTGTTCCACGCCCACTTGTCCATCTTCACTCATCCTCCAGGGGCGGCCAAGAGGCTGCGCTTGACGCTTGCCTCAGGGTTGGAGGGAGCCGCTTGGGGAGCGTCTTGCTGGGAAGGGGCAGACGGCATCCGCTAGGCTGTCAGAGAGAAGAGCGGGAAGCTCCTCCTACTGTTGTGTTGTGGTGACTCACCGATCATGGCAAGATCCTCATCCCCTGAGCTGCTCCCGGCCCTTGCCTGGCATGCTCTGCCAGAGGAGCAAGCCATCCAGAAACTTTTCGGAGAGGAGCTGTCTTTGGCAGGGCTGTTGGAAAAGGGCCTCTCTCAAGCCGAGGTGGCCCGGCGGCAGCAGCAATATGGCCCCAATGAGCTGAAGGCCAAGGCAGCTACCCCGGCCTGGCTTAAGTTCCTGCAGCAGTTTAACCAGTCGCTGCTCTACATCCTGCTGGTGGCCGGGGCAATCAAGGCGTTCCTGGGATCCTGGCGCAACGCCATCGTGATCTGGGCGGTGGTGGTGATCAACGCCCTCATCAGCTACATCCAAGAGTCCAAAGCGGAGGAGGCCATTGCTGCCCTGGCCAAGTCGGTGGCCACTGAAGTCACCGTGATGCGGGAGGGGCAGAAAGTGCGGGTGCCCTCACGGGAGCTGGTGCCGGGGGATGTGGTGCTCTTGAGCTCGGGAGACCGGGTGCCCGCCGACCTGCGCCTGGTGAGCGTGCGCAACTTGCGGGTGGACGAATCGGCCCTCACGGGAGAATCGGTGCCGGTGGAAAAACGGCTGGGATCCCTCCCCGAAGACACGCCGTTGGCCGAGCGCCAGAACATGGCCTATGCCGGCAGCTTCGTGACCTTTGGCCAAGGGGCGGGGGTGGTGGTGGCCATCGGTAACCAGACCCAAACAGGCCGCATCTCCAAGCTGATCGAGGAAAGGGGATCCCTGCAAACTCCCCTGACACGTAAGTTTGAGGCGTTCAGCCTGACTTTGCTGAAAATTATCCTCACCTTGGCTGCGCTTACTTTCCTGGTGGGGCTGGTGCAGGGCCAGGCGGCAGCGAGTGTCTTTGAGGCAGCGGTGGCGCTGGCGGTGAGTGCTATCCCCGAAGGGTTGCCGGCAGTAGTTACCGTAACCCTGGCCATTGGGGTTTCCCGTATGGCCCGACGCCATGCCATTATCCGCAAGTTGCCGGCGGTAGAAACTCTAGGCAGCGCCACGGTGATTTGCTCGGACAAAACCGGCACCCTTACAGAAAACCAGATGACGGTGCAGGCCATCTACGCCGGCTCCCAGCTCTACCGGGTTACCGGCAGCGGCTACAGCCCCCAGGGCCAGATCCTGTCCCCGGCGGCTGATTCCCCCATCGAAATCCATCAATTGCCTGCTCTTGAGGCTTGCCTCGTAGCTGGCTGCCTCTGCAACGACACCCGCCTCCAACCCAAGGACAAGGGCCAGTGGGAAGTTGTAGGGGATCCCACCGAGGCGGCTCTGCTTGTGGCGGCTCAGAAAGGGGGTTTGGATCGAGAAGATCTGCAGCGCTGCCGCCCTCGCCTAGATACCCTCCCCTTTGAATCCCAGTTTCAGTACATGGCTACCTTACACAGGGTGGGGCCGGAGGAGCATTGCATTGACGTCAAGGGATCCGCAGAAGCTCTCTTGCTGCGCTGCTGCAGCCGGATGGGATCCCAAGGGGAGATCCAGCCCTTGGAGGCAGAGCCGATTCGCCAGCAGGTAGGCCTTGGCGCTGCAGGGGCTGCGAGTTCTGGTCTTTGCCCAATTGACCGGGTGCAGGGATCATGTAGCCGTGGCGATAGGCTCCTACAAGTTCTAGGCCTGTCGCTTCTGCTTTGGAAAACAGAGTCGGGAGCACCACGTAGTTTGGCGCCCAACTTGGGATGGGGATGTAGAGCCTTTTTAGCTTGTATCTTCTCTCTCTCTCTGCTCCTTCCCCTTCTCCTCCTTGTTGTTGCCCCCCTTCTTCTCCTCCCGACTCCTCTATGTTCCTATCGGCCCTCCAGCTCCCAAGCCGGTAATAGATAATCTCGCGGGTTTCAGTTTCTCCCCCTTCCTCACCTTCTTCTGGTCGGGGTTGACCTCCTTCTTCCTCGGATGCTTCTCCACCTACCTTAATTTGCTTAACTATAACTACCTTATATGTCGTCCTCAGTTGCCCTGTCTAAGCCGAGAAGCCTACCAGTCCGCTCTAGGCAACGGCTTAGAATCGGTATCGATTTATACATCCGCCTCCTTGAGCCTTTCTCAGGGTTGATGACCAACACCTTGAGGCGGTGTTCACCTAGTTTATAGACCAACCTTCCGGGCATAGTCCTCTTCTTGCAAGCCGATAGTCTGCGCCAGGGTAGCACGCTTGACCTAACTGACTCAACTACCCGGCCCTAATAAGGCGCAATCAAAAAGTCCTTGCGGTAAAACCGTCCCCAGCAGCCAAACTCAGGTGGATCACTCAGATCTAGAGGAAGGGCTGATTTTCTTGGGCTTGCAGGGGATGATTGATCCGCCGCGGCCGGAGGCCATTGCCGCCGTGCGTTCCTGTCAAACGGCTGGGATGCAGGTGAAGATGATCACCGGCGACCATGTGCTCACCGCCCAAGCCATTGCCGAGCAGATGGGGCTGGGGGGTGGCAAACCGGTGAAAGCCTACAGCGGCCGGGATCTGGAGCAGCTCGGCCCAGAGGAGTTTGTTACCGCCGCCAAAGAGGGATCTGTCTTTGCGCGGGTGGCCCCGGAGCAAAAGCTGCGCCTGGTGGAAGCTCTGCAGTCGCAGGGCCATATCGTGGCCATGACTGGCGATGGAGTTAACGACGCCCCGGCCTTGAAGCAGGCGGACGTGGGGATCGCCATGGGAAGGGGTGGCACCGAAGTGGCCAAAGCCGCCGCCGACATGATCTTGACCGATGACAACTTTGCCTCCATCGAGGCCGCCGTCGAAGAGGGGCGCACCGTTTACAACAACCTGCTCAAGGCCATCGCCTTCACTCTGCCGGTGAACGGAGGGGAGTCAATGACCCTTCTCCTCAGCGTCCTCCTCAACCGCGAGCTGCCCATTTTGGCCATCCAGGTGTTGTGGCTCAACATGATCAACTCCATCACCATGACAGTGCCCCTCTCCTTTGAGCCCAGCACGGGGCGGGAGATGACCCAACCACCGCGGGATCCCGACGCCAATTTGCTTTCTCCCCGGCTGCTGCAGCGCATTCTGCTGGTTTCAGCCTTTAACTGGCTCTTGATCTTCGGGGTTTTTGAATACATCGAACAAACCACCGGCAACCTCAACCTGGCCCGCAGCATGGCCATTCAGGCGCTGGTGATTGGGCGCATCTTCCACTTGCTCAGCCTCAGCCAGGCTATCCCTACCCTCTTGGGCCGCGGGCGCGCCAGCCAGTTGGAACGCCACGAACGCCTAATGGATGTGGCGGCTATCACCATCGGCATTGGAGCGGCCATCCTGCTGCAGATCCTCTTCAGCCAATGGAGCCTGTTCAACGCTCTCTTCGACACAGCACCGCTAGCTTGGGAGCAGTGGGGCTTCTGCCTGGTGGTGAGCCTGCCCATGATTGGGGTGGCAGCGCTGGCCAACCGGGTGGATCCGGGAGGAGTCTCGCTGGCCCGCTCCCGCTAGCTGGCTCTTTCCAACTCCAGAGGAGACCAAGGGGGTGCCTTCAGCAGGCTTGGCGGGATCCCTGTTGGGGAAAAGCTAAACGCCGCTTCTATATCCGAGAGGCCTTTCGGAGGGCGCAGCGGTGTCTGGATTTTTGCCCGCAGGGATCCAAAGGAGCTTCCCCACAATTCTCCGCTGCTGGAGCAGTGGTGGGTTTGGCCATCTTCGACTGCGCTTAGCGGTTGACCTGGGGGATGAGGAGTTGCCGCAAGGCTTCTTTGAGATGGGGATATTGGAAGGTGAACCCCAGCTGCAGCGCGGCTTGGGGGATCACTTTCTGCCCCGTTAGAACCACCTGAGCTGCTTCGCCCAGCAGCAGTTCTAAGGCTAGGGCTGGTACCGGCAGCCACGAGGGGCGGGCCAGAACTTGCCCCAACGTGCGGCAGAACTCTTCCATTGGCACTGGGTTAGGGGCAGTGGCGTTGAAGACGCCGGATCCCTGCTGCAGCAGGAAGCAGACTAGACTCACCCAGTCGTCGCGGTGGATCCAGGAGACCCACTGCTTGCCAGAGCCAATGGGGCCGCCGAGGAAGAACTGAAAGGGGGCAAGCATTTGACCCAGGGCTCCTCCATCGGGCCCTAGGACAATTCCTGTGCGCAGGATGGCCAAGCGGATCCCCAGCTCCTCAGCCGGGCGGGCAGCCGCTTCCCAGGCCTGACAGACTTCTGCCAAAAAGCCCTGGCCAGGGGGATCTGCCTCCGTCAGGGGCTCTCCTTCGGGTCGGGATCCGTAGTAGCCCACCGCCGAGCTGCTGATCAGCACCTGGGGCTTCTGGCCAAGGGAGGCGAGGGCTTGGACAAGGGCCTGGGTGGTCTCCACGCGGCTGCGGCGGATCTCTCTTTTCTTAGCTTCTGTCCAGCGGGAAGAAGCCAGGGGCTCTCCGGCCAAGTTGACAACTGCCTCGTACCCTTCCAAAGCTGAGGCCCAGCTTTGCGGTTGATAGGGATCGTACCCCAGCAGCTTGAGGTTGGGGGAGGCTCCCAGAACGCGGCGGGCCTGCTCAGGGCGGCGGCTCAAAACCAACACCTCATCTCCTCGCTCCAGCAGGTGGGCCACCAAGCGGCGCCCGATAAAGCCACTCCCACCCGTAACCGCTATGCGCATAGGCGGATCCCGACTCCTTGCATTCCCCCTGTCGAACCTCTAGCCTAGCGCGTCTGCGGTTTACCCCGCCTCCGCCGCGCTGAGTTGGCGCTAAAAGACAGAAAAGTCGTGGGCCAGCCCCTGACATGCTCGGAAAAATCGGCTTCAATAAGCCCTAGCTGCGCTTCCTGGTAGCAGCGGCGGCTCTTTACCTCCTTATGCCACTCAAGTCTGCTTCCCGCACTCTGGCTCGCTCCTTGCCTCTACAGGTGGAGCAAGTTGCTGGGCCTAGACTGCGCCTTTCCAGTCGCTCCCAGGGATCCTTAGCTCGGGTGCGGGGGCAGGGAACGCTAGCTGCCAACCGACGGACGATCCCTGTCCGGCCTTCTAGAACCTCGCCCCGACTGCGGAGACGGCCAGAGCCTCAAGCTTGGGAACTGCTCTGTCGCATCGGAGTGAATCTCCTGTTTACGGCGGCTGCCCTGGGCGGTCTGTACCGCCTTTTGCCTGTACAACTAGCCCAGCATCACCGTCTAAAGGTTTTGGAGCAGAACCTCGAAGTCCTCTCAGCGCGAATCTCGCGACTGCGGGAGGAGTTGGATCGCGGCATGGATCCCTTGCAGCAGCAGGCCCTCATCAAGGAACGCCTCAACCGAGTGCCGCCGGATCAAATCCAGGTGCGCCTGGTGGATCCCAGCGCTCTAGTAGCCGACACGGAGAAAGAGGCGCCTCTTGCCTGGATTGGACAATCTCCCCAGTTGTCTAGAAGGCCTTAGCTAGGACTGCCGCAAAAGCAGGGCCGCCTCCTTGGCGAAGTAGGTGAGGATCATGTCAGCGCCGGCTCGCTTCATGGCCAAGAGCGATTCCATCATCACTTTCTTGCCGTCGATCCAGCCCTTTTGCTCGGCAGCCTTAATCATGGCGTATTCGCCGCTAACGTTGTAGGCGGCCACAGGCAGATTTGTTGCTTCCTTAACCCGATAGATGATGTCCAGGTAGGCCAAGGCCGGCTTTACCATCACCATGTCCGCCCCTTCCGCCTCGTCCAGCTCCACTTCTCTGAGGGCCTCGCGGGCGTTGGCGGGATCCATCTGATAAGTTTTCTTGTCCCCCCACTTGGGCGCAGATCCCAGGGCATCGCGAAAAGGGCCGTAGAAGGCAGAGGCATACTTGGCCGAGTAGGCCAGGATGGCCACGTCGGTGTAGCCTTGCTCGTCCAGGGCCTTGCGAATGGCGCCGACGCGACCGTCCATCATGTCGGAGGGGGCAACGATATCGGTTCCCGCTTCCGCTTGCGAGAGGGCCTGCTTAACCAGCACCTCCACTGTCTCGTCGTTGAGGATCACCCCGTCCCGCACGATGCCGTCGTGGCCCTCGCTGCTGTAGGGATCCAAGGCCACATCCGTGATCACCAGGATCTCGGGGATTTCCTGCTTCAGCCGCCGCACCGCCCGCTGGATCAACCCTTCTGGGTTAAAGGACTCCCGCCCCGTGGGATCCTTTTTCTCTTCCGGCACCACTGGGAAGAGAGCCACCGCAGGGATCCCCAAGTTGGCTGCTTCCTCCACCTCCTTCAGGAGCAGATCCAGAGTGTAGCGGTAGCAGCCGGGCATGGATCCCACTTCCTGCCGCTGGTTCTCTCCCTCCATAACAAACAGCGGGTAGATGAGATCCTGCACCCGCAGGTGGGTTTCCTGAACCAGTTGGCGAAGGGCCTCAGTGCGCCGCAGCCGGCGGGGACGGTAGATCAGGTCTTGGCTCATGGGAGCAAGCAGAAAGAGGGCCTCTCTATTTTGCCACGAAGGCCTAAGCGGCAGGGAAAGTGCCGATCCAGCCACTGGCAGAGAGTCTCCTGGACGGCTTCGGCTTGGCAGTCGTGTAAAAGGTCGTGGCGTGAGCAGGAGAAATCGTAGATCTCTCCCTGGGGCAGCCGGCGGGCAAACTCCACGGCGCCGGCAGGGTTGACGACGATATCGGCGGAGGTGTAGAGCACCAGAACCGGCAGCTCCAGGCGGTGGGCCTGCTCAAGGCAGCGCTGCCCGCTACGCACCAACTCCGCCGTAAACCGGGCCCGGGTAACGCCACACACGTAAGGATCTGCAGCCAAGACCGCCTGCTGCTCCGGTAGGGAAGTCACCCGCACCGGCTCGTAGAGGCCAGTCAGGGCCAACTGGGGCAAAACCTTGTCCAAAACCTGCAGAAGACCCCAGGTAAAGCGGTTGAAATAGTGGTCGATACGAAAGGCAGGGGAGATGAGGATCAGCCCCTGCACTTGGTCGGGGTGAGCGAGCGCGTATTCCGTAGCCCAATTGGCCCCTGCGCTGTACCCGCACCAGACTTGGAGGATCCCTGGCTGGGGCCAAACTTGCTCGACGATTGCCTCTAGATCCGCCTGGTACTGACTAAAGTGCTCGATCCAACAGCGGATGCCATCTGAGCGTCCAAATCCCCGCATGTCAGGCGCCAAAACCTCCCAGCCCCGGGCCACTAGTTCTTCCGCCAAGGGGCCAAACCCGCCGCTGTGATCCCCTTTGCCGTGCAACAGCAACACCCGCCCGCGCGGGGATCCCGGTGACCAGTGGCGGAGAAAAACCGCAGTGCCGTCCGAAAGCTGCAGTTCCCGGGATCGATAGATCTCTTGAGGCGACGGAGGTCTTGTCTGACTTGGCAACCGCTCCTCTGGAGCCTCCCAGTGACCTAACTGACGACCTGGATGACTGGACAAGTCGAAGGGCATAGGCAGATGAGATACCAGCCGGCAAAGCCGTAGATCCCATTTTCCCGCTCCCCTGTCGCTGAGCGACTGCCATGTTGCTTTTCGCTTTAAAACATTTCTTAACGATTTCGCCTCTTGCCGGGGATCCGTGTCAGGTCAAGCTTTCTGCTTTTTCCGGGAGCAGGGGGGAAAGAGTTTTCGGGTTAAAAAGAGGCGCTGGGGAGGTATGATCCTGTGAAGAAGTTTTGCCAAGCCTCAAGTTGACGGGATCCCGTCGCTACGGCTTCTCCCTTGCCCTGACCATTGCCCTGTTGCTTGTCGGCTTTGTCTAGTTGGAAATGGGTTGTTGAAACTATGCTGTTACTGAAAATCTCGGTTTACGCAGTGGTGATCTTTTTTGTCGGGCTGTTTGTCTTTGGCTTCTTGAGCAACGATCCGGCCCGTAACCCCAACCGTCGGGATTTGGAGTGAGGGAACCTTGAGGGGGTGCCCAACGCATCCCCGCTGCGGTAGCTTTCAACCCAACACGGCGGCCTGGCTTGCCTACGGCAGCGCTGTGATGAGCAGGGTTTGGGATCCAGAGCGATTCTGCTGGTCAAAGGCGGTGATGCGGAACTGCCAAACGCCGGCAGGATCGCCAGGAGCAACCCGGAAGTCGGTGTTGAAGCTACAGAAAGCAGCACCTGGGCTACAGCCAACCTGCTGCGGGCTAAAGGCTTCTCTTTGCACGCGCGCGCCAAGCGGGTTAAAGGTTTCCAGTTCCACAAACTGGGTTGAGCGGGCACCGCCGGGCACACTGACCTGTATCGTAAAGGCGGGGGTGGAAGTGCCCACCCGCACAGAGGTAGGCGGATTGATGAAGGAAACAGTTGGGCTCTGGGGTGGGATGAGGATCGATCCCCCAAGCCTGCTACCACTGCTGCAGGCGGTCAACGCCGTAGCCAAAAGGCCCATGGCCGCAAGAGTCAGAGCAGCGCGCTGCATCTTTTCGTTTCCCTACAAAGCCTTTGCAGAAACCTGATGAAACCCCTTGCCCTGCAGCAAGCCCGCTTCTGGATCACCCTTTTTTCCCGTCCCAGCCATAGAGAGTCTTTGCGCTAAAGCAGCAGCAGGCGCCGCAGGATTAGGGCTATCACAGCAGCGAAGCTAACCACGATAAGCTGTCCTGGCAGGGTATAGCCGGAGTAGAGCCGAAGCAACTTCAGCAACTCTCCATTCCAGGGCTGGGTAGCCAAGAGATAGATGATCCCGGTCAGGTGAACCAGGGCCAGGGCCACCAAACCGGCGGCGGCCAAATCCTGCAGACGCACCGGCGCAGAGATGCTGGGCAGCAGGTGGGGATCCCTTTGTCGAAAGGCCATCGTCCCGCAGGCCCAGGCCGCAGGCAAAAACCCGAGCAAATAGCCAAAGGCGGGCTGGTACAGGTACTGCCACCCCCCTCCCTGGGCAAACACCTGCAGCCCTGCCAATCCCAAGCCTAGATAGACAAGCTGGGCGCACACTGCCGCCACCGGTCCCGCCAGACAGGCCGTTAGCAGCATGCCGCCGATTTGCAGGGAAAAGCTATATCCTCCCACCCCTGGCCACTGAGGCGGCAAGCTCACCTGGGTTAGGGTGCCCAAAATGGTCAAGATCACTCCAATTGCGGTCCAGAGCCATTCCAGAGGGGTTAACAGTCGGCCAGCACGCATAGCCGAGTTCCCTATGCTAGGAGAGAACACCGACGAGGTAGGCAAGAGAGTGGTTAAGCCAGAGTGGATTGCCTTGGCCCAGGCTCTAGCCGACGCAGCCGGAGCGGTGATCCGGCCTCTGTTTCGCGGGGAGCTGCAGGCCGAGTACAAAGAGGCTAGATCCCCTATCGTAACGATAGCCGACCGGGAAGCAGAACGGGCAATGCGGGCGTTGCTGGCCGCCCACGTGCCGGAGCACAACGTCCTTGGCGAGGAGTTTGGCTTCCACCAGACCGGATCCCCTTATACCTGGGTTTTGGATCCCTTGGATGGCACCATCGCCTTTTCCACTGGCAAGCCCACCTTCGCCACCTTGATCGCCCTTTTAGAAGAAGATCGTCCCATCTTGGGCATCATCGATCAGCCGGTGTTGCGCGAGCGCTGGGTGGGGGTGCAGGGACAACCAACCCGCTGGATAACCCCTTCCACCCAACAGCTTAGTCGCAGCAAAGCCACCACCGACCTCAGCCGCGCCTCTTTGAGCTGTACCACTCCTGATTTGTTTGCTCAGCCAGACCAGCAGCAGCGCTTTCAGCAGCTCAGCCGTTTGGTTCACATCACCTCCTACGGCGGCGACGGCTACCAGTACGGCCTCTTGGCCAGCGGCTACATCGATCTGGTGATGGAGTGCGGCCTCGCCCTCTACGACTTTGCTGCTCTTGTGCCCGTTATCGAGGGATCCGGCGGCGTGATTACCGATTGGTCGGGGGATCCCTTAACCCGCACTTCTAGAGGAGAAGTGTTGGCGGCAGCCAACCCGACGCTCCATCGACAGGCCTTGGCTGCTATTCAAGAGAGAGGCGAACCTCACCCCTCCCTTGGCTAAGCCCTCAGTCCGGCCTCCCCAACCTAGGGGCTGGGTTGCAGCCTGGATCTCTAAAAGATCTTGAGTACAAGCGGGCGAACGGAATCGAACCGTCAACAGCAGTTTGGAAGACTGCGGTTTTACCATTAAACTACGCCCGCACAGGTGTTTGCTTCTGCCCAGTAATAATAGCACCTGGCGAGGGTACCCCCTCAAGAGGCTTCCCTTCAAAACAAGGGGTGTCTCATCGACGCTGGAGCTGCTTTTGGCGTTTTTTCTGCCACTGCCGAAACTCTTTTTCGTAGCGTTCCCCTTCCGTCTGGTAGGTACTCCAGCCCTTGAGGGCGACGGCCAGGCCCCAGCTCATCAGTATAAACAGCGACCAAGACAGCCCTCCGCCGGAGAGCCAATCCAAGCCTACTAGGAAGCTGTTGACAATGGCATACCGCCCCAGCAATTGGTAAAACTGCCGCTGGCGGTAGCGTTGAAACTCACGCCGTTGGTTGGTTAGTTGCTGCCAGGCTCTCCATTCCCGCTCGGCCTCCTCCAGCTCTTGGGGAGAGATCCCCAGTTCGGCAGCCATCTCCTCCAGTTGCGAGCGGGTAAACTCACCAAGGCGCGGCTGGCGAGCGATGGCCCGCTGCAGGATTTGCTGCACGTCCTCTTGGCTGTAGCGGGATCTGGACATTTGACGATAGGAAACCTGACGACTCTTAGTTTAGGGCAGGCAGACTTGGCAGCTCCCCAATCCCAGCCAAGGGTAGCTAGGGAGAGGATCCCCCTAGACTTAGGCAGCGCTCCCGAATGGCCTGCAGGTTGAGGGCGAGATCGCGGCGGATGCGCCGTTCTACTAGGCCAACCGGCATGCGGCGCGGCGGTTGCACCTGCAGGTGGTAGGTGAGCAGGGTCTGCTGGTCTAGCCAGTCGGCTAGCTCCCAAAACCCCTCGAAGATGAGGAAATCCCCTTCTACTTCTTGAAAGCGCAGTTGGTGGGGAAACACTTCCTCGATAGCCAGCACCACCGCTGCAGAAAACCGGGCAAACAGAACTTGCTGGGATCCCACTTGACGCACCAGTTTGCGGCCATTCTGGCTGCCGAGGAGGCGACTTTCCACCAAGTTAGGAATAAACTCCGCCAGATGGTCGTAATCGGTTAAAACCTGCCAGACCTGCCGGCGCTCTACTGGGATCAAGATGCGGCCCTGCACTTGGCGGCGGCGCTCCCCCAAGTCTTCTACCTCTACCTCAATGTCTGAGAACTCCCTCCCGCTAAAGAGAGCAGGAGCTTCTAGGTGATCCTGGGGATCCCGGTCAAAACTGGAAGGCATGGCAAGAAAAGGGTTGAAAACTAAGGCAGGGGCTGCTAGCCCCTCAACAGGCTGAGTTCCCCTGCTGGAGCATTGTATAGGGGATAACGATCCTAAGAAAGAAGAGCCCGGAACCAACTCAGGATTACCTGCCAAACTTGGTCGAGGAGGGCAAAGGGATCTCGCAGCTCCTGGAGCACCTGCTGCGGGCCG
Source organism: Synechococcus sp. W70.1 (assembly GCF_047461515.1). Taxonomy (NCBI): domain Bacteria; kingdom Bacillati; phylum Cyanobacteriota; class Cyanophyceae; order Synechococcales; family Synechococcaceae; genus Synechococcus; species Synechococcus sp. W70.1. The sequence goes on from NZ_JANSHH010000013.1 coordinate 62,094, forward strand.
ATTCTAAAGACCACGTACAAAACGGCTAGGAGGATCACGATCCCCACCGCTGTCCAGATGGCCTCTCGAACTACCCGCACCCAGAAGACCAGCATAAAAATGGCGATGGCTACAGCGGCAACCAGCGGCAGTGTCTCCAGTACCATCGTGCTTTCCCCCCTAGCTTAGTTTTGGCCTCTGAGGATCAGCCGAGCCGTCCTTGTTTTCCCAATCAAGAGTACAATCGAGCCATGCAGCGCCTGCAAGCAGCCTGAGTGAGCTGGGGAGAAGAAAGAGTTGGGAGCGTTGCTCCAGTTGCTGGCTAGTTGGAGATGAGTGTGTTGGCTTCAGCAGGATCCCCTCCCGACTTCGCAAGTGTGCCGCACTGCTCACGGCAGCGGATTCACCCCACTGCGGTGATCCATCCCAAGGCTGAGTTGCACGAGACGGTGCAGGTGGGCCCCTATGCTGTTATTGGCGAACATGTGCGCATTGGTGCCAACACCGTGGTGGGGGCCCATGTGGTGATCGACGGCTGGACGGAGATTGGTGAGGACAACCAGATTTTTCCAGGAGCGGTGCTGGGCACAGAGCCGCAGGACCTAAAGTACAACGGCGCACCCTCGCAGCTGGTCATTGGCAGGGGCAATCGCATTCGGGAGTTTGTCACCATTAACCGAGCCACCAACGAGGGGGAGGCGACGATAATTGGCGACTACAACCTGTTGATGGCCTATGTCCATGTCGCCCACAACTGCGTTATCGAAAATCAAGTGGTGATCACCAACGCGGTTTCCCTGGCTGGCCACATTCACATCGAGTCCCAGGCGCGCATCGGCGGCATGGTCGGGATCCACCAGTTTACCCGGGTAGGGCGCCTGGCCATGGTGGGGGCGATGAGTCGGGTGGATCGCGATGTTCCACCCTACCTGTTGGTGGAGGGGCATCCAGCCCGCATTCGTGGCCTCAACTTGGTGGGGCTGCGGCGGGCCAAGGGGATGGAGGGATCCCTGCCGGCCTTGCGCCAAGCCTACCGGCTGCTCTACCGCTCCGGATTGCCCTTGGAAAAGGCGCTGCGAACGCTGCGGGAGAGCCTGCGAACCGAGAACGGGCAGAGCATCCTCTCCCTAGAGGGGAAAGAGCTGGTGGACGAGACGGGATCCCTGCTACACCTGCTGCAATTTTTGGAAGATTCCCTTTCCCAGCCGCAACGGCGTGGTCCTCTGCCTGCCTTGCGTCGCAGCAAAGATGATGCTGAGGACGGGGACGACCTGTGAGCCATCTGTTTGTCTGCACCGGCGAAGTCTCCGGGGATCTGCAGGCTGGCCATCTCATCCGCGAGCTGCTGCGCCAGCGTCCGCACCTGCGCATCACGGCAGTTGGGGGAGAGGAGATGGTTGCTGCTGGAGCCCGGCTGCTGCACCGCACAACTGAAATTGGCTCCATCGGTATTCTGGAGGCCCTTCCCTTCGTCCTCCCTGCGCTGTGGGCGGAGTGGAAGATCCGCCGCTTCCTAGAGCAAGATCCACCAGATCTAGCCATCCTGGTAGACTACATCGGCGTCAACAGCCGCGTGGCTTCCCTGTTGCAGCGGCGGCGCATCCCTGCCGTCTACTACATTGCCCCCCAGGAATGGGTGTGGTCGCCCAGCAGCCGCCTCACCTACCACCTAGCCCAGCAAATGCGGCTGATGGTGGCCATTTTCCCCGAGGAGGCCCGCTACTACGCCGCAGCAGGCGCCCAGGTTTGCTATGTCGGCCACCCCCTGCTGGATATTTTGGCTACGGTACCGGGTCGCGCGCAGGCCAGGGCGGAGTTGGGGATCCCGGAGGAGGCAACGGTGGTGGCGCTGCTGCCCGCCTCCCGCCGTCAGGAGTTGCGCTCAGTTTTGCCTGTCCTGCTTCAGGCAGCGCGGCTGCTGCGGGCTCGTCTGCCCCAGGTGCAGTTTTGGGTGCCGCTGGCCTCGCCCCATTTTGCTGCCCCAATTGCCCGAGCCGCCCGCCGCTATGGGCTGGACGATCTCACCCTTTTCTTGCCTCGCCCTTCCCCTCCAAAGGCCCATCACCTGCTTTTGGCGGCTGCTGACCTGGTGTTGGCCAAGTCGGGCACCGTCAACCTGGAGGCAGCCATCTTGGGGATCCCGCAAGTGGTGATCTACCGCCTCAACCCGCTCACCTTTTGGCTAGCCCGCCATTGGCTAAAGGTGTCGGTGCCCTTTATGGCTCCCCCCAATTTGGTGCTTATGCGTCCCATTGTGCCGGAGCTGCTCCAGGAGGAGGCCCAGCCGGAACGGATTGCCCAACTGGCGCTGGAGCTGCTGACCCGGCCCGAGCGCCGCGCCCAACTGCAGGCTGACTACGCCGCCATGCGGGCAGCTCTGGGGGAGCCAGGAGTTCTGGCCCGCGCTGCCAAGGCTATTTTGGAAGTGCTCGACAGCGAGACCAGCTCCAAGGAAGCTCAGGCTCCGAGCGCTCTAGGCTAGCCTGCTGAGAGAATGGCGTCCAACAAAGGATCGGCCCCAAAGCGCACCACATCGGTACAGGGCCGGCCCGTCTCTGCTTCCACCTGGCGGATCTGGGCCAGGGCCGCTTCCTCTTCCCAACCGAAGGTATTGAGGGCTACCCCCACCACCGGTGCAGGAGCAAAGGCGCCAGCGGCCGCAGCCACTTGTTCGTAAAGCTCGATCACCTTAGGCAAGGGAGGAATGGGCACCTCGTCCATCCCCTTGATGTGGGTCTGCCCAGCTCGGTGCACCAGGATGAGATGGGTAGGCTGGGATCCCCTTAGCAGAGGCAGGGTGGCGGTGGAAGCGGGGTTGAGCAGGGATCCCTGACCCTCAATGTGCAGAATGTCGTGGTCGAAGCCATAGCGCAACACCAATTGCTCCACAGCGCCGCTGGCGTAGTCCACCCGCACTGCATCCAGAGGCACCCCCTCGCCACTAATGAGGATCCCCGTCTGGCCGGTGGCCAAGAAACGAGAACGCAGGCCGCGTTTCAGGCTGGCCCGGTGCAGTTCCAGGCTGGTGGACATTTTGCCGACAGCCATGTCGGTGCCCACCGTCAGTACCCGCCGACAGGGGAGAGAGCGAGCTAGGCCCCTCCCTACTCCTAGACCAGGGGGTTCGCGGCGAATGTCCCAGATCCAAGCTCCCGGCTGCAGCCACTGCCGCAACTGGGCATCTTCCGCTAGGGGGGTGTGCAGCCCGTTTGCTAAAGACAAGCCGGCTTGCAGGGCTTGGCACAGCTCCTCCCGCCACTCCGGGGGCAGCTGGCCGCCGGAAGGAGCGATCCCAATCACCAACACCTCGGGGCCGTAAACCAGCGCCTCTTGCACCGAGGCTACGATGGGAATGTCTTTGGCAATGCCCGTGAGTTGGGCCAGGGATCTCCCCGCCTGCTCCCGATCGATGACGGCCACCACTGGAAAAGGCCCATAGCGCAATAGCCCCAGCCCTGTTTTGCCGTACTCTCCTGCTAGGCCGCCGTGGAGCAGGATGGCCACCCGAGTTTGACTGGAGAGCATGGTCCTACTCCCGCAACTCCACCCCCAGACCTGGTCGGTCGGTGGGGATGAGACAGCCCTCCTGCACCGAAGCCCCGGAGAAGGGATCGTCGACGAGATTGAGGTGGCTGTCTAAGTCCACGTAGTCCGCTAGCGGCGCCAAGTGGGCCGCTGCCGTGTTGCCCAAAGCGGTGTTGCTGTAGCAGCCCAGCATTACCTGTAGCCCATGGGCTCTGGCTGTGTGGATCATGCGCCAGGCTTCGCTAAGGCCGCCGCACTTCATGAGCTTGATGTTGATGCCATGAACCCGATCCGCTAGGGCAGGAATGTCGCGGCTGTCAAAACAACTCTCATCCACAAAGATGGGCAGCTTCGACTCATGCCACAGGGTAATCAGCTTCGCCTCCTGGCCCCTCTCCAGGGGCTGCTCCAGGTAGCTCACCCCCTGCCCCGCCAGCCAATTGCTCATGCTCAGGCTTTGCTCCAGTGTCCAAGCCCCATTGGCATCCACCGTAATCAGGGATCCCAGCGGGATCACCTCCTGCACGGCAATGAGCTGGTTTTGATCGGCCATTAGGCCCAGTTCGCTGCCCAGCTTGATCTTAAAGGCCCGCGCCTGTTGGATCTGTTCCATCCAAGCCAGAGCCCGCTGGCGCGCCTCCTGAGGGGTGGAGAGGCCGATGGTTAGGGTCGTAGGCGGAATGCGGGAGCGATCTAGGCCCCACAGCTGCCAGAGGGGCCTCCCCAATCGCTTGCCCATCCAGTCGTGCAGGGCTATGTCCACTGCCGCCCGCACTGCCGAGGGGATCCCGGCCTGCAGCAGTTCCGCCTCGACGGCCTGCCGCTCCCAGGGGGAATAGCGGCGTAGGATCCCTTTAGCCACCTCCAAACCCGCCAAGATGTCCTCCAAAGACTGGTGGCAGTCCTCGCTCACCGAGAAGGGGCAAGCCTCTCCCCAGCCCTCGATCCCCTCCTCTTCAACGCGCACCCAGGCCAAAGTGGCCTCTGTATAGGTGCCGCGGCTAAGGGTGAGGGCATAGCGCTTGTGAACAGTGAAGGGCTCAACGTAAAGCCGCATGAGCAGTCTAAAGGTGGGTCGACTTTCTCCCTTCTAGATTTCCATCAGGTTGCAGAGTCGGGCCAGTGAGGTCTCCTGCCCCTACCGTTGACCTTGGGGGTCAACTACAGTCAATATGGACACATCGTGCGTGCCCCAGCTACTGCCTATGAGCGATCTTCCTCCCCCCTTGACCTCCCGTCGCAGCAGCGTGAGCAAAGCCTTAGCGATTGCCAATGCCAGCATCACCCCCTTTGGACGCAAGCTAAAAGAGCTGGGCTTTGCCGACGATAAGCAAATCCAAGACATTCAAAATGCCCTCAAAGCGGATCGAGAGGGCGGCAGCAAAGTTTTGGCCCTGGCGGTCAAGAACATTGTAGGCAAGGAGCTCACACCTGACCTGGAGCGGGCCTACAAGCGACAGCAGCTTTTTGAGCTCAAAGTTATCTACGGGATCCCCTCTCTCGACACCGACCTGGAGCCGGTGGATCTCGCGGAGATGAGCGAGCTCATTGAGTCGCTCTTGCCCCTTGATATCTGCAACCGCTATAAGTTCTTGCCCATTCGCTGCCAAGACAGCCAGGTCGTGGTGGCAATGGTCAAGCCGGACAACCTGCAGGCGCTAGACGACATTCAGCGGCGCTTCCGCATCCAAGGGCTAAAGCTGCAGCGGCGGGTCTTCACCCAGCAGGACTTCGAGACCCTGATCAACCGCTACATGGATGCACAGGCGGAACTGCTGGCCACTAAGGGTATCAACGACGTGGTTGCCCCTGCCCAAGAAGAAGAGGTGGTAGTCAACCCGGCTGAGCTTGATCTGGACAGCATCGAGGGTACTGCCGTCGACGAGGAGGTTGGCGAGGGATCCCTGGAGGAGCAGGTCAAATCGGCAGACGATGCCCCGATCATCAAATTGGCCAACCAAATCCTGATCAAGGCCCTGCAGGAACGGGCATCTGACATCCACATCGAGCCGCAGGAAGAAAACCTGCGCATTCGCTTCCGCAAGGACGGGGTGCTGCGGCAGGCTTTTGAGAACTTCCCCAAAAAGATCATTCCTGCTCTTACCGCTCGATTCAAGATCATGGCCAACCTGAACATTGCCGAGCGGCGCCTGCCTCAGGACGGGCGCATTCGGCGGATGTTCAAAGGGCGCAAGGTGGACTTCCGCGTTAGCACCCTGCCCTCGCGCTATGGGGAAAAGATTGTCCTGCGCATCCTGGATAACTCCGCCACTCAACTGGGCTTGGATAAGCTGATCACCGACCCAGAGACCCTTGCCAGCTTCAAGGAGGTTGTGAGGAGACCCTTTGGTCTAATCCTGGTAACCGGGCCCACTGGATCCGGGAAAACCACCACCCTCTACTCGGCCCTGGCGGAGCTAAATGATCCAGGCATCAACATCAGCACCGCCGAGGATCCCATCGAGTACACCCTGCCGGGGATCACCCAGGTGCAGGTTCTCCGGGAGAAGGGCATGGACTTTGCTATGATCCTGCGCGCTTTTCTGCGGCAGGACCCGGATGTCATCCTGGTGGGAGAAACCCGCGACCACGAGACGGCCAAAACCGCCATCGAAGCCTCCCTCACCGGTCACCTGGTGTTGACTACCCTGCACACCAACGATGCCCCCAGTGCCATCGCCCGCCTGACGGAGATGGGGATCGAGCCGTTTATGATCTCCAGTTCCCTACTGGGGGTGTTGGCCCAGCGCCTGCTGCGGCGGGTATGTCCTGAGTGTCGGATCCCGTACCACCCTACCCCTGAGGAGCTGGCCCGCTATGGCCTTAGCCTCAGCGGCGACAACGAACAGCTGACCTTCTACAAAGCCAACAAGCTCTCCCCCAAAGAGGTAGAACAGCGCAAGGCCACCGGCAAGCCCATCTGTGAGAACTGCGGGGGCGTGGGCTACAAAGGCCGGGTGGGGGTGTACGAGTTCATGCGCATGAACGACCGCTTGGCTGAGTTGATCAACAAGGGGGCTCCCACCGAGGTGCTTAGGGAGGCGGCAGTTGAAAGCGGCATGAAGACCCTGTTGGCCTATAGCCTGATGCTGGTGAAGCAGGGGCTAACCACGCTAGAGGAGGTGGATCGAGTTGTCCTCACCGACAAAGGCTTGGAAACCGAGCTGAAGGCTCGCGCCAAGGCCCTCAGCACCTGCCGCAACTGCGGTGCTGCCCTGCGGGTGGAGTGGATGGATTGTCCGTACTGCTTGACGCCGAAGTTTTAGTTTGACTCTTGTTAGCTTCAACAGAGCAACTCACGCCATTGATTGGAGAGGGAAGTCCTATGAAGCAACTGATGATCGAAGACCTGATGGAAGAAATTATCCGGAGGGGCGGTTCCGATATCCACATCTCAGCCGGCTTGCCTCCCTACTTCCGCATCAATGGCGAACTCCAGCCAACAGAGTACGATCCCCTCACGCCTGAGGAGGTGCAGCGGCTCATTTTCAGCATGTTGAACAACACCCAGCGAAAACAATTGGAGCAGAACTGGGAGTTGGACTGCTCTTACGGCGTGCGCGGGATCGGGCGCTTCCGGGTCAACGTCTATCGCGAACGGGGCAGCTATGCCTGTGCTATGCGAGCTCTGGCCTCGGAAATCCCCAGCATCGACAAGCTGGGCTTGCCCGACATCTGCAAGGAAGTTGCGCGACTGCCGCGGGGCCTGGTGCTGGTAACCGGGCCAACGGGATCCGGCAAATCCACCACTTTGGCCGCTATCATTGACTTCATCAACCGCGAGCGAGCTGAGCACATCCTCACCATTGAGGATCCCATTGAGTATATCTACACCCCCATCCGCAGCATCATCCACCAGCGGCAGTTGGGCGAAGACACCAAGAGCTTTGCCAATGCCCTGCGGGCGGCGATGCGGGAAGATCCGGATGTGATTTTGATTGGGGAGATGCGGGATCTGGAGACCATCCAGTTGGCCATCACCGCCGCCGAAACCGGACACCTCTGCTTTGCCACGGTGCACACCAGCTCGGCTGCCCAGACGGTGGATCGCCTAGTAGACGTGTTCCCGCCAGAGCAACAGCAGCAGATTCGCGTGCAGCTTTCCAACTCCCTCAAGGCCGTCTTCTCGCAAACTTTGGCCCGCCGCCTAAACCCCAAGCCAGGGGAGCCAGGCCGGGTGCTGGTGCAGGAGATCATGGTGGTCACCCCAGCCATCGCCAACCTCATTCGGGAGGGCAAGACGGCCCAGATCTACTCGGCCATTCAAACGGGCGGCAAGCAGGGCATGAAAACCCTGGAGCAGGATCTGGCCAACCTCTACCTGCAGGGCAAGATTGACTTCGAGACGGCCATGTCCAAGACCTCTCGTCCTGAGGAGTTGCAGCGGCTTTTGGGCAACGTCGTCGGGCCTTCCCCAGCCGCGGCAGTTCAACAGCAGCGGCCAGCAGCGGCTGCTGTCCGTCGCTAGAGATCCCTGCCTGGAAGTTCCCCGCCAACCTCTGGCCGCCGGTCTCATCTGTAGCTAAGCTCTAGCTGGGGGAGAGGGGCGGTTTGGCTAAGGTTGCAAGACTGAGCCAAGGGATCCCACTCCGGAGTTTTAGAAAGCATCCAAGCAGGGGTAAGCCATGCCGCGCTACAAGGTTCGGGGGTTAAAGGCCGGTCAGCCGGTACGCCTGACGGTGGTGGCCAACAACTTGACCGAGGCTCGCGCACGGCTGCGCCGCGAGGGGATTTTCGCCAAACCGGAGGACATTCAGGAGGAGAAGCCCTTTTTCTCCCTGGATACGTCTTTCGGTTTCTCGATGCTGCAGTCCATCGACATCCGGGACAAGGCGGTGTTCTCCCGGCAATTTGCTGCTCTCATCAACGCCGGCGTGTCGATGGTTCGCTCTCTCACCATCATGGAGGAGCAGACTGGCAACCCCAAGCTCAAAAAATACCTGAGGGCCATCCGTGCAGAGGTGGAGGCAGGGAAAAACCTCTCCGACTCCATCCGCCCCTATCCAGATGCTTTCGACAGCCTCTACTGCAGCATGGTGCAGGCAGGGGAAGTGGGCGGCGTGCTCGATGAGGTGCTCAACCGCCTGGCCAAACTGCTGGAGGACATGGATCGCCTGCAGAAGCAGATCAAGTCAGCCATGACCTACCCAGTGGTGGTAACCATCTTGGCCATCTTGATCTTCTTGGGCATGGTGCTCTTCATCTTGCCCACTTTTGAGAGCATCTACAACGACTTGGGGGGGGAGCTGCCTGGCTTTACTCAGTTTTTCATCAACGTCAGCAAGTTCCTACGCACACCCCAGTACAGCTTGGGTCTGGTGGGCTTTCTGGTCATGGTCTTTTTTGCCTTTCGCCGCTTCTACCGCACCCCGGCTGGCAAGGAGACCATCGACGCGCTGGCCCTGAAACTGCCGCTCTTTGGAGATCTGGTCCAGAAATCGGCGGTGGCCCGATTCTGCCGCACCTTTGGCGCTCTCACCCGCTCTGGCGTGCCGGTGCTGACTGCCTTGGAAATTGTGCGGGACACCTCAGGCAACCAGGTGGTGGCCAACGCCATCGACGCCGCTCGCCAATCCATCTCGGAGGGGGGGCAGATCGCCCCTGCCCTAGCTAAGGCCAAGGTGTTTCCCCTGATGGCCATTCAGATGATCAGCGTCGGCGAGGAGACGGGGGAGCTGGATGCCATGCTGATGAAGACAGCCGACTTCTACGAGCTGGAAGTGGAGGAGGCAGTGCGCGCCCTGACCAGCTTGCTTGAGCCTTTGATGATTGTGTTCTTGGGTGGTATGGTGGGCTGCATCATTGTGGCCATGTACCTGCCCATGTTCAACATCTTCGAGCTAGTGAAGTAGCAGGTTCAGGTACCGCTCTGGCCAAGTTCTGCCTCGAGGAACGGGATAGTTTCGCCAGCCTAGGGTATGAGCGTCCGCACGGTCACCACTGCCCCCTTCCCTGACCAAAGACCTGGCACTTCCGGCCTGCGCAAGCCGGTACAGGTGTTCCAGCAGCCCCACTACCTGGAGAACTTTGTCCAATCCATCTTTGACGTCCTCGAGGGATCTGCCGGCCAAACCTTGGTGGTTGGGGGAGATGGCCGCTACTACAACCGAGAGGCTATCCAGATCCTGCTCAAGATGGCGGCAGCCAACGGCATTGGGCGGGTGTTGGTAGGTCAAGGGGGGATCCTCTCCACGCCAGCGGTTTCCTGCCTCATCCGCAAATACAGAGCTTACGGCGGTATCATCCTCTCAGCCAGCCACAACCCCGGCGGTCCGCAAGGAGACTTTGGCATCAAGTACAACATCGGCAACGGCGGCCCCGCCCCGGAGAAGGTGACCGAGGCCATCTACGCCCGCGCCCAGCGGATCCGCGAGTACCGCATCCTAGAGGCCCCAGACGTAGATCTGGATCGCCTGGGGGAGCAACGGCTGGGATCCCTGACGGTCTGCGTTATCGACCCTGTGGCCGACTATCTGGATCTAATGCAGCGTCTATTCGACTTTGATGCCATTCGCAACTACCTGGCTTCTGGGGTTCGCATCGCCTTCGACGCCATGCACGCCGTCACTGGCCCCTATGCCCACGCCATCCTGGAGAAAGTTCTAGGAGCGCCCCAGGGCAGTGTCCTCAACGGCCAGCCGCTGCCGGATTTTGGCGGCCTCCACCCGGATCCCAACCTGGTGCATGCCCGCGCCCTGGTGGAGCTGCTGTCTCGGGAGGATGGGCCCGATTTCGGCGCTGCCTCCGACGGGGATGGGGATCGCAACATGATCCTGGGCCGCCAGTTCTACGTAACTCCTAGCGATAGCCTGGCAGTGTTGGCTGCCAACGCCCACTGGGTGCCCGGCTACCGGGAGGGGCTGGCCGGGATTGCCCGCTCCATGCCCACCAGCCAGGCAGCAGACCGAGTGGCGGCCAAGCTGGGGATCCCTTGCTACGAAACCCCTACGGGCTGGAAATTTTTCGGCAACCTCCTGGATGCCGGCAAAGTCACCCTCTGCGGCGAGGAGAGCTTCGGCACCGGCTCCAACCACATCCGCGAAAAAGATGGCCTCTGGGCTGTTCTCTTTTGGCTCAACATCCTCGCCGTGCGGCGGCAGTCGGTGCGGCAGATTGTGGAAGAGCACTGGCGCACCTACGGACGCAACTTCTACTCCCGCCACGACTACGAGGGGCTGCCGGTGGAGGTGGCCGAGGAGCTGATGGAGCACTTGCGGCGCTCTGTGTCCGGCTGGGTGGGACAGCGCTTTGGCGCGCAGACGGTGGCCTATGCCGATGACTTCAGCTACACCGATCCCGTAGACGGCAGCACCAGCCGCCACCAAGGGATCCGCATCGGCTTTGAGGATGGCTCGCGCATCGTCTATCGCCTCTCTGGCACCGGCACCCACGGCGCCACCCTGCGGGTGTACTTGGAGCGGTTTGAGCCAGATCCCAGGCGGCAGGGTTTGGATCCCCAGGCGGCCCTGGCTGAGCTGATCCAGCTAGCGGATCACTTTGCCCAAATCCGCGCCCGCACTGGTCGGCAGCAGCCGGACGTCGTCACCTAGCTCTCCCCAAGGGCTGTGCTTCTTTTGCTCCCCCAGCCCTTCCTGCGACAGGGAGCACATTTGCCACACCTAGCCTTTCTTGGAGGTTTGGGTAGCTCTTTTGCCCAGGCCCAGCCACCTGCGCACCTTGTCCATCCAAAGCTGAAAGGGCGAAGGCTGGGGTCGGACTGCCACCTGAATAGGTTCGTCCTGAAACTCTTTGTCTTTGAGGCGAAAGCCAAATTCCAGCTCGTCTTTAACTTTGCCAAGACGGGGAAAGAGGCGGACGGCTGCTTTTTTAAGCTCTTCCTCGTTTTGGAAGATGGCCTGGTGGATGGCGCTGGAGCGACTGACCGCCAGGGATCCCACAGGCAGCCAAGGGTTGGGTTTGCCGGGCTCAGCCTGGCGGCGCCGGGCAAAAATGGCAAACTCCGGCATTCCTTTGGCTTTCAGCTCGTCGTAGCGTTTGGCTGCTTCCTTGCGCTTGGCGGCTTTGGTCTTTGCTGCCTGTTTTTCGGGCTGCGAGGGGCTAAAACCCTTGGGCTGAGGCATACCTCGCCTACGGAAAGGTGGGCTCTTGCAGCTTAGCGCAGATTGGCTCGGCGAGGATCGTGCTTGGCTAGTCAGCGTGCTAGAATTGTTGCGCTGTAAGTTGGATTACGGGATGTAGCGCAGCTTGGTAGCGCACTTCGTTCGGGACGAAGGGGCCGCAGGTTCGAATCCTGTCATCCCGATGGGAGCTGGGCTAGCCCTCGGTAGCGGCCGGGGGCGGTAGCTGCTGTAGCCAGGCACTGACATTAATGCGAAGCTGTTGTCCCAGCTGAAGCAAGCGGCGTAGGGTTTCGGCAGGGATCCGGCCAGGGGCACGCTCTAGGCTGCTGCGGAGTAGTTCTGAACGCCGGCGCTCCAATCCCAGTAGGTAGAGCTCTTGGAGGCGATCCAAGCGGATGGGCAGGCCCAGATCGGCAGCCAGTTGCAGCCACTCTTCCAAGTTGTGGAGCTGCTCGCTGAGGGTTTCCGAGTCGGCTGCCTGGGCCAGCTGCCACATCCCCCGCTGCAAGAGCCGATCCAAGACCCGGGCTGCCTCTTCCTGCCGCAACTGACACCCCAACTGCTCTGCCTCGCGGGCAATTGCTCGCAACTCCAGCAGGTGATCCCGCTTGCCCTCTTCTATTTCCATGGCCCGTAAGCTGCTCAATAGGCGCTGGTTGAGGGTAATCTGGGCGGCGGCCAACAGCTCTTCCGGGATCGGCAGGCCATCGGCCCGAAAAGCCATCAAAACCCCGTAATTCTCCAGGTAGGTTTGGCGATAGAGCTGGGCCAAGCGCTCCAACGTGTCCTGGGTAAGCCAGCGCAACATCTGCTGCCGGTCTTCCTCCGTTAGGGCGTTGAGGTCGAAGGTTTCCGGTCCCAGCAGCTCTTGCAGGGTTAGGACGAGCTGGATGCGGCTGCGGGAGCTAGACAGCAGACTGGCTTTCAACTGCTCGTAGCCGCGCTGCCCTGGAAACGGCTTGACGCCACATTGAAAGTCCCAGCCGCCCAGGTGGAGTAGAGCGTAGGTGAGGTCGTGCTCTTCAGAGGTGGTGGGAAAAGAGAGCTTCACCCTCCCCACCAGTAGCGTGGATCCTCCTATAGCTAGGCGCTCCTGATCCACCGGCTCCAGCACATACCCAGAGGAGCGAGGTACGCCGTTGACCAGGGAAAGCATGGCGTGCTGGGCCACGAGCCGCTGCGGGCTAACCCGGCGGGGGCGCACCAAAGCTTGGTAAACTCCTCGGCCGTCTTTGTAGAGTTCGAGGTTGCTGGGGGCCTTGCTTAGGCGAAGCAGAAACTCCTCCTCCAGATCTACCTTGGTGGCAGCCGCTGCCAACTCAATGGCCCGCGCCGCATAGCGCAGGATTTGCACCCCCTCAGGGCGAGCGAGTTCTTCAAAGAACCAGCCGCAACTGGTGAACATCAGTTGGCTGTAGCGCTGCATCTCCAACAGGCGCAGCACCTGCACCCGGTCTTCGGCAGTGAGGCGGTGGCTTTGGTGCTCCTGCAAAAATGCCTCCCTGCGCTCCCGATCCAAGATCACCTCGATGTAGCGATCCCGAGCCAGCCAGGGATCCCGCAGGTAGGCCTTAGCCTCCGTCTCGTAGATCTCGGCCAACTGATCCCGCAGCCAGTTGAGGGCCTCCCGCAGCGGTTGCCGCCAGCGTTGGTGCCAGCCAGGCACTGCCCCACAGCCACAGTCCCGTGACCACCGCCCCACCCCATGGGCACAGCTCCAGGCAGTAACTGGCTTTAGTTGCACCTCCCAGGTGGGAGGGTGGTGGCTGAGGAAATGGGCGTAGTTGCCCACTTGCCAGCCTCGGCGGGGAAACTCCTCGCAGAAGGCATAGGCCAGGGTACGCTCTGTTCCGCGTTTGTGGTGGCCAAAGGTCTCGCCATCCGTGGCACAGTTGATGAGTTGGACTTCTCGGTCGGGGCGAATGGCCAACTGGAGCCGCTCCGCCAGCGCCTGGGTGCTGTAGGCAATATCGCCAAAGCCAAGGTCGCGGGAGATGGGGCCGTCAAAGAAAAAAACATCTAGGTAGCCGCCTCGGTCGGGGGTAAAGCAGCGATAGGGCCGGCTGGGATCGATCTGGCCCTGGCTGACATCGATCCATTCCGTTTGCCCCAAAGGGCGAATGCGCTGCGCCTGGCTGGGGGCTAGGATGACAAAGCGGATCCCGCAGTCGACCAAGGCCTTAACCGTTGCTGCATCGATAGCGGTTTCCGCCAGCCACATGCCTTCGGGGAAGCGGCCAAAGCGATGCTGGAAATCGGCGATTCCCCAGCGGATCTGCGTGTACTTGTCCCGCTCATTGGCTAGGGGCAGGATGACGTGGTTGTAGACCTGGGCAATGGCATTGCCCTTTCCCTCCAGCCGCTCGGCGCTGAGACGGTCGGCGGCCAGGATGCGCTGGTAGACCTCAACGTCGTGCTCCTCCAGCCAGGCAAGGAGGGTGGGGCCGAAGTTAAAACTCATGAACTCATAGTTATTGACAATGCGCACCACCTGCCCTTGCTCATCAAGGATGCGGGCAAAGGCGTTGGGCCGATAGCACTCCGCCAGAATGCGCTCGTTCCAGTCGTGGAAGGGGTGGGCGCTGGGCTGGCGCTCAATGCGGTTCAGCCAGGGATCCTCGCGCGGTGGCTGGTAGAAATGGCCATGCAACACCACGTAGGGAGCTGGGGTCCGCGGGCCTGGAGACTCAACTTCTTGCCCAGACTGGGCCGCTGGCTGGGCGGGGTTTTTGGAGCCACTCGGCAGCATGAGACCGCACTCTTTGCTTGCCCTTGGAGCCTCTAGGCTCCTATCCCCACGTTACCGCGATCCCCAGCAGCGACTATGTATGATTTGGACAGAAACTCAGCGCCTAGGGGGTTAAGGGCGGTTTTGCCTTCCTGCCCTCCTCCCTCAAGGGCTGCAAGTTTGGCTTGAGCTGTATGGTTGAACTCATCTTGCCCCGTCGTCGCTTGCTGGAGCAATTGCTAGCTCGCCTAGGGTTCAAAGATCCCACCTGGCTGGAGCAATTGCGCTGGGACTTACTGGATCAGGCTTTGATTCACCCTTCCCGGGATGGCCAGCGCAACAACGACCGGCTAGAGTTTCTGGGGGATTCCGTCCTACGGATTTTGGCCACTGAGTTCTTGTTCCAGTCCTATCCTCACCTGTCAGTAGGAGAACTAACAGCAATTCGCTCCGATCTCATCAGCGATGCTCACCTAGCGGAACTGGCGGATCTGCATGGCCTGGAGCGTTACCTCGAGCTGGGATCTAGCTGCCAAAACGACTTGGCGGGTCGGGCACGACGCTTGGCGGATGCTTTTGAGGCCCTGCTGGGATCCCTGTACCTAAGCTGGGGCATCCACACCCTGTCCCGGCTGCACCCCTGGCTGGATCCCTACTTTCGCCAACGGGTAGAGCAGTGGTTCCAGGATCCCACTCGTCGCAACCCCAAGGCTGCGCTGCAGGAGCTAACCCAGCGCTGGTGGGGCATTTTGCCAGAGTATCGCCTCGTGGCTGCCCAGGAGCACCCGCCCCGTTTCACCATGGAAGTTTGGGGCCAAGGCCAATGCTGGGGCCGCGGCGAGGGGCGCTCCAAAAAGGCGGCGGAAATGGCCGCTGCCGCCCAAGCCTACCAATACCTGCAGGAGCAAAAATTGGCAGATACGCCTCCCCAAGGCTGCTAGAACAAGCGTAGTGCTCCCCTAGGGGCTAGCTGGATACGACGGTATGGATCCCAAACTGGAAGAACGCGCCCGTGAGCTGCGCGCCCTGCTGCAAAAAGCCAGCATCGCCTACTACGTCCACAATGCCCCCATCCTGGAAGACAGCGTTTACGACCGCCTCTACCGCGAGCTGCAGGAGCTAGAGCAGGCCCATCCCGAGCTGATTACCCCCGACAGCCCCACCCAGCGGGTAGGGGAAAAACCCGCTGAGCAGTTTCCTACGGTTTCCCACCGCGTTCCCCTCTACAGCTTGGAAAATGCCTTCAACCTGGAAGAGCTTAAAGGATGGCAGGAGCGCCTGCTGCGGCTGCTGGGGCGGACTCCTGAAGAAGGGGAGCTGGAGTACGTGTGCGAGCTGAAAATCGATGGCGCGGCCCTGGCGCTGACCTACGTGGATGGGCTGCTCCAGCGGGGGGCCACCCGCGGCGATGGCCAAGTGGGCGAAGACATCACCCCCAATGTCCGTGCCATCCCTTCCATTCCCCTGCGCTTGGCAACCGCCAATCCCCCGCCAGTCCTGGAGGTGCGAGGAGAGGCCTATCTTCCCCTTGCCGAGTTCGAGCGCATCAACCGCGAGCGCTGCTCCGCTGGGGATCCTCCCTTTGCCAACCCGCGCAACTGCGCCGCCGGCACCTTGCGCCAATTGGATAGCCGCGTGGTTGCCGCCCGCAAGCTTAGCTTCTTTGCCTATGCTCTCCACTGGCCGGAGGGGTGGCCTGCCGGGGATCCTCCCCAAACCCAGTGGGAGTGTCTGCAGCGGCTGAAAGAACTGGGATTGCCTGTCAATCCTCTTTCCCAGGTCTGCCGGAACCTCCAAGAGGTGGCCCAGTTCTACGAGCGGTGGCGGCAGGCCCAGCTTCCCTATGCCTGCGATGGGGTGGTGGTTAAACTCAACTCCCTGCGGCTGCAAGAGGAGGCCGGCTTTACGCAAAAATTCCCCCGCTGGGCCATTGCCCTCAAATACCCTGCCCAGGAAGTCCCCACCCGCATCCGCGCCATCGTGGCCAGCGTGGGCCGCACTGGGGCCGTTACACCAGTGGCGGAGCTAGAGCCGGTGCTGCTAGCCGGCACCACCGTCAGCCGCGCCAGCCTGCACAACGCCGATCGCCTCGAGGAGCTGGATGTCCACATTGGCGACACCGCCATCGTGCGCAAGGCAGGCGAGATCATCCCTGAGGTGGTGGGGATCCTCAAGGAGCTGCGCCCCCCCGATGCCGTTCGCTATCGCCTGCCCAGCCACTGTCCCGAGTGCGGCACCCCTTTGGTTCGCCCTGCTGGCGAGGCGATAACCCGCTGCCCTAATCCCGACTGTCCCGCCCAGATTAGGGGTCAACTGCAGCACTGGGCTAGCCGCGACGCTCTGGATATCGAAGGCCTAGGGGAAAAGCGAGTAGCCCAGTTGGTGGAAAAGCTAGGAGTGCGCACCGTAAGCGATCTCTACCGCCTCACCCCGGAACAGTTGGAAAGCTTGGAGGGGATGGGATCCCGCTCCAGCCAGAAGCTGGTACAAGCCATCCAGCGCTCCCGCCAACAGCCCTGGGAGCGTGTGCTCTACGGCTTGGGGATCCCCCATGTGGGAGTGGTAACTGCCCAAACTTTGGCCCAGCACTTCCCCACTCCTGAACTCTTGGCCCAGGCCAGCATCGAGAACATCGCCCAAATCTACGGGATAGGAAGAGAAATTGCCGAGGCAGTGGTGTCCTGGTTTGCCGATCCAGCCCACCAGCAGCTCCTGCAGGAGCTGCGCGAGTTAGGGATCCCTGCCCTGCCTCAGCAAAAGTCCCCTATAGCTGCTCAGGTGCTGGCTGGGAAGAAGTTTGTGATTACCGGCACCCTGCCTACCCTGTCTCGCCAGGAGGCCAAGGCTTGGATTGAAAGCCGCGGCGGCAAGGTAACCGCCAGTGTTAGCCGCCAAACAGACTACGTGGTGGTGGGTTCAGACCCTGGCTCCAAGCTCAAAAAGGCTCAAGAATTGGGGATCCCCCTGCTGAGCGAAGCGGAGCTGTTGGCCTTGGATCCTGGCAATCCCCATTCTTAAGTGGAGCCTCAGGGAAAAATTTAGGCGGCCCAGCTTGTCCTGGCCTTGGAGATGGTTTATATTCAACTCTGTGAGGAGTGAACGCCGGAAGGGGAAGCGGACGAAACAAGGGCAGTCCCTTCCCCTTTTGGATGCAACAGACACGTGTCAAGACCTGCCTTGGCCTTGCTCAGGAACAGTGCAGAGCCCTCTTCTTCCCCGCCAGTCCCCTTGGCAGCAGCCGGCGATGTTCTCCTATCATAGAAGTAGCGGAGACGCATGTTTCCGTTCACTCCTCACACCATCCGCCGCTCGGCGTCAAGTCGAGCGGTTTTCCTATGGGCTTTTCCCCCTCTAAGGTAAGCTCAAGCCAGGCAGCGCCAGAAGGGATCCCTGGCAATGGAAGTGTTAGACTAGGAATACTTGGCTCACCAGGTTATTTGCCTTTCTAGCCAACTCATCTCACCCTGCGGCGAGGGAAGGCAAGCCACTTTTTCGGGTACCTACTTCAGCAGCCAACAGCGACGAGGATCCCATGGCCAAGCATGACTCCCAATTGCGGTGTTCCTTCTGCAACAAGTCTCAGGATCAGGTACGCAAGCTGATTGCAGGGCCAGGGGTCTACATCTGCGATGAATGTGTGGAGCTATGCAACGAAATTCTGGAGGAGGAGCTCTACAACGGCAACAGCTCGCCAGCCTCAGCTCCTGCTGCCAGACGGCGGGAAGCTCCTAAAAAGCCCCCGCGCGGCTTGCCTTCTTTGGCTCAGTTGCCTAAGCCGCGGGAGATTGTGCGCTATCTCGACCAGTACGTGATTGGCCAAGAGAAGGCCAAGAAGATCTTATCGGTAGCAGTCTACAACCACTACAAGCGGCTAGCTGCCAAAGCCAATCCTGGCAGCGCTGGGTTGGCAGAGCTGGAGGAGGTGGAGCTGCAAAAGTCCAATATCCTTCTCATTGGTCCTACTGGATCTGGCAAGACCCTCTTGGCTGAGACCCTGGCCCGCCTGCTGGATGTGCCTTTTGCCGTTGCCGATGCCACAACCCTTACAGAAGCTGGCTATGTGGGGGAGGATGTGGAAAACATCCTACTGCGCCTGCTGCAGGTGGCCGACATGGATGTGGAGCAAGCCCAGCGCGGCATTGTCTACATCGATGAAATCGACAAGATTGCCCGCAAGAGCGAAAACCCCTCCATTACTCGCGACGTTTCCGGGGAAGGTGTCCAGCAGGCCCTGCTGAAGATGCTTGAGGGGACGATTGCCAACGTGCCTCCGCAGGGAGGTCGCAAGCACCCCTACCAAGATTGCATTCAAGTGGATACCTCCAACATTCTCTTCATCTGTGGAGGGGCCTTTGTCGGCCTAGAGAAGATCATCGAGCAGCGCATTGGCAAAAGATCGGTGGGGTTCATCAAGCCAGGGGATCAACCAGCGGTTACTCGCGAGCAACGCCTAGCCGATGCTCTCAAGGCGCTGGAGCCGGAGGATTTGATCAAGTACGGCATGATCCCGGAGTTCATCGGGCGGCTGCCAGTGGTGGCTACGCTGGATCCCCTGGACGAGAAGGCCCTCGAGGCCATCTTGACGCAGCCTAAAAATGCCATCCTCAAGCAGGCCCAGAAGCTGTTGCGCATGGACGGAGTGGAGCTGGAGTTTGAGCCAGCTGCCATTTCTGCCATTGCCAAGGAGGCCTACCGCCGCAAAACCGGGGCACGGGCGCTGCGGGCGATTGTGGAAGAGCTGATGCTGGATGTGATGTACGAGGTTCCCTCGCGGCGCGACATCAAGCACGTGCGTATTACCGCCGAGATGGTGGAGCGTCGCTCTACGGGCGAGTTGATCCCTCACCCCTCCACCTTGCCCAAGCCGGAGTCTGCCTAAGATGACAGCTCTGCCGAGCCCGGCTGCATGGCTTATGATCGATGTCTGGTTTTGGCAGAAAGGCTCAGGGGGTGGATGGGGCGGGCAGAGCGAGAGTATGCGGTAATTGGGCTGGGGCGCTTTGGCACAAGTTTGGCCCTCACGCTGATGGAGCGAGGGCATAACGTTTTGGGGATCGACCGCAGCCGCGAGATCGTGCAGCGCCTGGCGGACCAGCTGACGCAGGTGGTGGCGCTGGATTCCACCGATGAAGACGCCCTGCGGGCGGTGGATATTCCCTCCTTTGACACGGTGGTGGTGGCCATTGGTAGCGATTTCGAGAGCAATTTGCTGACGACGGTAGCCCTCAAGAGTCTGGGGGTACGTAATGTTATCTGCAAGGCTTCCACGGAGCGGCAGCGCTCGATTCTCTTGCGAGTAGGGGCAGATCGGGTGGTGCTGCCGGAGCAGGAGGCAGGGCGGCGCTTGGCGCAGGTGCTAACAGCACCAGGGATCCTGGATCAACTGGAGCTGGAGCCCGGCTACAGCATTACTGAGCTGGAGGTGCCGGAGGCCCTGGTGGGTCATACGCTAGCGGAGTCGGACTTGCGCCGCCGCTTTGGCATCACGGTTCTAGTCGTGAAGCGAAAACAATCGCTGGTGGTCTCGCCGCCAGCAGACTATGTTCTGGAGAAGGGAGATCTGCTGGTGGTGCTGGGGGCCAACACCAACATCTCGCGGCTGAATGAGATGTAGGGGTAAAGGTTCGATGAGAGAGGGCCGCGTCCCGCCGTTGCAACCGGAGGGGGCTGAGCGCTGGAGTTCCCCCCGCTTTTCTTCTCAGTCTCGGCTGCTGGCCAACCCCTTACAGCGGCTCTTTTTTGGAGACAGGCGTCGCCCGCTGCCACCGCCATCACGGTTGGTGGTCGGACTGGGCCTGTTGGTGGTGGTGGGGACTTTGCTGCTTAAGCTGCCGGGGATCGGCCGGGGGGATCCCTTGAGCTGGAATGAGGCCCTGTTTACGGCCACATCGGCCCTGAGCGTGACGGGGCTCTCGACGATTGTGGCGGCAGAGGATCTCACTTTCCTAGGCCAGATCCTGCTGCTGCTCCTCATCCAAATTGGCGGGGTAGGCTTCATGGTGGTGGCGGTGGTGGTGTTTCAACTGCTTGGGCGGCGCATTTCCCTGCTCAATCGCCTGGCCCTCTGCAACTCCCTGGGCCTGATCGATCCGGGGGCAATCCTGGAATTGACGCGGCGGGTGCTGATCGGGGTTACCCTCATTGAGCTGGGGGGGGCCTTGCTGCTCTGGGTGCACTGGCGGGATCTCTATGGCCCGGGTCGGGCGGTTTTTCTGGCAATTTTTCACGCCGTCTCTGCTTTTTGCAATGCCGGGTTTGATCTATTTGGGCAAGAGGGGATCCCCACCGATGGACTGTCGCTGGCGATCTTGGGCACTCTCATTTTTATCGGCGGCCTGGGCATCCCGGTTTTGTCGGATTTGTTGACCTGGCCGCGGGGCCACCGCCCCTCTTTGCACACCCGCATCACTCTGGTTGTGGTGGTGGTTCTGCTCTGCACAGGCGGCTTGGGGATGTTTTTGGCCGAGAGTTTGCCTGGCGGCTCTCTGCGCGAGCTAAGCTGGCCTCGCCGCCTGGGCCTGGCGTTTTTTCAGTCGGTTTCGGCCCGCACTGCTGGGTTTGCCGGGATCCCGATTGAGGATTTGACACCAGCAAGCCAGTTGCTGCTGATGACGCTGATGTTTATCGGCGCGGCACCGGCCTCGATGGGAGGCGGCACCACCACTGGCACCTTAGCGGTGTTGGTGCTGGCCTTGTGGGGCTACGCCCGCGGCTTGCCCAGCGCTCAGATTGCCGGGCGCAGTTTGGATCCCTCGATGGTGCGCAAGGCAGCAGCGGTGTTGACGGTCTCCCTGTTCGTGGTGCTATTGGCAACTTGGCTGATCTTAATTACCCACCACAACAGCAGGCTGGAGCCGGTGCTCTTCGAGGTTATTTCTGCTTTTGCTACCTGTGGCCTCTCGACGGGGTTCACGGGGGAGCTCAACCTCTTCGGCCAACTGCTCATCGTCTTGGTGATGTTCTGGGGCCGGCTGGGGGCGCTGACCATTGTCTTGGCTCTGGCCCAACAGCAGCCCCGTCCGCTGGTGACCTACCCCGAAGAGGCGATCTTAATTGGCTAACCTCTTGCTCTCGGCCCTGGGGAACTTGAAGGAAGAGGAGGCGTCTTAGCTTGTAGTTGGGATGGGAAGCAGCCCTGAAGCAAGCTTTTCCCCAAGCCGTTTCCGTTAGACTGAGTAACAAAACAAGTGGCTTCAGCCACACCCTTGGTGTCCCTGACCTCTCAGGAGCTCTGCGTGTCTAAGTTCCTCCTTATCGGCTCGACGGAGCCTTGCAGCGGCAAGTCATCAGCCATCTTGGGTTTGGCTAAGCATCTGCAGCAGCAGGGGGCGAAAGTTGCCTATGGGAAGCCGCTCGGAACAGGCGACAGAGGAATGGATCCGGATGTGCGCTTTATAGCGGAAACCCTGCGGCTGAGCCAGATGCCCCCCATGCTCCTTCAGCTTGACGAAGCAGCTTGGCTGGCTCACCTGCGGCAGTCTCCTCCGGATTCAGCTCGCTCGGTTGCCTCTCTGCTGGAGTTTGTCAAGGCATCCCCTGCGGATTTGGTTCTGCTAGAGGGCCCAGCCGATCTCTACGAGGGAGAGGTGTTCGGCCTTTCCTTGGCCAAAATGGCCCAAGCTCTGAATGCTCCAGTGCTGCTGGTCAGCCGCTACCGTTCCCCTTCGGCGGTCGATGCTCTTCTCTTTGCCCACCGCCAACTGGGATCCCACCTGTGCGGCGTGTTGCTCAACGATGTGCCGCCCGACCAAATGGGGCCAGCCCAGGTCGTCGTCCGACCTTTTCTGGAAGCGCGAGGGATCCCGGTTCTGGGCATTTTGCCCTCCCATCGCATTTTGCGCAGCGTCAGCGTCGGCAAGCTGGTGCGGCAACTGGAAGCGGAGGTGCTCTGCTGTCCGGACCGGATGGATTTGATGGTGGAAAACATCGCCGTGGGAGCGATGAACGTCAACGCTGCCCTGAAATATTTCCGCAACCTGGAACACAAGGCAGTCATCACCGGCGGCGATCGCACCGACATTCAACTGGCTGCCCTGGAGACTTCCACCCTCTGCCTGATCTTGACCGGCAAGCTACCTCTTGATCCCCGCGTTCGCTCGCGGGCAGAGGAGTTGGAAGTGCCGATCCTCTCGGTAGATCTGGATACCTTCACTACCATTAACCGCATCGAACGGCTTTTCGGCCAAATCCCCCTGCACGAGGAGGTGAAAGTCCGCTGTATCCAGGAACTCATGTCAGCAAACTTTGACTTTTCTCGCCTTTACGCTCGTTTGGGCTTGACACAACCCTTAGCGTCGGTGTCGGGCGCCTAGAAAAGCTGTCCTGCGCTTTTCCACTTATGGCTAAGATCTCCCAGCCAGGCAAGACCTCTGTAGCTCAGCCTCCTCAGCTAGTTGCATGTCCCCACAGCGGCATCTTTACCGATGGGGGCTGTTCTCCCAACCCAGGACCAGGGGGATGGGCGGTAGTGGTGGTTCGAGACAACCAGGTTGTGGAAGAGTTTTGGGGAGGGGATCCCGCCAGCACCAACAACCGCATGGAATTGACCGGCCTCATTCGGGCCTTGCAATACTGCCGGGATACGCTGGGCAACGCGGTAGAGACCATCTACAGCGACTCCCACCTTTGCGTGCAGACTTATAACGATTGGATGGAGCGCTGGGCAGCCCAGGGATGGCGGCGGCGCACAGGGCCAGTGGAAAACTTGGATCTGGTTGAGGAGTTATATCAACTCAAGCAGGAGTGCCCTCAGGTGCGGGTGGTCTGGATCCCAGCCCATCGGGGTCTGCGCTGGAACGAGTATGTGGATAAGCTGGTCGCCCGCGCCCGACCCAAGTAATTCATCGCCTCACGGCAGAGTGCAAGACTTCCTGAACCGTTCTGGCCATGCGCTCCCAGGTAAAAGACTTGACCCACTCCAAGCCTTTGCTGATTTTTTCAGCGCGCAGCTTCGGATCCAAGACCTGAACCATCGTATCTGCCAGGGAATCTTCTACGTAGAACGCAGCATCTCCTCCCGCTTCCACCAAGGCAGAGTTGGGATAGATGATGACAGGGGTTCCACAGGCCATGGCCTCCAATACCGGTAGCCCAAATCCTTCATAGGCACTTGGGTAAACCAGAGCTACAGCATTCTGGTAGGCATGAACCATGCCCTGTAGATCTAGGCGAGCGCTGAAGACAGGCTGAGGAGCTGCAGCTTGCCGGTAGGTCTCTGGAACAAACGACCCATAGGTGCAAAGGACAGGAAAGGGCTTGTAAGACCACTGCTGATAAGCCTCGAAGAACAACTCGTGTCGTTTGTAGGTTCCTTGCGAGCATTGAATGAGTAGCCAGTGTTTGGGGGTAGCCGAGGGATCCGGCTTGAACACACTGGTGTCAACTCCGGGGTGAGCTACCACCGCCTCTTTCCCAGTTAGGCGAAGGAGGTCACGGGCTGTGTTTTGGCTAACCGCTATGATGCGAGTGGCTACTTCAAGGGCGGCGTGCTTTTGGCGCCACATGGGGTCTGACAGATCAGAACCCAGTACTTCAGGGATCATGTCATGGAGCAGGAGCACCTGAGGAACGTCAGGAGCTAGATAGGTATAGTAAGTGCTCATAAAAACGTCCGCCCCCGACCAAGCAAAGGCTTGCCGCAACTCAGGATCATCCCAGTAGGCGTAGCTAAAGGGATGTCCCTGCATTCTCTCTACACCTTGGGGTAGCTCTCCTATGCCGCCCCGATCGTAGAAAGTAACGCGAATCCCAAAGCAGGGCAATTCCCGCAGTAGGTTGCGCCAAACCGTAGCAATACCACTTTGGGCAAATTGGAAGAACACTCCGTCCACAAACAGGTGAAGGCGCTCCCGCACCTCTACCACTAAGGGATCCCCGTATGCCCAGGGGAAAAAGGGCTGCAGCGAGCAGGGCTTTTCCGCTTTTTGCAGCTCTTCCCAGGCTTTTACGGCCCCTTGATAGCCGTAGTAGGACTCCTTAAACTCCACCTGCTTTCGCAACGCATAGGCATAGTGGTCAAACACTAAGCCCTCTGCTTCTGCTTGGTCTGCAGTCAAAACCTTCTTAGGAACCTGTCCATTTCGGGTTAATATGGGCGGCTCGTGAGTTTGCCACTCACACTCAGCGGGATCCCACCTCCAAACTCGCCACCACTCCATCTGAGGGTTGTTGCCCCACTTGCCTTTGTTGTCCAACACAAGATTGGGGCCCACAAAGTAGCGACAGTAGAACTGAGCTGCCTCTAAACTGGGGTCTGCTTCAAATCGTCGATGCACCCGTCGGATTTGTTCAGCTGTCCAAATCTCATCAGCATCCAACTGCCACAGCAAGCAGGGATAATCAGGCTGAGCTGCCCTGACCATTTCGATTTTGCCATCCCAAAACTGGCCATCAGGCTTCTGAACCAGCCGAACACGGGTATCCTTGGCCGCCAAGTCTCTCAAGTATTCAACTGTGCCATCTAAGCTGTGCCCTTGAGCATACTCCTCAGGGATCCGGCCACCGTTGGCCAAACTCCACCCTGTGTCATGCCGCAAGGCAGCAACGCCCTCAACTACCACCCATTGCCAGGGGATCCCTAACCTATCCAACTGACAGAGGACAGAGTAGTGGCGCTCAATGTAGGGTTGTCCATCCAATACAATGGTGAAGAAATGAAATGAATAGGAAGGGTAGCTTTAATATCCTTAAAGATGGCAAAGCCGTTGCGGGCATTTCCCCAGCGAATGAGTCGGTAGCCATAGCTGGAGAGCTCCGTCAAGCAACGGCTGTTCTTAAAAGCGAAGATGTCATCCAGGGCAATATACTTGGGACGAGCACCTCGCTCTAAAAAAACCTGCAGGTCATACCAGCCTGTAAACTCGCCGCCGTCAATGAGAAGAAGGTCGGGGTTGGGAACTCGGCTTGCCCCATCTGTGGGAACAGACTTGAGTAAATCTTGTCCCTCCTGGTGCCATTCCAGAGCCTGCTCTCGGCTATAGGGGACCCAGAAGCTGGAGCAAGATTTCAGCCATTCTTCCACCTCCTCCACTGTAGCAATCCTAGGCTGGGCAGCAGCGTGAATGGGAATGCAGCGGGGATCCTTGCTTACCCTTCTAGCCAACTCTTTGTAGCGCTCAGGATGAGCTTCTATGCTGTAGATGCGAACAGAGTCAGGAAGGGCGTAGCGCAAAACAGCTGTAGATCCCTCGCCACTACTTGCTCCTATCTCGACTACCACTTGCAGAGAAGAATCCCTGCAGATTTCTGCAAGAGCCGTCCCGAAAGGTTCATCCAGTCGAATCTCTGGTGGGATGTACCACTCTGGCTGAGCAGAGTCATTTTTTCGTTGTTGACCGACCCAATGACTATAAGCAACAGCAGCTTCTCGATGGTAGAAATGATAGAGGGAACTAACTTGAGATGAAAAGGCATCAGGTTCGTCTTGAAAGAGGTCGTAAAGATATCGAGTAATCTGGAATAGCCACAGGCGCGCCACCTCCTCTCCCAGCGGAGGATCATAAAGGGAGTTGGC
Organism: Synechococcus sp. W70.1; assembly: GCF_047461515.1. NCBI lineage: Bacteria > Bacillati > Cyanobacteriota > Cyanophyceae > Synechococcales > Synechococcaceae > Synechococcus > Synechococcus sp. W70.1. Next base: position 87,919 of record NZ_JANSHH010000013.1, read on the forward strand.
AAAAGCGTCGGGTGGCCAATCTTCTAGGATTTGTTTCAGCACTAGACACACAGAATCCTCTTCCCCAGCTTTGGCGAAGTAGTCAAGGCTGTGTCCCAGGAGCTGGAGTCGCTGGTAGTCGCGTGCGGGCAGCTTCAAGGCTTCCTGCCGCATGCGTTCTGCAACAGGCTGATAGACAATCGAAAGAACCTGCAAAAATCGCCTTGCCTGTGGCCACAGCAATCCTTCCGGAGATCCACCCCCATACCTTTCCGCAAACTCAGGGGCAATGGATAGAGCAATGGTCCCCAGGAGAATTGAAGGGATACCTTCTTGCTCAGCTTGGGCAAAAAAGTCAGAGTAAGATCCTTGCCAAGATAAAGCTCCTAACTGCTCGAAGTTCTTGGCTTGTGTCACAGCTAGTAACCTCTAGTGCTCTTCCCTACAGGCGGAGAAAGTGACTCTGCCCAAGCATAGCAAGGGTTTCAACTTTTGGAAAAGGGAGGACTCCTAGGGAAGGTAGAACTACCTCTTCGGATACTCACTATTCCAATCTCGTCGGTAGCGCACGGGGCAAGTATTCCATGCGCTTCGGTTTGCTAAGGCTAAAGGGAAGATGGTGCTAGGCGCAACTTCTACTCAAGAACTTGGCTTCGTGGGCCTCTGCCCAAGTGCTGCGATTGGCTACAACCACTAGCTGCCTAAGTAGCTATCACGCAGCCTCAGCTTCGTCTCCAGTTTCGTCCCCAAACTCTCCCCCTCTCTTGATTGTGGTTGGAAGCTCTTGGCTTCTGGGATCCTGTCAGCTCAGGCTTCCTGACGATGTTCTGCCAGAGACAGCGCTGGTTCCTCCGTCGGCGCCCCTGGCGCTGGCCTTTTCCACCAAACCGGAAGAGGTGAAGGAGCTGCAAGCCTGGGCTGGGGATCGGCTGGTTCAGGAGGCGGGAGCGCAAGTAATGGAAGCGGACTACAACCGGATCAGGCCGTAGGTGAGGGCGTAGCGCACCAGCTCCGTGCGGCTGCTGGTGCCCGTCTTGTTCAAGAGGCGGGTGACGTATTTTTCCACATTGCGCACGCTGGTCTGCAGTTGCTTGGCGATCTCCTTGTTCATCAACCCCTCCGCCACCTTCTCCAGCACCTGCTGTTCTCGTGGCGTCAGCTCTACCTTGATGGGTGGAGGCAAGGAGGTAGGAGCGGAGGGCTGTGGAGGAGGAGCGGCAGCCAGGGTACGCTCCGACAACAGGGCGCGAATCGAGGCCAGCTCGCGGGCCACCACTTCCGAGGGGCTAGCCGCGCGGGAGCGCTCAATGAGATTGGAGACAATGGCCACCAGCTCTTCTGGATCGAAGGGCTTGGGCAAGTAGGCATCGACGCCGGCCCGGTAGCCCTGGATGCGGTCGGCGGTCATCCCTTTGGCGGTGAGGAATACCACCGGCAGATGGCTGTAGGGCTCGAGTTTTCGCAATTGCGCCAAAAATTGGTAGCCATCCATGCCCGGCATCATGATGTCAGAGATGATTAGCTGGGGCTGGGCCGTGCTGAGCAGTTGCAGAGCCTGTTGGGCGTTGGCAGCCGGGATCACCTCGAAGCCGCTGTCCTCGAGGTAGGCTTGCACCGCTTCCCGCAGGCCCGGCTCGTCATCCACCAGCAGGATGCGGGCCGACTTGCCAGTGGCGGTTTCGGGTTTGGCGTGGTCAGAAGGGGCCATTGTACAACTCCTGGCTAGCTTTCAAGGTTTTGCAGAGGTTTAACCTCTAGGAGGGCGTGGGCAAGCGGAGGCGGAAGCAGGAGCCTTGGGGGGAACTTTCCACCTGGAGATCTCCTCCCATTTGGGTAGCCAAGTCGCGGCTGATGGCCAACCCCAGACCCTGCCCGGGCTTGGTGAGATCGGCGCGAAAAAACGGATCGAAGATCCGCTCCAGGTTTTCGGGATGGATGCCGGGGCCGCTGTCACAGACGGCAATCCACACCTCCTGCTGAGCGGGGCCGTTGGCCTCTTCCTCTGCAGGCCTAACCTCCACCCTAAGCTGGATGGTGCCTGGCGGAGGGGTATATTTGCAGGCATTGTCGATGAGGTTGTCCAACACCTGGCGCAGAGCCCGGGGATCCGCCTGAACTGGGGGCAGCGAGGAGGGCAAAACGGCTTGGAAGCAATGCCCCTGGGTCTCTGCCAGGGCTTGGTAGAGAGGGATCCACTCCTGGAGCAAGTCGGTTAGGGCGAGGGGTCGGAGCTGCAGGGGGCCTGGAACTCCATCCAGGCGCTCGAACTCGCCCAGTAAGTCTTGCAGGCGCTTACACTCTTTTTCGATACTGAGCCCAATCCAGTGGTTGCGATCTTCAGGGGGCAAGTGCTTTTGCAGCAGCTTGGCCAGCATGTTCAAGGTCGTGATTGGGTTGCGCATCTGGTGGATGAGGGTGGAAAGCTGCTGAACAGGCAGCGTGATCCTTTCTCCTGGGCTGGCAGCCCTGGCCTTGTAGGCAGGCTCAGGCTCTGGCTGGGGCTGGGCAACTTTTTTTCTTGCTGGCATGGATCCCCCCTCTCGGCTCTCCTGGGGCACATAAATGGATCCTAGCCCTATCTCCTCGAGCCTGGGATCCGGACTAGAGCTGGCGGGGTAAGTAGATGTTGAGAATTTCCCCTTGCCGAGCCCGGTGGCGCACAGTGAGATAGCCCCCCAAGGCCCGGAACAGGGTTTGGGCCACTGGCAGGCTGAGGCTAATGGCCCCAGTGTCTGGCTGCACCACCAGCAACTGGCCAATTGCTTGAGGAGACTTGAGTTCCAAGCTAGAGGTGTCACTCCCCTCGGGGGTGTTTACCTGAAACTGCAGCTTCACCAGCTCGCCAGCACTGAGCAATTGGGCGCGGATGTGGCTGCCAGCGGGGGTACTGCGGGCCAAGCGGTCGATGATTCCAAATAGCACCGCTTCCAGGGCCTTGGGATCGCTGACCACATCGGGCAGCTCGGCAGGGATCTCCAACTCCAAGCGGGATCCCCGCCGCTCTACCTGGTCTTGCCAGCGCGGCAGGTTTTGCCGCACTAGATCCACCAGCGCAATCGGCTCCAGTTGCAGTCGGCGCCCCTCCCCTTTCCCAGCAGGGGGCATCACTGTCTCAGTGGCTTGGAAAAAGAGGCTGAAGCGGTTGATTTGCTCGGTACACTCGCGGTCAATCTTTTCCACGTATTCCCGCACCCGCGGTGGCAGGTCCTGCCGCTTCAGGATGAGACTGGCCAGGGTGCGGATGGTGCTGAGGGGAGTCTGGATCTCGTGGATGAGAGCTCGCAATAGCTCCGCCTCCGAGAGGCTGCTCTGGGAGCTTGGCGCAGCAGGGGTGCGGGTGTTTTCTGCCACAGCGGAAGGGGGCTTCTGCGACTTTTCTTTGGGTCGGGCTGCCCGGCTTTCCCCTTCGGTTCTGGCGGGAGGCAGGCGGGCAGGCGGGGATCCCGCCTCAGCGAGTGAACCCAGCAGGAGAAAGCTGCTAAAGCGAGCCAGCACCCGCCCAGGAGGCTTGGTCAGGGGGTAGTGGAGAGCCAGCTCCCGCCAAGCGGCTAGCTGCTCGGGTTTGCTCTGCTGCACCCGTTCCTCCAAGTTCTGCCAGGCCCGCCGGACCACTTCCGGCTCGAAAGAGAGCATCATTCCCCTTTGGCGGGTGTGGGGGTGGTACCCCTGGACGGCTATCACGGCAAAAGCAGGCGTAAGCAGCAGCAGAAATGGCTCCTCCACCAGTGGATCCTGGGGCAAGAGAGGGATCACGGTGTGGCCAGGAGCTGGGATAGACTCCGGCGGCAAATTCGGCGTAAACAGCCAGGGGGTCTCCCGCGCAAGCTCTCCGGGGCGGCATGGCAACGCCTCCAGGGACGGCGGATCCCCTATCATCCAAAAAGGCCACCAGGGTACCGGCCCGCCGATAACCACGCCAAATTGACCCACCTCCTGCCATAGCCGCAGCAGCGCAGCCACCGCCTGCTGCCAGACGCGCCCCCCTGCCCCCGGCAACCATTCTGGCAGGGGCAGCTCAGCCCAAAGGGCCTCCAGCAGGGACAGAAATCGGCGGCTGTTCACGGACCCTCTGCTCCCACCCCTCCCCTGGTAGAGTAGCGGTTGCCATGCCCCTCAGACAGCGGAAAACCTCACCTTTAGCGGGGTGGATCCCCGCCTTAGCCAGTTCGCCCATCGGGAAGCGTGGCTCCACGCAAGTTGGCCCCCTTGAGGTTGGCCGTGCTCAGATCGGCGCGCGTGAGGAGGGCGTTGCTGAGATCAGCATTTTCTAGGTTGGTGCGACCCAAGTAGGCGTCCACAAGGTTGGCAGACCGCAGATCAGCTCCAGCCAGATTGGCTCGACTCAGATCCGCCCGCGCCAGCTTGGCCGAGCACAGACAGGCAGCAAAAAGATCGGCACCCTCTAGAGTTGCTTCGCTAAGGTTGGCCTCTGCCAAGTTGGCCTGGCTAAGCTTCGCCTCCTTCAAATTGGCCTTTCCCATCTGCGCCCCTTGCAAGTTTGCGCCCAAACAGCAAACCTCCCTTAGGTCAGCGTTGCTGAGGATGGCTCCCTGCAAGCAGGCTTGGTGCAGGTTGGCCCCCTGCAAGTGCGCCCCAACTAGACTAGCCTCTTTGAGGTTGGCCCTGCTGAGATTGGCCCGCGTCAGATCTGCTCCCGATAGGTTGGCCCCCCTAAGATCGGCGCGGCTGAGGTTGGCGCTACGCAACACCGCCCCTCGGCGGCTCTCGTAGCGGAGATTGGCTCCACGCAGGCAAGCCCCCTCCAGGTTGGCGCTGGTCAAGTCGGCCCAGCGGAGATCGGCATCGATGAGGTTGGCGTCAATCAACAGGGCCAGCCTCAGGTTGGCCCGGTGCAAGTCCGCCCCTTGCAAGGTGGCACCGTGCAGTTGAACATCCCTGAGATCTGCCTCGCTCAAGTCGGCCTGGTTGAGGTTGGCTCCACTGAGGTCGGCTCCCACCAGGTTGGCTTTGCTTAGCTTGGCTCGCCCCAAGTAGGCAAAGATGAAGCTAGCTCTCTGCAGGTTGGCCTGGGAGAGGTCTATCCCAATTAAATCGGCTCGGCTGAGGTCAAGGGCGGCCAGGTTCTCGCCTACGAAGGAAGTGCGACCCCCTCGGTACAGCCGGAGCAGATCTTTAGCATCCATAGCAGGCTGGTCCGCTTCTAGCAGCCATTTTAAGAGGCCCGACTCTCAGGCCAGGCCAAACAGACGGCGCTCCGCCTCCTCCATGCGCGCTAGGAAGGTGGTGAACTTGGTCGAGATAGCCTCGATTTCCTGCAAAAAGGCGCGCAAGGTCTGGTACTTGAGAACTAGGGCCTCCTCGAGAGGATGGCTCTGCAACTGCTCCTCTAAGGCTTGTCCCAACTCGCTCAGAGCATTTTCAATGGCGGCTTTGAGCGTGCCACTGCTGCGCCGTACCAAGCGCATGACCTCCTGCTGCAGGTGAGGCTTCTGCTGGGCCAGATCGCTATTGGCCAGCACCTGCCGCAGGGCCGCATAGGGATCTCCTGGCTGAGGTGGCGTCTCGACCCCTTCTTCTGTCGGCCTTAGCAAGCGCCACTCGGATTGCTCCAGCTTTTCGAGGATCCCTCTAAACAAGGCGGCGGATCCCTCAAAGTCTTTGAGAAAGCCGCGCAGCACCTGGTGCTTGAGGGTGAGGTATTGGGCTGGATCCTCGTCCTGCAGGAGCTCGTCCAGGGCATTGCCCAAGTCGCTTAGGGTGTTCTCGAGGGTAACCATCAGGGATCCGGCGCTGCGCTGCAGCAGTTGGCGGCAGGGTTCTGGGAGCTCTTGGGCTGCGATGGCAGGAGGGCCAGCTAGGGAAAGTTCCGGCTCCAGCCAGCTCATGCCACTGGACTCCACCCCCCCAGCCGCACTTTCCCCTTGTAGCCAGTCGAGATCAGCAGTGGGGGTTTCGGCAGCCAGCCCCCCGCCGGCAACCGTTTCTAGGGGCACATAAGCGTAGAGGGGCTGCAACATCTGCAGCAGGGCATTGGCTGCCTGGGCATCTTGCTCAGGTTCCTGGAGTTGCCGCACCGCCTGCTGCAGCCGCGCCTCTAGCTCCTGGGGGGAGTTGCAGGCTTCGTAGAGGGCCTTGAGCAATTCGTCGAGGCTATAGCGCCTCAGGGTCGCCAACCCTTGCCCTGTGGGCTCTAGCTTGTGGTACAGCGCTGTAAACAGAACCAGCTTGGCCCGCAACGGACTGGTCTGCTGCATCAGCCCAGCCCGCAGCTCAAACGGATCATAGGCCTGCTTGTGCAGGCGTAGGCCGCCGTACTCCAGCGGAGGAGCCTCCCTGGCTGAGCTGCTGAGATCCCTTTGGGGTAGCTGAGAAGGTTGGTAGAGGGGCTGGAGCTTGCTCAGCAGCAGCTTGGCGATGCGGGCGTATTCCGCCTTTTTGTTAAGGCAATGGATGGCGTCGCGAAAACGCTGGCCCAGGTCCTCAAGGGTCGCATGCTCACGGCAGAGCTGCTCCAACAGGGCCCTTAGCTCCTCTTCGCTCAGCTTGCTGGCGTCGTTGGTCCAAGTGCGGGTGCAAGTGAAGTAAACCAGCTTTTTCACTCGGTCTGCGTACCCGCCCTGCTGCACCGCCTGCACAACAAGGCCAAGGGGATCCGAGAGAGCCATAAGAGCTGCTACGCGAGAGCTTTAGGCTTAGGCTGTTTCTGGAGGAGCATGGCCCAAGAGGTACCACCATCATCACATCATGAAGCAAGCGGCGGAGACAATAACCTTGGCTGCGGCAGAGGCTGCCTCAATCCTCCTGCCAGTCGAGTTCGGGATTGGTTAGGACCTGACGGCTCTGCTTGCGGCAGGGAAAGTGATGTCTTTCCCCGCTTGGCTTGAAACTTGCCGCTTGCGCTTCCTGGAGTTCGTGTAAAAGCTGCAGGTAGAACGCTCGCCGCTCCCAGTCCAGCTCCCGCAGCCCACAACCCGGCTCCCGATCGTGCAGGCAATCGCGAAACTGGCAGGTGCCCAGTCGCTCCCGCACCTCCGGAAAGCAGTGGATTAGCTGCTGAGGTGAAACCGGCGGGATCCCTTCGCCAGCATTGAACCCCGGCGAATCGGCAATCCAACCGCCTTCTGGCAGAGGGAACAGCTCCACGTGGCGAGTGGTGTGCCGCCCCTGGCGCAGCTTCTCTGACACCGCTTGGGTGGCCAGCTGAACACCTGGCAGCAGCCGGTTGAGCAAGCTGGACTTGCCTACCCCCGAGGGGCCGGCTACCACGGAGATCTGATCCCGACAACGACGGCGGAGCTCGGGGATCCCGGCCTCAGTCAGGGCACTGACCAACAGGGGCTCGTATCCCCACCGCTGCGAACGCTGTCGCCACTCCTCGGCTACCGCCGCTTCGACACAGTCACACTTGTTGAACACCACCTGAATCCGCAGGTGGCTGGCCTCTGCTTGTACCAGCAGACGGCTGAGGGCGTCGGGGTCAGGCTCCGGATCCGCCAGAGCCACCACCACCAGGACCTGGGTCACGTTGGCAATGGCCGGCCGCGACAGCTGAGTTCGCCGCGGCAGAATGGCCTCAATCGCCCCCCGCTCTGGCCAAAGAGGAGCAGCCACTGGGGGCAGGCTAACCTCCACCCAGTCTCCCACCATCACCTGCTGCCCCCCTTTTTTGAGCTTGGCCCGCGCTGTGCAGAGGAGCTCTGCCGGCAGCGGCTTTTGGGCGGGGAAATGCCCCTCGATCTCGGGAAAGAGGTCAGCCAGCTCGGGATCGATGCGCACGCGATAAAAGTTGGCCTGGGCAGCTCGCACCCAGCCGGTGCAAGTGGATCCCTGCCCCTCCCTCCGGTGGCTCATGCCAAGTTCCCACGGCGTACCCAGAGGATGTAATATCCCTCGGGCGCCGCTTGTTGCCCTTCAATGGAATGGCCCGCCATCGTCAAGCTCTTGGGCACCTGCTCCAGGGGCTCCCCTGCATCCAGCCACAGCTCTAGCAGCTCCCCCGGGGCCATGCGTTCTAGGCGCAACTTAGCGCGCACGTAGTTGAGCGGACAGGGGATCCCGCGCTGATCCAGAACCAGCTTTACGTCTTGGGGGGGAACTGCCTCTGCCATCATTCTTCCTCCCGCTCCCGATGGCCAGGCATTTGGGCTAGCCCACGCAACAGCCCGCTCAAGAAGCTATCCCGCTTGTTGGTGCGTTCTCCATGCAGCTCAGCCAAGCGTAGGAGCAACTCTCGCTCTTCTGCGCTGAGGCGGGTGGGGATCTCCACCACCAGCGTGACTTTGTGGTCACCCCGCACCGCTGGGTTGCCAAGACGCGGCACCCCCTTGCCCTCCAAAACCAGCACCGTGCCTGGCTGGGATCCAGGGGGGATGACTAGCTCCGTTTCTTCCTCTAGGCCGGCTTTTGAGTCTACCGTGGGCACTGAGACTTTGGCTCCCAAGATAGCTTGCAGGTAGCTCACCCGCACCTCGGAGAGAATGGTGAGGCCATCCCGCTGGAAGTCGGGATCCGGCTCGACCGACAGGTAGACATAGAGATCTCCTGGCGGGCCGCCACGCCGACCGGCGTCTCCTTCGCCTGCAACCCGCAAACGGGTGCCGCTGTCCACGCCAGCAGGGATGTTGATGCGCAGCTTCTTGGTAGTCTGGATCACTCCCTCTCCGTTGCAGTGGGAGCAGGGCTCCTCCAGCACCTGGCCGCTTCCTCCGCAGGTGGGACAAGTGGAGACCTGGGTAAAACTGCCAAAGGGCGTTCGGGTGGCCCGTCGCACCTGGCCAATGCCGCCACAAGTGGGACAGGCTTTCATACCCCTGCCCGGTTTAGCGCCGCTGCCCCCGCAGACAGGACAGGTTTCCAGGTGGCTGATGCGGATTTGCTTTTCGCCCCCGAAGATGGCTTCAAGAAACTCCAGCTTCAGGTCAAAACGCAAATCATCCCCCCGTACCGGCCCTTGGCGGCTACGGGCATAGCCGATCCCTGCTCCGGCAAAATTGGTGAAAAAGCTCTCAAACAGGTCAGCAAAACTGCCAATGCCACCAAAATCCTGGAACCCACTGGCTGCTGCTGCTCCGCTTAGCCCTGCCTCGCCATAGCGATCGTAGCGGGCCCTTAGCTCGTCATCGGAGAGCACCTCATAGGCGCGGTTGATCTCCTTGAAGCGATCCTCAGCCCCTGGCTCCTTGTTGACATCGGGGTGGTACTTGCGAGCTAGCCGGCGATAGGCGCGCTTAATCTCCTCCTTGGAGCTACCACGGCTAACCCCCAAGATTTCGTAGTAGTCGCGGGCCATAGAAACGCTTCAGAAAAAGAAAGCTCAAACTCGCTGAAGACACAACTGGCTAGACGACCTAACGGCAACTTTGCTCAGCGAGGGCCATAAATCTCGCTCCCCATCTCCAGGAGCGCTGCCCTCAGCTCTTCCATTGCCTTCTGCAAAGTCGCTAAGTCTACGTTATCATCTGACAGCAGTGCCCTCAATGTGCCCGCTGCCCGGGCCCCCCGCTGGCGGCAGGCCTCACTGAGGCGGCTAGCATGGTCCTGCAGTGTCTTTTCGTAGTTGTAGAGCAGGCTGTCTGACTGGTTGCGGGCTTCCGCCAACTGGCGCCGGCGGCGATCTTCTTCCGCGTAGAGTTCCGCCTCCCGGCGCATCCGCTCAATCTCACTGCTGCTGAGGCCGCCGTGGTTGGTGATCGTGATACTTTGCTCAAGCCCTGTTCTCTTCTCGCGGGCTGAGACTTTGAGGATACCGTTGGCATCGATATCAAACGAGACTTCAATCTGGGGCACTCCGCGAGGGGCTGGCGGGATCCCAGTTAGCTGAAAACGGCCCAAGGTCTTGTTATCCTTAGCCATGGCCCGCTCCCCCTGCAGGACGTGAATTTCCACCATTGTCTGGCCGTCAGTGGCTGTGGAGAAGATCTGGGTTTTGCTGGTGGGAATGGTGGTGTTGCGCTCGATGATGCGGGTGAACACCCCCCCCAAGGTTTCCACGCCAATGGAGAGAGGGATCACGTCCAGCAGGAGCAGGTCTTTGACCTCTCCGCCCAACACGCCTGCCTGGATGGCTGCGCCAAGGGCCACTGCCTCGTCGGGGTTGACAGAGCGATCTGGATTTTTTTTGAAGATTTGCCGAATTTTCGCCTGAACAGCCGGGATCCGCGTCGATCCTCCCACCAGCAGCACGCGGTCGATGTCCTCCGGGGAGAGGCCCGCATCCTGCAGGGCCTGGAAAGTAGGCTCGACGGTGGCCTCTACCAGATCTCGCACCAGCTCTTCGAACTTGGCGCGGGTTAGCTCCACTTCCAGGTGCTTGGGGCCAGAGTCGTCGGCGGCGATAAAAGGCAAATTGATCAAGGTAACTTGGGTGCTGGAGAGCTCGATTTTGGCTTTCTCCGCCGCCTCCCGCATCCGCTGCAGGGCCATGCGATCTTGAGAAAGGTCGATCCCTTCCGTCTCGAGAAACTGACGGATGAGCCAATCCACAATTCGCTGGTCGAAGTCATCCCCGCCCAAGTGGTTGTTGCCAGCCGTCGCTTTTACCTCGAACACGCCGCCGCCCACCTGCAACACAGAGACATCGAAGGTACCCCCACCCAGGTCGAAGACCAAGATGCGCAGATCCTGATCCTGCTTGTCTAGCCCGTAGGCGAGAGCTGCCGCTGTCGGCTCGTTGATGATGCGCAGCACCTCCAGCCCCGCGATAGTACCGGCATCTTTGGTAGCCTGGCGCTGGGCATCCGTGAAGTAGGCAGGGACGGTAATCACGGCCTGGGTCACTGGCTCCCCTAGGTAGGCCTCCGCGTCGGCCTTTAGCTTTTGCAGGATCATGGCGGAGATCTCCTGGGGGGTGTAGGCGCGATCCTGCGCCACCACCTCCACCATGTTGTCCCGGCCAGGGATCACCTTGTAGGGAACCCGCCTCCGCTCTTCTTCGGTCTCAGCAAAGGTGCGGCCAATAAAGCGTTTGATGCTGTAGATGGTGTTTTCTGCATTGGTGACGGCCTGGCGCTTGGCCAGTTGTCCCACCAAGCGGACATTGTTCTTGGCAAAGCCGACGATGCTAGGGGTGGTGCGCCCTCCCTCAGCATTGGTAATCACCACGGGCTGACCCCCCTCCAAGACGGCCACACAGCTGTTGGTAGTCCCTAGGTCAATCCCGACAACCTTCCCCATAGCCCTTTTTCCCGCGCATCAAACGCCATCCCACCGAATCATTTTGCCCAGAGTCCCCCAGAAACCTTCAGGTGGTGCTTTCACCTTCACTGTAGCTCTCTGAAGGGGGTTAGGCTCTACTTGTCAAGGTTCATGGAAGCAGTTTTGCTAGGGACTGGGAGCAGTTTGGGAAGAATCAGGGGTATCTTCAGCGCTGGGTTGAGGGTTGGCCCCCTCGCTTGGCGAAGAAGGCTCAGGGCTAGGACTGCCCGCAGAGACAGCTACCATGGCATGGCGAATCACCACATCGCCCAGCTTGTAGCCTGGCCGATATTCGGCAACTATCACATCTTCGGGGTACTCACTGCTGGGTTGGCGGGCTATGGCTTCGTGCAGGCTGGGATCGAAGGGCTGGCCCACTGATTTCATGCGGGATACGCCCATTTTTTTCAAAGACTCCACCAGTAGGCGATAGACGCTCTGGTAACTGTTGTGCAGTTCCCGCTCGCGCTCAGTCTCGATCCTTAACTGCTGCTGGGCCCGCTCAAAGCTATCTACAACCGGCAGGATCTCCAGCACAAATCGCCGTCGTTCCCTTTGGCTAAGCTCCTCCTGTTCTCGCTGAGTACGCTTCCGGTAGTTCTCAAAGTCAGCGTAAAGGCGTATGTAGGAGTCTTCTTTCTCTTTCAGTTTCTGGCGCGTTATTTCCAACTCCTGCTGGAGCTGCCTGAGGGTCTCGTTGAGATCTGGAGAAGCCTCGCTAGGGGAGGTGCCGACCTCTGCTTCACGGTCTTCCAAAATGAGCTTCTCCAGCTCTGCTTCCACGTTGATTTCTTCTTCCTGGAGCTCAGGATAGGTCTCTTCTGGGGGCATCGGTTGCTTTTCTTCAGCAGTCATAAGGACAAGCACCAAGCAGTAGCCACAACTGCCGAGTTTGGCGCCTCAGAACCACTGCTGTACTCAGCCAAACCAGGCTCTATGCTGATCGTATTCTACCGGCTGCTCTAGCGGCCAGTTGTGGCGTTGGTGGCTCTAGCCCACCAGCAGACTCTCCTGGGATCGATCCAAGCTCCGGGGAAAGTAGATCTCGGCCAAGTTGGGGATGAGGTGCCAGTTGTGGCTGTAGATGGGCTGGAGGGGGGAATGGGTGCGGATGTGGCGAGCGAGAAAATCGCGGATGCTCTCGGCAGAGATCCAGAGCATTTGGGCTTCCTGGAACATGCTGTAGCCACCGCCTCCACCGGCGCGGTAGTGGTTGATGGCTAGGCGAAAGGTTTGCTCCGGTTGCACCGGCTGGCCGCGAAATTGCAAGCTGACCAGGCGCTCGCCCACGGGCCGAGTGAGGTCAAAGCAATAGTGGATACCGTGGTAGAGGTCGAAGGTGTAGCCGCGAGCCTCGGGGGCGACGACAGCCTTGGGATCGGCTGGCAGGTGCTTGGGATCCAACTGGCGAAAATACCCAGCCGTCTGCTCGAGAGCGCGCCGCAGAATGTCGCCGGTGATCTCCAGAAGGCAGAGGGTGTTGTCGTAGACGGTGAGGCTGTAGGCGTCTTGCAGGAAGATGGGGCCTGCCGCCAACCCCGCATTGCTACAGATGTTAACCAGAGAGAGCTCCGCCGAGAGGCCGGCCTCCCGCACCGCCTGCAGTTGGGCCTGATGCAGCAGCTCCGCTAGAGGATTGGCTCCCAAACGGGCTGCCAGCCCGCCGCGATAGGCACAGCAGGCATAGCCAATAGGCTGGCGGATGTAGCGCAAGGTAGCTTGGTGGTAGGGCTCGGTGAGGGCTAGGAATTGGGGATCGGCCGGGATCCCTTCTGCCGCCAGCAACTGGGCGGTTTTGCGAACCACTTGCCAGCCACTGCCGTGGCGCTCCAGCTCTAGGGAAACTTGGGAAAGGTGGCTACCCCAGTAGCCGGGCTGGACAACCAGGGCCTTAGCTCCCCCTAAGCCCGCAATGGTCTGATGGGTATGGCCGGAAAGGATGACATCGATGCCCTCAAGCTGGGCCAAAGCCAGCAGCTCGTTTTCCCCTGCCAGACTCTTGTTGCTCACCCAGCCGGAGCGCTCCAGGCTAAGCCAGGCCTCGGGGGTGCGCAGAGGGGGCAACTGGTCAGGGCCGCTGTGCAAAATCAGCACCAGCACGTCCACCTGAGGCCGCAGCAGCGACAGGTAGTGCTGGGTCGTTTCCAGCAGGGGGGCAAAGCGCAGCCCTGCGATGTAGTCGGGACGCTCCCAGGTGTCGATGCGGGGAGTGGTCAGCCCCAACAGGCCAACGCGGATCCCGCCCACTTCCCGGATGACGTAGGGTTGGAAGAGGGGATCCCCGTTGTGGCGGAGAATATTGGCGCAGAGGGTGGGACAGCGGAGGTCGGCGGCGAAATCCTGCAGCACCTGCAGCCCAAAGTTGAAGTCGTGATTGCCTGGCGTGAAGGCATCGTAGCCAAGGGCGTTGAGAGCCTGGGCTATGGGGTGAGGAGAGGCCCGCTCCACCTGGGCGTAGTAGGTGCCTAAGGGGGATCCCTGAATGGTGTCGCCGCTATCAATGAGCAACACCGGGTCTTGGCTGCTAGCCCGCACCTCCTTGATCAGGGTGGCTACCTTAGCTAGGCCGTGCTCTGCAGGGCTCCCGGTAAAGTAGTTCCAGGGATGCAGGTTGGCGTGGAGATCGGAGGTGTGGAGAATTGTTAACCTCATTCCACTATCCTAACGGCAGCCAACAGCTCACCTCAGCAAAAACAGCACTTGTACGCAGCCAACCAGAAATCCCAGCAGCCCTCCTAAGTTGACGATGGCCTGCAGTTCCTGACGCACAATTTGCTGAATGGCCCGCTCCAGCTCAGCAGGGGAAGTGGCGTTGACCTTGTCAGCAATCACCTGATCCAAGTTCAACACGGGGATCACCTGCATCATGAGAGATTCTAAGTCGCGCTCCAGGTAGCGCTCCAGGATCAAGGCGAGATCGGCACTGATCTGGTCGATGGAAGCCATTACGGCCTTGGAGCTGCGCAGCCGCCCCAACACCAAGCTGGCTACCTTTTCCCAGTCAATCCTCTCTCCCAAGCTGCGAATGGCATCGGCTCCCTGGGAGCGCAGGTAGTCTTGGATCCCGTCGCGCAGGGTGCGGCGCAACTGGCGCACAGCAGAAAGGGGCAGGTTTTGCAGCGAGAGGTTCTGCAAGAGCTCTGTCAGGCGGCGCGAAGCGTTGAGGTCTTTGAGCAGATCCGCCAAGAGGGCTTCTGCACCTTCCGGATCTTCCAGGCAATAGGCGCGCAGACGCAGCAGGGCGTTTTTGAGGCCAAACAAGTTGGCTACCACCCAGTAGGAGCCGGTGGCCCGCTCGCGAAACTCTTCATCCAAGGCTTCGATGTTGCGATCGGTAAGAAAGTCCACTAGGTTCTGCCGCAGCACCTTTGGGGGCAGCGCCTGGTTCAGGATCCACTCCGAAAGCTGCCGGGCCTGCTCCGCATTGAGGCGCAGTTCCAGCAGCACCTGGTCGAACAGTTGGTTAATTGGCCCCTCCAAAAAGGTTTCCTGACGGGCAAGCACCTTCACCAGGCGAGGCAGCGACTCGTTAAACAGATCCGCCAGGATGCGAGCTAGCACTTGCGCCGTTTGCTGTTGGTGCTGGGGATCCTGCAGCCGATCCAAAGCCACCCCTAGCAGCCAGCGGATCCCTGCTTGCATGCGCTCGGTTTGCAGCAGCTTGCGAGCCAAGTTGTGCAGCTCCTCCGGCGTAAGCAGGGATCCCATAATGGTCTTGGCAATCTGCTTGGCCAGGCGGGGCTGATTCTGCGGGATCAGGCCGGGGGTAAAGGGAATGCGCCAGCCGAAGACCCGGTAGGGGCGATAGGGCCGGAAGAGCATCTTGATGGCGATGTCGTTGGTGAAGTAGCCGATCACCAGCCCGGCCAAGGGGGGCACAACGTAGGTCCAGACGGCCATGGGGCAATCTAGGGGCTCTTCTCTACTCTACCGACCTGCCGCTGACTGCTCCGGCCTCAGCAAGCCGGGGTAACACTGCCCACGCTATTGGATGATCAGGCTGTCCGTGAGTTCCAGCTCCACCAGGGTATTGGGCTGCAGCGTCACCACCCGGTCAATGTTGGTAGCGCTGGCAGCTGCGCCCACGAGACTGCCGGCCAAGATGGGCAAGAAACCCCATCCCCCGGTGAGCACCCCTAAGGCCAACCCGCCCGCTGCTCCGTAGCCCGCTCCCCGCGCGACGGTGGTGCCCATATCGGTGTTGCGATCCAGCCCAACCGGCAGCAGAGAAGACTGACCTCTGACGAGATAAGTGGAAGAGCCAATGGTGAGGCGATGAGCCACAAAGCGGCTGCCGACAACCCGCTCTTGGGAACTGGCGCCCTCCACCTCCCGGCTAGAAAGCTTCAGTTCTTGGTAGACCGGCTCGAAGGTGCCCCACACCACACTCCCTGGCGGGATCACCACCTGGCCAAAGCGATCCACCACCGGCTCAGCGACCTCCAGATGGGCACTGATGGCCTGGTAGGGCTGGAAGGTAATGGGGCGGTAGACTGTGAGGAGAAGGCGGGTACCGGCTGGCAGCTCGCCCCGCGTGGCTCCGGCCCGGTTTCCCCCTGGGCTAAGGTCGGGCCGCCGCTGGTAGGAATAGGCTTCGCCTGGAGAAGCTTGCTCACCTGGGGCTGTTTGAGCGGGCACCACCGGGATTGGATCCAAAACCGGGGTCGTGGGATCCAGCGGCATTTGCGGCACCTGAGGCACCGGCGGCAGGGCTTGCGGAGCCGTGGAACCGGGCGGGTCGCTGAGCAGAGGGAGGGTGGGGACGGGACTGGGCTGAGGAGCTTGGGGAGTAAACTCAAACTGCTGGGCAGCAACTGCAGTAGCCGCAGCAGCCCACAGCACTCCGCCCACCAGCCACCCCAAGCCAACCCTTTGCCACGACAGCAAAAATGGCCGCAACGCTGAGCTCATGGATCCCATCCAGTCACACCTGGCAGTAGCTTAGCATCCTGACTGGCCTCACCCCCCTAGATGTAGGTAGGGGTGGCAAGGGCCAAGAAGCACTATTAAGGCCTATTGGCCGGGCACGTCCGCTAGTTTTCCTGAACCGCTGTTGCGATGGGGGCAGGGGCGAAGTTGGGAACCAGGTTGGCGTCTTCGAAGCCGGCCAGGATAGCGTCGATTTGGCCGGGATCCTCAAGGAGCTTGCCGTTAGTGGCAGCGCAGGTCAAGACAGTGATGGCCTGGGCGCGGCTGGGGACATCGTTGGGGCGAAAGGTGCCGTCCGGGAAGCCGCCGATAATCTGCTGTCCATTGAGCCCGGCAATGTACTAAGCACCCCATTAGGTGCTGATATCAGAAGGGTTGAAGAAGACGAGCCAAACTGCGCACTCAGATCAGGGAAACCTTCCAAAAAGTTCTATCCGGCTGCCGGTTTTGCCAGCCGTTTTAAGGGGCAGGATTGGGGTAGCGCTGGTGCACCGCCTCGATCTCCGCCAGGATCTCAGGCGATAGCTCCACCTCCAGGCAACTGAGGTTTTCCTTGAGCTGGGCGAGATTGGTGGCCCCGATGATGGTGCTAGTGACAAACCAACGGCTGCGCACAAAGGCCAAAGCCAACTGGGCAGGGGTCAGGCCGTGCCGGCGGGCAATCTGGACATAGGCGGTTACGGCCTCTTCCACATTGGGCTTGCGGTACCGCTGGCCAAAGCTCTCAAACAAAACCAAGCGGGATCCCGGCGGCTTGGCGCCCCCTAGGTACTTGCCCGTCAGCAGCCCAAAGGCCAGGGGGCTGTAGGCCAGCAACCCCACCTGCTCGTGGCGGCAGACTTCCGCCAAGCCCATTTCAAACGTGCGGTTGAGGAGGCTGTAGGCATTCTGAATCGAGACCACCTTGGGCAAGCCCAATTGCTCGGCCACGTGGCAGAACTCGCAGAGTCCCCAGGGGGTTTCATTGCTCAGGCCAATGTAGCGCACTAGGCCCTCCTGCACCAGTTCCGCCAGCCCCTGCAGTTGCTCAGCAATGGGAACTGTGGGCCGCTCTTGAGAAGGGTCGTAGGCCACGCCCCCAAACAGCGGCACATAGCGATCCGGCCAGTGGATTTGGTAGAGGTCGATGTAGTCGGTTTTTAGGCGTTTGAGGCTGCCGGCCACTGCCTGTTTGAGGTTGTCGCGGGTGATCGACAAAGACCCGCCGCGGATCCAGTGCCAGGGCCGACCGGGGCCGGTGATCTTGGTGGCTATGATGAGGCGATCCCGGGGTTGGTGCCGCAGCCACTCGCCGATGTAGCGTTCTGTAGCTCCCTGGGTCTCCGCCCGCGCTGGCACCGGGTACATCTCCGCCGTATCGATGAAGTTGATCCCGTGCTCCACTGCGTAGTCGAGCTGCTCCCAAGCCTCGGCCTGGGTATTCTGCTCACCAAACGTCATGGTGCCCAGGCAGATCTCTGAAACCTGGAGAGGGCTGTGGCCAAGCTGGCGGTAGCGCATGGGGACTCTCGATCGCCTAACCCGAGACGTAGCCCTATTCTGAGGCCAGTTGCCTGCCTGTGGGATCCCTCGCCTGCTGCAGGACAGGGACGTACTCGCGGTAGATCTGGTTTAAGATTTCCAGGCCAATGCGGCTGCGAGTGTCGGGGGGGCGAGCTTCAATGGCCGCTTTGACCTGTAAAATCGTGCCCACCGGATAGGGCGAGCGCAACTCCTCCTGCTTGCCCAAAAACACATCGGTAAAGTAGTCGATCAGCCGCCGCACTTCCCCCATATCTTTGCGGGAGATCTCCATATCCAAAACGGTGGTCAATTTGGCTCGCATCGCCTGAAAGCTCTGCTGGCTGGTGTTAAGGGCCACCCGCTTGGCCAGGCTATCCACCAGAATTTGGCTGATCTTCTCCACATTTTGAGTCACGATCTCGCGGTGGCGGGCAGCAAAGCGCAGTTGCACTTCATGCAAAAATTGTTCTCGCTCCAGGATTTGGATGCCCTGCTGCTCCAGATCCACTCCGTAGCTTTGCAACTGCTTGTACTGATTCAAAATCCATTGGCTGTAGAACGAATCGGCCAAAACCCGCCAGTAGCCGATGATGGTTGACTCGGCAAAGGGGATGCTCAGCAAATAGGCCTCGCTGGTGATCCAGTGCAAATGCTCGGTCAGGTTGTCCCGGTCTTTTTCGTCCAGGTACGAGGTGCGCGGCACCCAAGCTGACCCGTACTCGCTTTTCACCTCTACGGGTAGGGAGACCAAGAGGGTGTCGAAAAATTGATGGAGGCTGAAAAGGAGAAACTTCTTTGGATCCTGGAGGCGGTTGAGCAGCTCTTGTTTTTTCTCTTCCTGATATTGAGCCACCAACTGCTGGGCCTCAGCGGCCTGGCTGCGCGCTGCCTCCACATCTTGCCGTAGCTTTTCAATCTCTTCCGTACTCGGCACCTCGCTAGCAGCAGGCTCCCACTCTCCGCTGAAATAACTGCCGCCCGGCCCTGGACTCCCGAGGCTTGCCAGCGGTTCGTCGCTGTCGTTGTCCAGAGTCAGCAAGTGAGAAAGAGCCCGCAGCCGAGCTCGTCGATTGGAAGAGCACAGGGATCCCACCTCCACCGGATCCCGACTTTCCCAGCCGTCCAGCCCACCGATGCGGTAGAGCGTATAGAAATACTTGCTAAGCAGCAGGGCGAGGAGATGGTGGTTTTTGACGTCGTTGTACTCCAAGTAGGCCCGCAGACACAGTTGAAAAGCGATGTTGGGCAGGCTGCGACACACCCCCATGATGTGGGAGTACACCCTTTGCAGGTGGGGCCGAAAGCGGCGTGGGATCGCCTCCGGCCGCAGGCCGCGCAGCCAAAACTCCGGCTGGCGCAGATCTTGGGGGGTGAAGTAAAAGCTTTCTTGCCAGAGCAGTTCGTCCAAGTCGCGGGCAAAAATCGGCCTTAGCTGATCCACGATTTGCACGACGACCGACTCGCTAAAAACCGGTATGACTTTTTCAATACGCAGTTGCTCGTAAACGGAGTACAGCCGCTCGCTGCGAAAGGACTCGATCGAGATCAGCCCCTTCATGGTTCCAATCCGACCGTCGCGCGTAAGAAACTTGTACACAATCTCGGCGGTGGCGTTGGGAGAGAGGATGAGAGTTCCTGTTAGATCAGGGGAAATTTGCAAAGGTCGCAGCAGGCGGCTGGTTTCGCTAAGGCTGAAGCAGCTCCAAGCTGCAGGGTTAAGCACCACCGACGATAAGCTGGCCAGCCATTGCTTCTCGTCCAGGTCTTCCAGACGAATCTCCCCCTCGAGGGCTCCAGTTGGCATGGGCGGCGGGGCGGTGCGTCCATCCTCAAGTGGAGAAGAAGATGGCCATCGTGGAGATGCACTCATGGGACACCACCCCAACGCGAGGGAGAAGGGACTGTTAGACGCTCTCGAATCTGCAGGTAGACTATAGAAGAAAGTATTCCCAGGTAGGTGTGATCTGCATCTCCCAAGGGACTTGGCGACTCTCCCTGGCGGCAAAGGGAAAGGGCATCCTGGAAGGTCTTTAGCCCCATTCCTCAGTATCCTGAGAAAGTTAGTTTCTGGGTAGCGGGCAATTACGGTTTGGGAGCGTCAGAGAGAGATAGAGGGGATTGCGGAAGCAACCTCTACTACTGCTAGCGGGCTAACTGGCGGCAACTCCCTCCTTGCGGGTTAGCGACCAGATAAAGCGAGTGAGGAGAGGGGCGTTCTGGCAGAGCGCCTGAACGCGGTTTCGGCCTCGGGGATAGGAGGGCAGGGATGACGACTATTCTGATTGTTGACGACGATCCCACCATTTGCTTGCTGTTGAAGCGATCCCTAGAGCGGCAGGGCTACACCGTCGAGATAGCTAGCAATGGCTCGGAAGGGCTGGAGAAGGCCCATCTCCTAGTCCCAGGGCTGATTATCTGCGACTGGATGATGCCTGATATGGATGGGCTGGAAGTCTGCCGGCGCATCAAGGCTGATCCCAAGTTTTCCACCACCTTCTTCATTTTGCTTACCGCTCGCACCGAAGTCGAAGACCGCATCCAGGGCCTAGATGCTGGAGCAGACGAGTTCCTCAGCAAGCCAATCGATCCCAATGAATTGCGAGCGCGGGTGCGGGCTGGGCTACGCTTGCACCAGCTCAGCTATGACCTGCAGCAGCAAACTGCTCGACTGCGGGCGGAGTTGGCCGAAGCAGCTAGCTATGTGCGCTCGCTTTTGCCCAAACCGGCTCACTTCCCCCTTCACCAGATAGCGATTGAGTGGTGCTTTTTGCCCTCCCAGGAGCTGGGGGGCGATTCGTTTAACTACCAGTGGCTGGACGAGGATCACCTAGCTATTTACCTTCTGGATGTCTCAGGGCACGGGGTGGGATCCGCCCTCTTGTCCGTGTCGGTGGTGAACCAGCTGCGCTCCCAGAGCCTGCCCGACACCGACCTGCGTCAGCCAGATGCTGTGTTGCGCGCCCTCAACCAGTCCTTCCAAATGGGATCCCACCATGACATGTACTTCACCCTCTGGTATGGGGTTTACCAGCCGGGATCTCGCTTGCTTTCTTTTGCCAGTGCTGGCCACCCCCCCGCTCTGTTGGTTGCTCAATCGGATCCCATCCCCCTAGAGCTGAAGACACCCAATTTGCCCATTGGCGTTTGGCCCGAGCAGGACTTTGCTAGGGACGAAGTGCGGATCCCGGCGAACAGTTGTCTCTACGTGTTCAGCGACGGGGTTTACGAAGTGTCCAGCTCGGAAGGAGGGATCTGGGGGATAGAGAACTGGAAGTCGTTCCTAGGCGCCCATGCCTGCATTGGCGTCGATCACGTTCTGCAACACATCCAATCTTTCCGCGGCAGGGCGGCTCTTGAAGATGACTTTTCTCTGCTCCGTATCAGCTTTGGCTAGTAGCTCAAGAAGGAGGGAATGGGGATGATTGAAGAGCTGAACCGGGATCCGCTCCCTGAAGCTCCTCCCACTGGCTAGGAGTAAAGGTACGGAGAGCTAGGGCGTGGAGACGGCCATCCTGAAGGTAGGGCTTCAAGGCCTCGTTCACCAGCCGGTGCTGTTGGATGAGGGACAGGCCCTGGAACTGCTCAGCTACAACAACAGCCTGAAAATGGTTGCCATCGCCCACTGTATCTTCTACATGCACTTTGGCGCCGGGTAGGGCAGCCTGTATCAACGCCTCGATTTCCCGCGAATCCATGCGCCGTCTTCCTGGCTTTGGCCCAAGACAACGTAAAGAAGCTCTCCTCCTGTTTGCAGATGTTATAGCGGGGACTGGATTTGAACCAGTGACCTTCGGGTTATGAGCCCGACGAGCTACCAGGCTGCTCTACCCCGCGTCGTTTTTCTACTCTAGCCTGCTTCTTCCAGGGTCGGCAAGTCCTCGGTTACCGACCAAAAAAATCCCCCTGGCAACCAGGGGGAAGGGCAAGAGCAGAACCTCTAGGGCAGCAGTTCCTCAAGGGCCTCCTCTTTGGTGTTGGTGCGGCGAGAGAGGGTGCGGCGATCGAAGGTCATGTGGATCTCGCGGGTTTGCTCGCCGTCGGCAGCTACAGCAAAGATGGGAAAATCGATGTTGCCGTCGGGGAAAGCCATGTGGAAGCGGAAAGTGCCATCAGGGTTGAGCTGGATCTTGCGCCCCCCGATGGTGACGGTGGCATCGGGCTCCGTGGCTCCATAGACGATGAGTTCGGCATCGGCCACCAGCCAGAACTTACGGGAGCGCCGCGGTAGCACTTCGGAAGCGCCCGAGAACAGCCCCAACCCCGAGCCAGAGGCCATCCAAGGAGCAGCAGGCACTTCTGCCATGCCCATCATGCCCACCCCGGACGGAACGATGAACGAGCTGATGGCCTGCTCTGGCACCAGTTGGCGGCTGCCAAACAGGGATCCCGCTACTCGCATCGCCTCGAAAGCCCCCACCATGTCCAGGAAGGGATCCGCCGTCCTCTCCCGCTGCGGCTCGTCGCCTTTGTAGGCCACCACGCCCATGCCGGTAGCGCTGCGCTTGTAGGGCTCGGTGAGCTGGTAGAGGGTGCGGCCCTGGAGGGGCATGTCAAAGGGCACTGTCAGGAAGTGCTCTTCAAACCAGTCAGAAGGGAAGACTGGCGGCACCATCACTGCCGCCGAGCGGGCCAACACGAGCCAGCGACCATCCGCCGTCCGGTAGCCAATCTCCACCAGGTAGGAGCGATCGCTCACCGGGATCGGCAGGTACCATTCCCGCGCCAACTCGTCGCAGGGGTACTCCTGCATGCTGTGGGCCGGCTGGCGGTCGAAATCGATATCCGTTACGTCATAGAGGCGCAGCGCCAACTGCTGACCTCCCTCGCGGCGCTTGCTCTCTTTGGCCTCGTTGGGCACATCCCAATAGGCGTAGGCCCACTGGGGATCCCGCGGCAGCAGAACAATGCGGCTTTCGCCATAGCCACCTGGCAGATCCCCCAGCCCTTTATCCACATCGGCCAGATCCGGCTTGCTGGCAACCTCCGGACCCACAAACTTCGTTTGGGTAACCGATTCTTGCCCGCTGGGCTCCGGCATCGCATCCATAGGACGGCCAGCCTTGACTTGAGCCTCCCGAATGGCCTCGATAAGCTGGTCTTTGGTCATGCGGCTGTACTTGGGGATCTGATAGCGGGCCGCTTCTTCCCGCAACTGCCGGATGGTCATTTCTTCTAAGGGGATCCGCTCTGGTGGCATGGTCGGGGCCTCCTCTCCTCAACAAATCGGGCTTGTGCGCACACTCAACTGGCTAACCGATAAGGCTGATCCCAACTTGCGGCTAAGCGCAACCCCTGGCCTACTGGGGTGACCGCCGGCTTTGCGTCTTCCAACCGCTGATGACTACAGGTTGGGATCAGCGGGGATCAGTAATGATGACCCTATGTTCACGTATTTCTTCCTATTGGTCAAGAGCTTGGGGATCGCTGGGGATCAAAAAGAAAGGAGGATTGCGCGCGATCCCCTGCCGAACCACCCCCGCCTGGATAGCATGGGGGAACGAGCGGCTGCGGATTTTCAGGCCAAGAGGTGTGGGCATGAGAACTCAAGGTGCAGGGATCCGGATCAAGGCGGCAGCCCTGGGACTCCTGGCAGGGGGACTTGTCTTGCCGGGGGAAGCGGTCGAGGCGCAGACGCTGTTTCCTCCCCTCCACCGCCTGCAGGGGGGATCCCCTACCCCAACCCTTGAGAAACAAGAAGCGCCCTGGCGTTCGGTCACTCCCGACCAGCTATTTCCTGACGAGAACGCAGGGTCAGAAGGGCCGATTTTCAATTTGGACTTGTTGCGCCAGTTGGACATGAGCGCCGGCGGCGGTGGCTTGGGGTCTGGGCAAGGGGGAGTAATCGGGCCTGGCAGCGGCCAGAGCGGGGTGCGCGGCTCCAGTCCTGGCTCAGGGGTGGGCACAGGCCAAGGGCCAGGGGGTGGAACTGGCTTGGAGGCGGGATCCCAGCGGCCCCAGCCCCAGGTAACAGGGCTGCTGGTCGATGCCCGCGGCCTGGACTTTCTGCCCAGCCAGTCGATGCGCCTTTTGGATCCCGATGGCAACCCTGTTTACCCGCCCATCAACCTTGGCCAGGATCTCAACGCCGCCTTTGTGGGCAGCGAGGGCACAGCCGCCTACGCCACCTCGGAAGAGCAGGCCCGCTCGCTAGTCAACCGCATTGGGGAGCGGCCCCACCGCATCCGCGCCCTGCGCACCTTGGGCTATGACCTGGTGATCTCTGCCGAAGATGCCTTCAATCTGCGCCAGATGAACGCCGCCGATGGCTTTCTAGATCGCTTTGCTGTGGTGGTCATCTGGGATGGCAGCCAAGCCAGCTTGCCCTAGGTATAGCCCCTCCCCAAGGACTTGGCTGGAAGGCTGGCCTGGGGATGCTAGCCTAGCGAGAGTGCTCTGCACCACCGACCCAAACGGCATAGCCCTATGCAACGGTTTGCCAACCAACCCCTGCGGGAACGGCCACATCTAGCGGTATTTTCTTCCAGCAAGGTGGGTAACTTTGTGGTCACCATCCCCCTCTTGCGTGGCCTCAAGGAAAAATACCCCGGCTGTGTGCTGGATTTTTTTGGCAGCGAAATTACCCGCGACTTTGAGCTCCACTGCCCCTACATCGACTTCAGTTTCCCCCTCTACAGCCGCCGCCCCGATTACCTCGAGGCCCTAGCGGCCGCTGTGCGGGATCGCGTGGCTCAAGCTGGTCCCTACGATCTGGCCATCAATTGCGACGAGTTTAGCGAGCTCAACCTGGTGGCGGTAACGGCTCTGCGACCCCAGTACATTGCCGGGGCTGGCCTGACCTTGGATTTTCGCCGCAAGTTGGATCCCGGCTCCGACCCGGTGCAGCGCATGCTCCAGGACGACGACTGGAACAGCCCGGAGTTTTTGCAGCGCTATAGAGATATCCTCACCAGCAACTACATTGCCGAGATCTTCTGCCGCCTGGCCTATGTAGAGACGGATTTCTTCCGCCTAGAGCTCCCCAGCCGGGATCCCGATTTTCCGGTGCCGGAGGTCCTCGTGCACATCACCACCACCCGCCGCGCCAAGATGTGGCCGCTTGAATACTGGCGCCAGGTAATCCAGTGGTGCCAGGGCCAGGGCTTGCGGGTGGGGCTAGTAGGTAGCGCCCCCGAGCTACAGCGATCCCTCTACCACGGCGACGGCGAGGAGCAACTGCTGGCTGAAACGGAGATGATTGACTTGCGGGGCAAAACCACCCTCCTCGAGCTGGCGGGGGCCCTGAAGCGGGCGCGGGTCTGTATCTCCGTGGATGCGGGGCCAATGCACATTGCGGCAGCTGTAGGCTGTCCTACCATTGCTCTATTTGGCAACGATGCCGACGGCGATGGAGCTAGCCCCGTGCGACTGTGGGCACCTCGCTTGCCCCATGTTTACGTTACCCAGACTCCCTATAAATGTCGGGTCTGCGCAGAAAACAAGTTCAAAAACGAAGCCTGCCTAGTGGAAGGCCACCCCTGTATGGTTCACCTCAAGCCGGAAACGGTCATTGGCTACCTCAAGGAGATTCTCAAGAAAAGCTAGGGGTCCCGTTTTGCCCTGCCCCTTGGAGCAGTCTGGTAGACAGCAGAGGGTGCCTAGGAGCGCAGGCTGGATCCTTAAAAGTCTGGTTAAGCTGAGAGTTTGATGCCGAAAACTCTGTCCCTAAACCATTTGGGTGTAAGCTGTGACTCCAAGGAGGAGGTACAGCCATCAAGGGAGCCGCCTTGCTGAGCAAAGAAACAAGAGGGCTTGGCAAGGAGTTGCCCTAAAGCTGCTAGCCACCTTTTGCTTTGCCTGCTTGGGGGTAATCATCCGGCTCAACACTCCCGCCCTGCACCCTTTTGAGATTGTGTTTCTGCGCAACCTCTTCGGGTTTCTTGCCCTGGTACCGCTGCTTCTGCGAGCAGGGATCCACTCTCTGCACACTGCCAAGATGAGCTTTTACCTCCTGCGCTCGGCAATTAGCACCCTGGGAATGCTGCTTTCCTTCTGGGCGGCCAGCCTGTTGCCTTTGGCAGAGGCCACGGCCCTGAGCTTTGTCCAGCTTTTGTTTGCTGGCATGATGGCGGTTTGGGTGCTGGGAGAACAGATGCGCCCCTCGCGCTGGCTGGGTTTGGGCTTAGGAGTTGTCGGGACTTTGGTGATGCTGAGGCCGGGCTTTCGCGAATTCTCTTTGGGCACAGGGCTAGCCTTGGTAGCGGCGGCGCTTTTTGGCTGGGTGATCATCGTGCTTAAGATCCTCGCCCGCACCGAGTCCAGCCTCACGATCACTGCCTACATGGGCCTGTTGCAGACTCCCCTTTCCTTCTTGGCTGCCGTTTGGGTTTGGACCTGGCCATCGCCAGAGCAGTGGCTGTGGATGGTGGCGATGGGACTGTTGGGCAGCCTTGGCCAGGTGGCCCTTGCCCAAGCCTACAAGCTAGCCGACGTAACGATGCTCCTGCCTTTGGATTTCTCCCGCCTCCTCTGGGCTAGCCTGCTCGGGTTCTGGGTGTTTGCCGAGATCCCGGATGGGTGGACTTGGGTAGGCGGAACCCTGATTTTAGCAGGCGCCACCTCCGCGGCATACGGCGAGGCCCGCCAAGTTCGTAGCAGGGGAGCCTGCCAAGGACAATGACTTACACCCGTGGCAGGACGGGGCTGGAGCTGGTCACGTCAGTGGTGGTGAGGGCCACCAGCAGGGCTTCGGGGCTAACAGGGAAGGGTAGGTGGTGGATATCCGATCCCGGCTGGCAGGCCACTTGGGCAGCGTGCAGCAGCTCGGCGGATCCCAGGTGATCTAGCTGTAGATCCCGCAAGTTCAGGGGAAGTCCCACCTGGCGGTAGAACTCCAGCAACTGAGTGCGGGCCGCCAGCGCCAACTGGCTCCCCTGCAAGATCTCTTCCAGGCGGAGCTGGGCCAAGATGCCAAAAGCCACTTTCTCCCCGTGCAGGGTGGCCCGGTGCCCCCTCAGATGAGTAAGGCCATTGTGGACAGCGTGGGCGGCCACGGTGCGACACTTGGCCCCTCCCAATCCGCCGACGATCCCCGCTAGGCAAATGCAGGCATCCACCACTTGCTTCCAAGCAGTTCCGCCCGGCTCCCTCAAGGCCGCCAAGGATTGCTGGAACAGCAGATCCCGCAGGACACGGGCTTGTTGCACAGCAGCAATCACCAAGGCATCTTCCGAGTTGCCACTGCTTACAGAAGACTCGTACCACTTGGCCAAGGCGTCTCCGATCCCGGCCACTAGCGTGCGCGCTGGGGCTTGCAGGATGAGCTCATAGTCCAGGATCAGGGCAGCGGGAGCTTGATCCAAGGCCACATCCCGCTGAAAGGCGCCTGCATCGGAGTAGATGTTGGACAGGGCACTCCAGGCAGCACAGGTGGCGGCAGAGGTGGGCACCGTTACCACTGGAATCTTCAAACGATGGGCCACCAGCTTGGCCGTGTCCAGGGCCTTGCCGCCTCCTACCCCCAAAATGCCGGTTACCGATTCTGCTGTGGCCAGTGCCTGCAGGCGAGCCAGCTCCGACTCACTGCAGTCAACCCCGTAGGTAGTCCAGTAAACCTGGACGGCGGGATCCCGAGCAAAATTGCGCTTCAGGGGCAGCTCTGCCACGGCCAGGGATCGCTCCCCCCCAATGACCAACACCCGGGATCCCAGAACCGTCAGAGGTACAGTCCCCAGAATGCCCCTGCCCCGGTACAGGCGGGCCGGCGCCGGGATCGCAAGGTCAAATTCACAAGTTCTCATTCCCAAAAGGGGCAATTACAGACTACGATTCTAGCCGCAAGTTCTGCCTTTCCCACCTCAGGTGTAGTCACGGGCAGGCCTTGCTTGCTTAGAAGGGGTTGATAAGGAGAGCCTGCTAGCACAAATCTTCGCTGGCAGTCAACGGCAAATGGTGGTAACCCCCCAACAGATTGGGTAGTATGCGTCTAGCAGTGGCGCAGAGGGTGGGGTTTCCCAGCGTGTTCGGCCTCTTCGGCGGTTTCAAAGCCCAAACCATGCTTGGGGTGGAGATTAACCCCGAGCGCATCGCCGTTGCCCAACTCAAGAAGCAGGGTAGTGGCCGCTATCGGCTGGCTCACTACCACAGCGTGGAAATGCCCGAGGGGGCGATGGCCGAGGGGCGCATCCTCGATCCCAACACCGTTGGCCTGAGCTTGGCTAACTTGCTCAGCGAGTACAAGGTGCCCACCAACTTGCCGGTGGCAACCGCGGTGCCGGCGCGGGAGGCCATTGTTCGCCTCCTTCGCCTACCGGCTGATCTGCCTGCCGATGAACTGCGGCGGGTGGTTTTGGAGCAGGAGGCGGAACTCTACATC
This sequence comes from Synechococcus sp. W70.1, assembly GCF_047461515.1. Taxonomy (NCBI): domain Bacteria; kingdom Bacillati; phylum Cyanobacteriota; class Cyanophyceae; order Synechococcales; family Synechococcaceae; genus Synechococcus; species Synechococcus sp. W70.1. Next base: position 115,796 of record NZ_JANSHH010000013.1, read on the forward strand.
CCCTACCCGCGGGATCAGGCGGATGTGGACTACCAACCCCTGGGCCTTGACCTTTCCCAGGATGGCATTGAGCGCATCGAGGTGCTGCTGGTGGCAATCCCCAAGGAGGTGGTGGACAACTACCTGGCGGTGCTGCAAGCAGCCAACTTGAAAGCGCGCTGTGTGGAGCTGGCCAGCTTCTCCCTCATTCGCACCATCCGCGACCAGCTCCTCCAGTACAGCCCTCAAGAGGCAGTGTTGCTCAGCTCCATCGGCTACGACAGCAGCGAGATCAGCATCTTGGTCAACGGCATCCCCCAATTTACCCGCACGGTTAACATCGGCACCGTCCACATGCGGCAGGTGCTGACCCAGGCTCTCAGTTTGCCCTTCAGTCGCACTGGCGAGCTGTTGCGAACTCTGAGGTTACCCCTGCTCAACCCCAACGAGGTTTTGCTTGGCGGTGGGCAAGCGGTTTCCAGGAACCCAGGCGTGGCCGCAGTGGCGCGTGTTGTTACCGACTTGGCCGATGAGCTGAAGCGCTCCATTGACTTCTTCACGAGCACGGAAAGCAACTTCCCCGTGGTGAAGGTCTTTCTGGCCGGCTCCGGGGCCACTATCGGCCAGGTGGATGCTTTCCTATCTCAGTCGTTGGGCATGGCTGTAGAGCTGGCGGATCCTTTTGGCAACATCCTTGTGCCGGATGCCATCGAGGTGCCTCTAGAGGAGCGCCCGGCGATGGGAGTAGCTCTGGGTCTGGCCATGCGGGAAGCCGGCAAGGGATGACCTGCAATACCTAAGCGAGGCGACAGATGTACACCCCAGAGATCAACTTTCTTAAAGAAAGACCGGAAGTTCCCGCCTCCGTCCAGACAGGGGCAGAGGCAATAGCTGCCCCACCCACTGCCGCAGGAGCGGGGAGCTGGGCCCTGGCCCTTGGCCTGGGGTTTGCTGCGGCTGCCGTGGCCATGGGGGGTTTTTTGTACTTCCAGGCCCACTTCTTGCGCCAAAGAGATGCCCTAAGGGCAGAGCGAACCCGCCTCGAAGGGGAACTCAGCACAGCCAATGCCGAGTTAACCCGACTCCAGGGCCTCAGCCAAGAATTACAAACCATTCGCGCCCAGACGGAGGGCTTCCGCTCTTTCCTAGGATCCATCCAGCCCTGGTCAGCCATTTTGGAGGAAGTGCGGCGCCGGATCCCTGGCCAAGGGGTGTGGATAACCAACATCAGCGCTTCTGGGGACACCGTAAACATACAAGGAGAGGCGCTGGATTTTCCCTTGGTGAACGACTTTTTGCTCACCTTGCTGGATTCCAACTTCGTAACCAGCGCCGTTCTCAACAGCGCCTCTCGAGCGGAGGGCACACCTGAAACTGAAGCCAGCGTTGCTTACAGCATAACAGTTACTGTTCGGACTATCGGGGATCCCGACCCAGAGTTTACCCGTGAGCTGGAACAGCGGGGAGCAATAGGCCTAGTTGAAAAGATCCGTACCTTGCGTCAAGCGGAGGCGAACTGATGACTGGCTCGCTGGAAAGTTTTCACGATGAACAACTGATGGCACCTCCAGCAGGGCCGCCGGTACTGCTGGGTGTCGAGCTAACTCCCATTCGCATTGGACTTCTGATTGGAATCTTGGGTGTGGGCATGGCGGGCTTTCTGGCCTTCACCCAACTCCGTCCTCTGATCGAAGAAGTGCAAGCCTTGGAAAGAGAGGTGGCCCAAAAAACCAGCCAGTTGCAGGAGGTGCAGGGCCAGATTGCCAGCTTGCAGGATCTGCCCAACCAGATCGAGAGGGCTCGCGGGCAGCAGCAACAGCTCAGCGCTTTGTTCGCTACTCCTGAAAATGCCGACACTCAGCTGATCGATCTCAACCGACTGGTGCAGGGGCAACCTAACAGTCAGTTGCTCAGCTTCAGCCCCTCTCCTCTGGCGCCAGCTTCTTCGGACAACCCCGAAGTGCCCGCAATCATTGCTCCAGCCATCCAGGTGCAGACCACGCGCGTCACAGTGCAGGGTCCCTACGCCGACATTATCAACCTCATGAGAGACATCGAGCGTTTTCGGGCTCTGTTTCGCGTGAGCAACCTCTCCCTCACCCCCGTTCAAGGGAGGGGGGAGCTGAACGTCGCCTTCGACTTAACCGCCTATTACTACAACAAAGACATTCCCTTGGGTACTGCCCCTGCGCCCGAAGGACAACCCTCCCCTGCACCAGGACAGCCCGCCCCTACTCAATCTGAACCAGAGCAGCCAGCACCCGGTCAATAGGTCAGCCTGAACCCTGCTTAGGCTCTGGTGGCTGACAGCGGGCTCTGTCGCAAGGGGCAACCCAGAGGTGAGGGACATCTATCTAGTGTGACTGTAGGGAAGATTGGAGAAAAAAGCCTCTACAGGTAGTGGCAAAAGCCGAAATTTCGGCTTTGATTAGGGAAGCACGGCCTAGACCTGTGCTGAGGGTCAGGCAGGAACATGCTTGGACAAGGGAGTGAGGTGTGAGGATAATGAGCCGTCGAGTTGCTTGGGGGTGGGCATTGAGCTTGATCCTTTCTCTGCCCCTGTTGGCCGTAGAAAGCCGGCCTGATGAGGCTGCTGCCCAACAATTGACCTCCACCCATCCGCAAAGCCTCAGCCGTATCACCGATATTCGGCTAGTGCCCCACGGCAACCGCATGAGACTGGAGATCCAAACCACGGGGGGCGCCCGTCCGCAGGTGTTCTTTACCCAACAGGGCCGGTCTTGGATTGGGGATATCGCCAATGCCCAACTGGATAGAGGTCAAGGCCGCTATCGTCAGGATTCTCCCCTGCCGGGAGTGCGCTTCATCGAAGCCAAGCAAATAGGTAGTGACAGCGTGCGGGTAGAAATTGCCGGTGTTACAGCAGCTCCCCAAGGCTTGCTGGCCCAGCGCAGCCCAACGCAGTTAGTCTTCGAGTTTGAGGGCTTGCCCTCTGCCCTGCCAGCTCCTGTAGCTGCAGCGCCCAGCCAAGAAGTAGTGCCCAATCAACCAGCCTCGCCAACTCGAGCTCAGCCTGGTGCCCCACCGGCAACCCCTGCCTCTTCTCCGGCTGCTCAAAACTCTCCTTCTCCCCCCGTGGCAGCTGCTACTCCTCAGCCTCTTGCCCAAAACTCCCCCTCTTCCCCGCCAGCTCAGACAGCTCCTACTCCTCAGCCAGCTTCTCCTAAGCCGGTCATTTCTCAGGTGCCCTCCGTGGGCCAGCTTAACCAACCGCAATTGCCGCCAGGAAGCTTGCCCACTGGATCCCCCTTCCAGGGGAGAGCTGTGGCTCCTCCTGCTGGCGATATTGCCGTTGGCACAATCCTGCCTGATCCACCTACAGTGGATCTCGGATCCAATGCTAGGATTAGCTTGACCTTGAAAGATGCTCCTGTGGGCGATGTGCTGAGCTTGTTGGTGCGTCGAGCTGGACTGAACGTAGTTCTCAATGACGTCCCTCCAGACCTGACGATTTCCTTAGATGTGGCTGATTCACCTCTACAAGAAACATTTAACTTTATTTTGCGCCTGAAGGGACTTCAAGCATCTCGTTCAGGGCAAACGGTTTTTATCGGCACTAAACTCCCTGGAGTTGTCCAGCAGATCGTCAAGACGTACAGACTCAATCAACTGAGAATCGAAGAGACAGAGCAAACTTTCGATTTAGCTGCTGCCGGTACTGCAGGGGGAGGAGGAACAGTTGAAATCAAGGCCAGACAATTGAGTATCACGCCGAGCGAAATCAGAAGTAGAATTTTGGCCATTCTGGAAGCATCAAATATCCCTTTAGCTCAAGAGTCAGCCATTCAAGCAGATCCAAGAACAAATTCGCTAACTATTGTTGCCACACCTGCCCAACATGATGTAATTGCAGCATATCTTGCGCAAATTGACTTGAGAAGTCGACAGGTTTTAATTAGTGCTAGGTTTATTGAGATCAACCTAGATAATAATTCTAGTCTAGGAGTTGCACTGGGTAGTGCATCTGGCAACTTTGCTCTGGGGTCTGGAGATAACACTGTCTTCGGTGGAACTCCTCTTGACCAACCTGCAGGATCCTCAGTTCCTAATGTTGGTTCTGTTCCTGCTGCAGGGACCGGAGGCTCACTTGTGTTTAACACCTTGAATCGATTACAGCAATCTCTAGCAGCTCGTATAGATGCAGCCATTGCTTCAGGAACAGCTAAGATATTGGCCGATCCAAAAGTAGTAGTCGCGAATAACACTGGCGCAGCTATTGTGGTTGGCCAAGAAGTTATCACCAATAGGAGAGTGCAAACAGATCCTGAGACTGGCATATCAACTGTCGTTTTTGAGAAAGGAAATGCGGGAGTCAATTTACTCATTCAGAATGTCAGGATCGATGATAACGGCTACATTACGCTGAACCTTATTCCACAGATCTCATCTATTGGCAGTCAAATTACACTTTCTGATGGCACTGTTATTAGTTTGCTCAATCAGCGTTCTGTCGGAACATTGCAAATCAGACTTAAAGATCGAGAAACACTATTTCTTGGAGGATTGATACGAGAGGAAGATCGAGTATCTGTTGATAAAGTCCCACTTCTTTCTGAAATTCCTTTACTTGGCTCCCTCTTCCGCAGACAAAACACAACAAATACTAGAAGTGAGGTTGTCGTCTTGATTACTCCAGTTATATTGGAAGATTAAGGCGAAATACAGAATTTCATCGTTTTTGGCCATCCACTTTTATGAGATGAATTGTGCATCAATGCTGAGTTTGAACTCTCGCTATCGACCTTGGGTCAGGCTGGGATCCTTGCTGCTTAGCTTCGGGCTGGCTTTGATTTTGGCATGGGCAAGAGTAGGCTGGACACAAACCCATCGCATTTCTCTATCGGTACAAGGGCAGAGTTATTCACAACTAGTGGAACAATCGCGTCCTTTGGTTTGGCAAGCTTTGGCCCAACAATTTCAAGCTCAACCGCAGTCAGAGCAAATCACTTTGGAGGTATTGGGACAAGCTGGGGAACAACAAGTACCCCTATTCACAGTGCGAATGCCTCGTAGCGTTTGGCAGCAGGCCCCCTCTCCTGCTCAACTGGAACAATTTAGCACTTTTTATCCTAATACGTTGGCTCTTTTACAGCCGCGAGCACCGCTGCAGCAAGCCCAGGTAGAATCTACTGCTCCCTTTGCAAATGGAATTACATTGGTCTCCAGCAATCCTTCCAACGGCCAAAGAGGGATCCCAATTGACCAAAATATCCATCTGCGTTTTGATCGACAGCTTCCAGCCGGAATAACAGGTCTAGCCTTCGGGATCCAGCCCCCTGTGGAGGTGGCCTTTGACATTCAGGGAAACGAGCTGATCTTTCAGCCTTTACAGCTACTCAGCTACAGCACAGATTACAGAATACTCTTGCCTGCAGCCAAAGAGCTGGATTTACAAAAGCCCATAGAATTGACTTTCCGCACCGAGCCTCGGTACAGTTACCAGCGAGATATTAAGCCCTTGCTAGAAGCCAGTTGTGTAGGTTGTCATCAGCAGGCCGGTTGGATGCGGCGCAGCCCTTTAGATAGTTATGCTGCGGTGATGCGTTATGTAACGCCGGGATCGGAAAATAGCGAGTTGCTCAAACCGCGTTGGTTAGCTCGTCATGCTGTCATCCAGCGAGCTGCAGGGATCCGTTTGAATGGGGGGGAGTGGATGCCCTGAGTTTGTTGTCGCAGGGCAGGGAAGGAGCTGAACCTACGCCCAGGGTTCCTGTGAGTGATCCCCAGGGAGAGTCTCCCGGATCTTTTATCGGACGCAGTGGATCCCCAGAATTGGCCTATATATTCGTCGCAACGGCACCGGCATGGATCGCCTAGGTCACTTGAGCGCTGATGAAATTCAAATCCTGCGTACCTGGATTATTCAGGATCAAGCGGCTGAGGCCCATAAGAGTTAGCCTGATGGGCTGGAGAGTCTTTACCAACAAAGATCCCTTGCTCGTTTGTTTACTTTAAGATTAGGAACCTACAAGATCAATTTGATGACAACCCCCACAGAGGATCGGCTAGACCGGATTGAGCGTGTTGTAGAAGTTTTGGTGAACCAGCAGAGGGAAGTGCTGGGGCGCGTCGATGGGTTGTCTCACCGGGTGGATAGCTTGACCGAGCAGGTGGATAACCTCACGGATCGAGTAGACAACCTGACTAACCGAGTAGATAGCCTGACCGACAGGGTGGATAACCTCTCCCAAAGTGTCAGCAAACTTTCCGCCGATGTCGATAAGTTGGGCTTCAAGTTCGACACTGCTCAATCGGTTGGGGAGCGGCTAGAGCGGCTGGCAACCAGCTTGATCGCAGGAGCCACGATTAGCATCATTGCCGGGGTTATCCTTGTGCTGCTCAGAGAGGGATCCCGTTAATTCTTTCCCGCCCCCTCGATGGAAAAAAATAGGGATCCCAGCCAATGGGATCCCTGGTTATCCTTCCTCTAGTGTTTCAGTCCTCAACACACCTTCCCTATGAGATGCTCTGATTCTAAGAGCCGACCCGTGAAAAAGTCGTGGAACTGACAGATGAGGTGGAAGGTTAAGCCTTGCTCAGGTGGTCAGGGATCCACCTCGGGCAACAAGCGCCAATTCCACCTGATTTTCTTGGGGCTGCCCCAGTTGCACCTCCACATCTCGGCCAAAGAAGCCTTGCATTTTTTTCTGGTAGCTTTCCTGCCATTGTTGGAAGGGAACCTTGGGGGAATCGAACAGAAGCACCAAGGTATACCGGCCATCTCGCAGTTCTTCTCTACACCCTCTCACCTTGGGCAGATCTGCTTCCAGAGGGCCGCGCAGACCCAGAAACTCCAGGGCATCTTCCAGGTGGGCATTAGCCCCGTAGCTATATTTGGTGATATCGGCGCGGACTTGCTTTTGAATTTCCGTGGCCTGCTGGGCGCGGGCTTGGATCACCTCGAGAGAAGGGGCGGCCAGGGCAGGTACTGGCTTGAGTTCCACTACCTTCATGGTTATCCCTCCCAACGGCAAGGGGATCCCGGCAAACAGGCCGATGAGATTGAGGTTGGGATCGTTGTAGTGGGCAAAGCCCCAAGCCATGGCGGCAGCCCCGGCCAGCAACACGAGAGTGCTCAGGGGGAAGGGCAGTTTTTCAAACATACAGGAGAGGAAGAAAGGCCACCTGAAAACCCAGGCTAGCAGGAAAAGCGCCAGCGGTGGACTTAGCCTCCATTGGGATGGATAATCACAAAATGCCCACCTGGTGTGTTGAGGAGTGGTCTGTGGTTCTGTCCAATCTGTCCAAAACCTCTCGTTGCTTGCGCTCGCTGGATCGCAAAGCCCAGGAGCGAGCACCTCTATTTGAGGCCATCCGCCACTATTGCAGCTTGGATAAGGCTCCTTTTCACACGCCAGGCCACAAACAGGGACGTGGGATCGCTGCCGATCTGCGAGCCTTTCTGGGAGAGAACGTCTTCCGAGCGGATCTGACGGAGCTGCCGGAGGTGGACAACCTCCACGATCCCGATGGGGTGATCCGGGAGGCCCAGGAGCTGGCTGCAGCGGCCTACGGCGCCGATCGCAGTTGGTTTTTGGTCAACGGCTCCACCTGTGGCGTAGAAACCCTGGTGATGGCGGTGTGCGACCCAGGGGACAAGATCCTACTACCGCGCAACTGTCACAAGTCGGCCATCGCCGGCGTGATCCTCTCTGGGGCCGTGCCCGTCTACATTGAGCCAGATTTTGACTTGGAGCTGGGCATTGCCCACGGCATCACCCCCGCTAGCCTGGAGCAAGCGCTGGCCCAGCACCCCGACGCCAAGGGCGTGTTGGTGGTCAGCCCCACCTACTATGGGGTTTGCTGCGACTTAGAAGCGCTGGCAGCCATTGCCCATGCCCACAACCTGCCTCTGCTAGTGGACGAAGCCCACGGGCCCCACTTTGGCTTTCACCCAGAACTGCCCCTCTCCGCCTTGGAAGCCGGGGCTGACCTGGTGGTGCAGTCCACCCATAAAGTCATCTCCGGCATGACCCAGGCGTCGATGCTGCACCTCAAGGGATCCCGAGTCGATCCCAACCGAGTCCGCAACATCCTGCAGCTGCTGCAGTCCACCAGCCCTAACTACGTGCTCATGATGTCGCTGGACGTGGCGCGGCGGCAGATGGCCCTGGAAGGGGAAGTTCTCCTGGGCCAAGCCCTGGCTTTGGCGGATCAGGCCCGCGCCCGCCTCAACCGCATCCCAGGCATCTTCTGCTTCGGCCCGGAGCGCATTGGCTCCACTCCCGGCTTTTTCGATCTGGACCGCACCCGCTTGACCGTGACGGTGTCGGGGCTGGGCCTCTTTGGCTTCGACGCCCACGACTGGGTCAACGAGCACTTCCACGTGCAGCCGGAGATGTCTACCCTGCACAACGTGGTCTTTATTGTTAGCCTCGGCAATACCCAGCGGGATATCGACCGGCTGGTGGAGAGCTTTGCGGCTTTGTCGAAGTATGCCCAGGGATCCCCGCCTTCCCTGGCAATGGCCGAGAAACTGCGGCGCCTGGCCGAATTGAAACGCCCCCCCCTCCCGCCCCAACGGCTCTCGCCGCGGCAGGCCTTTTTTGCCCCCATCGAGCGGATCCCTTTTCAAGAAGCTGTGGGCCGCATCTGTGCCGAAATCATTTCCCCCTACCCGCCTGGGATCCCCATTTTGGTGCCTGGCGAAGAGGTAACCCAAGAGGCAGTGGACTATCTGCTGCTGGTGCACGAGGCGGGCGGCTTCATCAACGGCCCCGAAGACGTGCGGCTGCAGACCCTCAAAGTCGTCAAAACCTAGCTCCTCAACTGCCAGGCTTCGCCGTCTGGGCAGGGGGGAGTGCTGGCAGGGGGCTGGGAGAGTTGCGGCGATGGCGGACAACCTTCACCCGATCCACCCGCGGCCCCTCCATGCGCACCACCTGGAACTCGAGGCCTTGGTAGGTAAACCTTTCCCCTACGCGCGGGATCTTCTGCATCTGGTAAATCAAAAAGCCTCCCAGCGTTTGGTAATCCTCATGCAAGGGGAGGTTAAGGTGGCAGCGCTCGTTGACCTCTTCGATGTCCAACTGGGCCTGGATAAGGAGAGTGTTTTCGTCCAGCTCCTCGATGTCCGGCTCCTTCCTTTTGGGATCCGGCCCATCGGAGAGCTTGCCGACGATCTCCTCCACCAAATCCTGAATGGTAATCAGGCCCGCTGTGCCGCCAAACTCATCCACTAGCACCACCATCGGCCAGTGGTGCCGTTGCATCTCCGGCAAGAGCTCTGCGATCAGCTTGTTTTCCGGCTCAAAGTGAACCTCCCGAATGAAGGGAGCAATGGGGCTGTGCAAATCCAAGGATCCCTTGGCCAGCTCGCCAATGAGCTCCTTGACGTGAATCAGCCCCCGGATGTCGTCCAAAGACTCGCCGTAGACCGGGTAGCGGGAATGCCCTGATTCGGCCACCTCCGCCAGCACCTCCTGGACTGTGGCGGTTTCGGGCACGGCGTCGATGCTGGTGCGCGGGATCATCACCTCGCTGGCCACTGTCTCGCCAAACTCAAAGATGTTGCTCAACAGCTCCCGCTCCTCCGCCTCGATGTTGCCCGACTCCACCGACGAGGCAATCAGCAGCTGTAGCTCCTCCACCGTCATCGTGCTGTAAAAAGAAGTAGCCTCCGGAACGCGGACGCCCAAAAGGCGCAGCACGCAGCGGGAGGAAAACCGCAGGAGCTCCACAAAAGGATGTAAAAAGCGGCTTACCAGTCGGTTGAGCCAGGCCAGCTTTAGGGCAACTGGCTCCGAGTAGAGAATGGCCAGAGTCTTGGGGAGCAGCTCCCCCAACACGATCTGCAAATAGGTGAGAAGCGAAAATACCGCTACCCCCGACCCACCTTGCACAAGAGCGGGATCCATACCCTGCAACCAGGGCAGTTGCCTCAGAGCCAAGAACAGCGTCGGCGCCACTTGGGTAGCCCCGATCCAGCCCAACAGGACGCTAGCTAGGGTGATGCCCAACTGGGCGGTGGAGAGGGCATACTCCAACTGCTCCTGGGCTTTTTGGACCATTGCCGCCTGGCGGTTCCCCTCACCGGCCAACTGCACCATGCGGGAGCGCCGCGCCGACACCAAGGAAAACTCCACCGCCACAAAGAAAGCGTTGATGAGGAGAAGGGCAATAATCCAGAGGAGACTGAGAGACGCCTCTCCCCACGCAAGCTTAGAGCTAGGGGCCGAGCCTAAAGGAGGGTCGTCCATTAGGGGAGCAGCAAGACGGATAGACAGCATTCTAGCTTAGAGCGCCTCCGGCCCTTGATTTTCTGGCGCCCGTCAGGTGGGCTAGAGAACGGCGGACTCCCGCTGCTGCGTCAATCGGCGATAATATTCCTACCCCTTTTCCTGCTGCAGTAGGTGCCGACCATGCCCGATTTTCTGCCCTACGCCTACTTTCAGGGCCAGATCGTTCCCTTTGCCGAGGCAAAGATCTCCATTGCCACCCATGCTTTGCACTACGGAACGGCAGCGTTTGGCGGCCTGCGCGGGATCCCCGATCCGCAAAATCCGGATCAAGTGCTGGTGTTTCGCCTGGATCGCCACTGCCGACGGCTGAGCCAAAGTGCTCGCCTACTCTGCTTCGATTTGCCTGCGGAGAAGATCGAGCAGGTCATTGTGGAGCTGATCCGGAAAAACCGCCCTTCCACCTCTTTCTACATCCGCCCCTTGGTGTATACCTCCGACCTGGGCATCTCACCGCGGCTGCACAACATCGAGAAAGACTTCTTCGTGTACGGGTTGGAATTGGGAGACTACCTCTCGCCGGAAGGGGTAAGTTGCCGCATCAGCTCATGGGCCCGCCAGGAGGATCGCAGCCTACCGCTGCGGGGCAAGATCACTGGCGCCTACATTACCTCCTCCCTGGCCAAGACCGAGGCAGTACAGTCTGGCTTCGACGAAGCTATCTTAATCAGCTCCCAGGGCAAAGTGAGCGAAGCCTCGGGCATGAACATCTTCATCGTGCGCAACGGCGTGCTGATTACCCCCAGCTTCGACCAGGACATCCTAGAAGGGATCACCCGCGACAGCGTCCTCACCTTGGCCCGCGACCTAGGGATCCCCACCCAAGAACGCCCTGTCGATAAGTCAGAGCTGTTCATCGCTGACGAGGCCTTCCTCACTGGCACCGCCGCCAAGATCACGCCCATCCGCCAGATCGAGCAGTACGTCCTGCCGTCGTCCCGCCCCATTACCGAGCAACTGCGGCAGAAGCTCACAGCCATCATGGAAAACCGGGATCCCGCCTATTCCCACTGGGTAAAGGTGATCCCCCTGAACTAGGTTGCCATCTCCAGGCTGGCTAGATGCGATATAGATAGTTAGAGCTGGAGAGGGATCCCTTGCACGAGATTTCTATCACCTGGGCCGACTACCACCGCAAAATCGAAGAGCTGGCCGTCAAGGTTTACGAAAGCGGCTGGGAGTTTAACCAAATTGTCTGCATCGCCAAGGGCGGGCTGCGCATTGGCGACACTCTGGCCCGCCTATTCGATCTCCCTCTAGCAATTCTTGCTGCTTCCTCCTACTCCGGCCCTGGCAATCGCCAGCGAGGGCAGCTAATTTTCTCGCGGGATCTGGCCATGACTACCGCCAACCTGGGCAGCCACGTGTTGTTGGTGGACGACTTGGTCGATTCCGGCATGACCCTGAAGCGCTCTGTCCACTGGCTCAAGCACCACTACGGCTTTTACATTGAGGAAATCCGCACCGGTGTACTCTGGTACAAAGCAGCCTCCATCTATCAACCGGATTACTATGTGGACTATTTGCCCGATAACCCTTGGATTCACCAGCCCTTCGAACCCTACGAGCAGATGACACCCAAGCAGCTAATGGAGTCCCTGCGCTCTTTGGGTTAAACTGCAAATCTAACTCCTGAGTAAGCTTTTAGATCGACAAGCAGCTCAACACACCGTATTCCGGTTGCTGAAGTTGCACCCCTACTTAGTTGCAACTACATTTAGGCTAACTGGTTCCCCGAGAAAGACCATATCGCTGCAATCATTGAACAGCCCAAATCTGTCCACCTTTCGAATAACCCTGAAACCTACCTGAGCAAGTAAAGCAAATAAGTATTCCCACGAGAAGCCAACTTTATGGTAGTTTTGCTCATCTACTTGGTCACCGAACATCATACGCATAATGCGAAACCTCTGCTCTAAAGAAACTTCATCCTTCAGATAAAGACGGCAGAGAGTAGGCATATCTGGGACACTGATCATCAACTGGCCCCCAAAGCGCAAAACCCGGTGCCACTCTTTGAGAGCAGTAGGTAGTTCACGTGTGTAGTTAAAGCGCTGCAGAATATAGGGAGCGTAGATGGCTTCTATAGAGTTATCTTCAAATTGACTGAGATCAATGGCGCTTCCAACATAATCCACATGGTCTCCTACCTGACTATCTAGAATCTTCCAGTCTGGATGAGGCTGCTTACCTCCAATATGAAGACGAATAGACTCAGCGGGCTTGGGCTCAGCTTGGCAATCTTCTAGAGGAGGAATAGATTGAATAAGTTGATGCTCATAAGCTAGCTCGAAGAAAACTCTCTCCATGGCTTTAGCCAACCGCTTTGGATCCCATACTATTGATCTGTGATATGAATCTCGAATAGTTTGCTTAGCTTTAGCCAAGCATTCTGGATTATTGCCTAGCTGGATCCCACGCTCAATAAACTCCTCCACCGACCAGGTGATGCAATCCTCGAGGCCAACATTTTTCAGCAGGCTGTAACTCATTCGGCCATAGTAATGCCTGCCCACTAGGGTAAGGACTGGCACACCCATATAGAGAGCTTCCATGGTGTGGGTTGCACCTGTGTAGGGGAAGGTATCCAGAACGAGATCCACTAAGGCTAGTTGGCCACGATGCTCTTCCACACTGCTGGCTCGAGCAAGAAATCGGACGCGATCGAGAACGCCCAGCTCTTTGGCTCTTTCCTGGTAGTGTCTAATAACCGTAGCAATTTCTCCTGATCCTTTGACAATCAAAACTCCGTTGGGAACGGCCTTTAAGATTTGCAGGTGAGCGTCGATACATTTGGGAGTACGTTTGTAAGCACTAGCTGCGGTTAGGAAAACAACATTTTTCGGCTCTATTCTCAGACTAGTCTTAAAGTCTACCTCGTTGGTAGCACAGACGTCCAGATGATCAACAGCACAGTAGCTGGGCAAGCGAATAATTCTTTCATGGTAGTCAGCTTGGGCCTCCTCAGGAAGGATATGGGGATCGGCAAAGAAGTAGTCAAATTCCGGCAAACCGACAGCATCTCCACCAAGCCAGCCAATTTGGATAGGAGCTGCCCGCAAGGCCGCTACGATATTGGCGTCGTAGCTGGTAATGGAATCCATAAAAACCATGATGTCAATGCGATCCTCACGAGCTTGGGCAGCTACTTGAGGTGGTTTGATTTCCTCTGGGAAAAAGTGAAAATGAAGGTTTTCGTGAGAGCGAAATTTTTGGTACATGTTGTCATGGCTAGCCATCTCTTCGCTTTTCCACCCTTGGTAGTAGTAATAGACTACATCGACCAAAACGCGAGATAGATTTCTTAGAATAGCCTCACTGAGAAAGCCCACTGAGTGGCGCTGGAAGCAGCTCCCCAGAAAACCTATCCGCAGCTTGCGTCCTTTTCCCTCAGCTTTCTGATACTCTTGCTGGTTCTTTTGCCAATACTCTGACCAAAGAAAATCTCGTTGAGAAGCCATTAGACTGAGGCAATCGTTAAAGACTCTGCCAGCAAGCTGCTGATAATGACGAATTAGAGGCCGATTGTCCGTCAAATAGCTCCAACAAAAGCAGAGGCGAAAAAGAATAGCTTTAGCGATAGTCAGGCTCTCAAAGAGATTTTCGTCGTTGACCTCTAGGGAGCTTAGGTCAACTGATTTGGAGGAGAGCAGATCAATAACTTTTTGAATTGCAAGCTCTAGCCGGTCTGGCCGAGCGGCGTGGATCAGCTTTTCCATGGATTCTGAGAGAAGAGATAGGCGCAGGGTAAAGTTCTCCTCAGCTTGGGGACTATCGGATGCACTAAGAAGAGCTTCTCCCAGAATCGAATAGCCATCGCTGGTGGAGTGCTGGAAGAGGGCACGAGCTGCTTTTTGAAAGAAGTCGCCGATCAGATCCTCTATTGTCCACAAACCTTGATAGCGTTCGGCTTGCTTGGGATCTGCTGCCTGAGCTAGCTGAGCTAGGAGAGCAGCAAATCCGGATTTCTGGTCCTCCAAAAGACGAGCTTGTAAAGCTGTGGCCACCTCAAAAAACAAATCCAGGTAGCCGTCATCCCATAGCCGAGTGAGAAGTTGAGTCAGGAGGGGCTCCTGGGTAATGTCTAGGGTCTGCTCTTCTCCCAAACTGGCCAATTGCTCCGCCAAAGCCTGCCCGTAAAAGCCCACGGCCAGCTCGTCTTGAGCTTGCAGAGCCCGCATCAGCAAAACTTGGGTGTTGTCCCGCCGGAATGGATCCAGCTCAAAAGCCAGCTCGCGCAGCTTCAGGCAAACCTGGAAACGTTGTTGCTGCGAATCTTCAGTGGAGCTTTTTTCCAGGCTTTCTGCCAAGGATAGCAACACCTCTACCACCTTCTCCGCCGGCAGGATTCCTGCTTCTACCAAAGGTGTGTAGAGCTGGTAGGCAAGGTTCAGCCGGTTGGCAACCAAGGCCTGCTCCAGCGCCGATAGGGTGATTGCCTCTGGCTCAGAGGGAGAAGCCGACTCATCAGCCAATGAAGATGAGGGGAGGTCACAGAAGCCCCGCAAAAACTCCCGCCAACCCTTTGCGTCTTGCTCTCGGTAGAAAGCCACCAGCCACTCTGCAAAGGCATTGGGAGCCTGCTGAAGCAGTTGCCTAGCTTCCAGGATCTGGGCTTGCAGTGTAGGGTTCATGGGTGGGAAGGAGATCACTAGTCCTAGTTTGCCCCGCTGCAGCCAGCTCAGCTAGACCACCGGTTTTTGGGCTGCGCCTAGCAGAGATCCGCAATTGCACTCCGTGGGAGGGGACTGTTATGAACTGCCCGCCAGCGGGGTAAGTTAATAGCGGCAGGTAACCTGCACGGTTAACTCTCTAGGTTGTCAAAGGATCGAGTACCATGAGTGCGAAGTCTCGTCAGTCTCTGTTTCGGGCCAAGCTAGCTCAGCATATCCTCTCTGCGTCTAAGGGCTTCACCCTGATTGAGCTTCTGGTGGTGATTGTAATCGTCGGTATTCTATCGGCGGTGGCAATTCCTCAATTCCTCAACCAAGTACGCCGCTCCCGTACGGCTGAAGCCCAGGCAGCTCTTACTGAGGTAGGTCGTGCTTCTGAAGTCTATCGGCTGGACTTCTCCCAGTATCCTAATAGCTACACTAGTATTAAGTACGGCTGCCCCACAGACTACTGCGGCAGTAAGCAGGATAAATACATGAATGACCCGTGGAGCGCTCCCAACTACGAGACACCAGCGGCCACCGTTACTTCTTCTGTTGCGCCTCAGGGAATGCGCTGGGACACCACAGCAAATAACGATAAGTACATCACCGCTTCTGGCAGCAGAATTAAATGCTCCCTTGGGCTGGGATCAGCGGAGACAGTTGTGGCTACTGAGTCTACCTTTGTTGGTAAGAGCTGCAACGTCTTTGACTAGTTTCTATCTCTACTTTATGTACTCCGTGGCTCCCTGTGGGGAGCTTTTTTATTTCAGTTGCTCCAGTCTCCCTCAAGAGTAGGCAAGGGCTCTAGGCTAAACCAGTGAACTAGAGCGAGGACAGTAACTGTGATGGGTAGGAGATGCGAGTAAGAATACCCTTTTCGATGAGGTTCTGGTTGGTTTCAGAATTGTTGTAAAGTATAAACTCCTGATAGAGAGCTTCCATGCGAGTTCTATCTCCCGAGCAGTAAGCATCCCGTGAGGCCAAGTGAAAGGGAACCCGAATAGGATTAGACTTTGAGCGCCACCAGTAGTCAGGAAAGTTTCCCAGTTGGGCGTATTTTTTATAGTAGTTCTGCAATCCGCAGTTCAAGTAGTGCAAAATAGAGGGAGACGACGTTACTAGAGTATGATCCCCTGGAATATCAAAGCTATGTACGCTGTTAGGCAGAAGAGAGGGATAGATCCGAGCTGCTGACTTTCCATTCTGGTAAGCCAAAAAGTATTGACTCTTACTAGAGATCTTCTGAAACTGGGTATAGAATCCGGGATCCAAAATAGCAGGGTTTCTCTTAAATAAAGTGACCTCGCGGAAGTAGTCTTCGATCTCAAACGCTTCGGGAGCTGCTTCGTGGTTTAGGAACGTAACCTGGAATATATCGTCGCTTACTTGATCAAACCAATCCAAAGCCATCATCTGGCCAGGATAAAAAAGCTCATCTCCATCAATATGAAGAATCCAGTCCATGCCCTGATCCAGGGCAAGTTGTATAGCAGTTTCTACGTTAAGGATCTGACGAGCCATGACCTCATAGCCAACATGAGGGCCATATTTTGGGTAGAGAACATTCCCCAATGCTTGTTGGACTTGCAAAGCTTCATCGTTGGGAATAGCCGTTACATCGGAAAACTGAAGTGCCACCTGAATAGCGGGATCCTCTGGATCGTCAAAGAAGATATAAATATGGGCAATTCCAAGGGCAAGGTGATAGCGAATGAACGACTCCAAGCACACGCCTGGATCCCGAACAGTGGTTACAATACAAACTCTGGCCATAGTGGAGCTGCAAGCCTTTAGGTGTATTGCTCGGATCCTAGCCATGTGTTGATAGTGAAGCGGCTATCAGCGAAGGCTTGGCTAGGGCTGAACACTGGCAGGATCTCATGCAGACAGCTGCTGGAGAAAAAGACGATGCTGTTGTTGGTCGGGATCACCTCGTCATAGGTTCCGTACAGGATTGGTGGGTGTGGCTTCTGCCTCTGCGTGTCATAGATACGCAGCTCACCTCCTCGGTAGGGCTTTGGTTCTCTGTGAAAGTAATATACACAACTCACTTGTCGAAAAGCGGTTTGCGGGTAGGAGTTATCAGCATGCATGGTAAAGTAGCAACCATCATGGCTAGCAACCATCTCCATTTCAAAGATTTGAATATCAAAATCTTCAATACCAAGCTTAACAAAGATATCGGGAGCCACTGCCGCAATTTTTTCTCTCAGCAGGAATCCATACTCTTGAAAATAAGCATAATCCAGACGTAAGGATCGCCGAAACTTCAGTGACTCAGCTTCGGTGTTGTTTTGGCTATAGCTTCTGGAGAGGATAAACTTATCTTGGTGAGCGATGGCATGCTCTAGAATTGCTTGGTTGACTTCAGCAGGTAGGAAGTTATCTAGCTTAACGTACCTGCAGGGATAAAACCGCGCTGGCTCCGGTGGATCCGGCTGAGCAAAGGTGAGGAACAGTGGACTGGTAGATAGCAATAATCCAGGGGCAGTTGCTTGGATGTAAGCCAGGTCTCGTTCGCTTAAGCCTTTGCGCTGGGGATCCCAGCTTAGGAGATAGATACCTTGACCCAGATTGTGAAAAATCTTTTGCAGGTGAAAGCTGGGATCCACCCCCATCAAATCTAGGCTGGCTTGGGCTATGGCTCCGTAGTGGCAATGGTTGACCAAGTACAGGGCTGAGTCGGCCAAGTAATCCCGCAGTAGCAAAGACTGAAGCAGACAGGTACGGTAGTCCGTGAGTTCAGTCCAGAAACAAACGCCAATCTGGGTCTCTGGGAAACATTGACCGAGATCTGCCAAAAGGGCAGGGATGGGGCCTTCTAGGAGTAGAACCCGTTCTTCTAATCCCAACTGAGAAATTTGGGTTTGGATATCTTCTGTGCTGATTGACTTTTCGGATGAGCTCTGTAGGGGATTCCGTAGAATCACTGCTAACTTTTCAGGATAGCGAAGCATTGCCTGCAAAACAGCTGCGGACTCTTCCCAGCCAATCTGGCAGAAGATTTGCTGGCTAGGAAGGCAGGCTAAAGCCCAATCTAAGAGCTGGGTGAGACTCTGAGCTTGCTCCAGTTCTAGGAGAAGATCCTGAGCAAGGTCTTGGCAATCCATGGGGAGGGATCCCTGACGTCTGCTCTAACTTAATGTACCCGGATCCACCCCCAGTTCTCACAACTTTTAGGCCAGGCGCTTAGCCCTTTGCTGCTCCAGTTCAGCCTTGGCAGGCATCAGTTCCCCAGCGGCAGTGGCCCACAGAATCCAGGTGGCCTCCTACCCTCCCACTTCGCTGGGTACAGCCTCAAAACCTTGCTCGGCATGGGTGGTGGAGATGAGCAAGTCCATCTGGCACGTGTGCCGCCAGCTTTCCATGGGTATGCCATTGTCGTAGGAGAGCTCGTCTTGGGTAGGGGCCATCCAGGCAGGTAAACTGGATTCGGCTCTTGCAGACAGGGATCCATGGGGTTGCTTATAACCTATGCTCGGCTTATCGTTTTCCAGGGCAACAGAGATCCCTTGTTGTTGTGTCCAATCCTAGTAGCCTGTAGGATCTAGAAGAACCTGACGCTCAACTCGGGGAGTCGAGAAATGCAAGACATCAAGGCCAATGCTCCGCGAATTCTCCTCAATTGGCCAACTCCGCCAGACTATATCCCGCCCCCGCAGCTTTCAGATCGGCAGGTCAGTCTTTGCCCCAAGAGAAAAGCCAAGGGCTTTGGACTAAACTTTGTCAATCTCTCTAAGGAATTGGTGGAGTGCCCAGAGGGAGACTATGACCTCTATGACTTTGTGCAGCAGTCTGAGCAAATTACAAACAAGGAGTTTGACCTAGTTGTTGTTTGGACTTCGAGCTTCGACTACAGCAATCCTCTTAATACCAAAAAGTTTGGCTGTCCAACTGTTTTACTGGCTGGAGACACCCACCACTGGGAGTTTCCCATCAACCATCTCTTGGCCTACTGGGCTACTGAAGGCTTTGATTACGTCGCTACTGCCTATAACTTCCAGCATTTGCACTGGTTTGCCGCAGCAGGCGCTGAGAATCTTGCCTGGTTGCCTCTTATCTCCATGCGCACTGTTACCCACGATTGGGTGGAAGATAGAGAAAATCAAGTGGTCTTTATCGGCCAACAGGGATCCCGCCATCCCAGGCGTTGCCGGCTGGTTCAAGCCATAAAGAATGCAGATTTGCCCATCCTCATCAAAACAGCCAACCGCCAAGAGGCAGCCAAATGGTTTGCCCATTCTCTGATTTCCTTTAACTGCAGCCAAAATGGGGATCTGAACTTAAGGAACTTGGAAGTGATTTCTGCGGGGGGCTTTCTGCTTACTGACCAGCTCTCCTTCGCCTCAGGATTGGACGAACTTTTGGCGCCCGGCACCTACTGCGACACCTACAACTCCGAAGCCGAACTCCTGGAAAAAGTTCGCTACTACCTAGACCATCCCCAAGAAGCCATTCAAATTGCCCGCCGCGCTTATCACACTTTCGACCAACACTGGCATCCCCGCCACCGCATTCAGAACCTGCTGGACTGGGTGTTTGGGGGAGAGCTGCCGGAGCCCTTTCGTTACTCGCCCCGCTCTGATGTGCGCTACTTTGTCAGCACGGCCAGCTCTGCCTGGATAGACACACGACTAGGAATCTACGAGCCCATTCAAGAGCTGCATCGCGTGCAGGAGCGACTGAGGGTATTTGTTGGCCGAGGCTGTCCTGGGGTGATAGCCGCAGACTTGCTGGACTTGCCGCGGCTGGAGCTGTACGTGGAAGAGGGGTTTGGGGATCCCTGTGCCCTGCTGCAGCAGAAGGGAGTGCCCGAGCGAGTTCACGAGGTGAGAGGGGAGCCAGCCAGTTGGCCTAGTTTTGATGCGGTGGTGTGCACAGCTGAGGACTTGCAGCGGCTGGGGCGGCCTGTGAGAACCAGCTTTGCTTTCATCCTGGGAGAAGACACGCAGCTCCTCTTTGCCAATGCGGGAAACATAACAGAAACTTTTCTCATTGACTTAATCCAAAAGGGCAGCTCTGCTCCGTCAGCTTGGTTGCGGGGGTACGAAGGCCTTGAGTATGAAGGGACAGTAGCCAGCCTGAGCCGCATCTATCAGCCTGCTGTTTCTGTTCTTTCTGATGTCAGGGTTGTCGTGGATGTGAGAGCGGGGGTGGGCGTGGCCAGCGCTTGTTTCAGAACTCTTCACCCTGAGGCGGCTATTCACTGTTTCGAGGTAGATCCCCTAGCTCTACACCTGCTGCAGCAGAATGCTCTTGGCCTGGGCAACTGCTTTGTGCATTCGGTGGGGCTAGCGGGGCAGAATAGCTGCAGAACTTGTCGCCTCTGGCCGGAGGATCCTCAGGCCGAGTGGGGAGTGGAGCAGGGGCTCCCTTTCCGAGAAGCCAGGGAAGCTTTGAAGGAGTTGGGTTTGGAGTCCATCGATGTGCTCAGGGTAGCTACGGGTGGGGATGAGGTGGAGGTATTGGCTAACCTGCAGCCGCAGCTTAGGGACATCAAGGTGATTTACGTGGAGTTTACTTCTGAGCAAGACCGCAAGCGGATTGACCAGATGCTGGATCCCTCTCATCTCCTCTGGCAGGAGGAAGTTTCTCAAGGTAACTACGGGTGCTTATGTTATCTGAATAGATGCATATTCTACGAAAGCAGTGGTAATCTTTAGAAGGCAATCTTTAGGAAGCTCTGAGACTGATGAATCCTCGAGTTCTACTAGTTTGGATGACTCCACCTGATTATATCCCACCTCTCACTCTTTCAGAGCGTCAAGTAACTCTATGTCCGAAAGGAAAGGTTAGAAGACAGATATTCGGTTTTTTTAGTGTTCCAAAAAGCTTAGTTGAGTGTCCTGACAAAGACTTTGACCTCTATGAATTTGTCCAGTATTCAGATCAAGTTGAAGACAAAGAATTTGACTTGGTGATTGTCTGGACATCGAGTGTTGATCTGACTAGTCCTTTCAACACGAAAAAATTTGGCTGCCCAACCGTCTTGCTAGCCGGAGATACGCATCATCATGTGCTCCCTATCACCCACCTTCTAACTTACTGGGCCACTGAAGCCTTTGATTATGTTGCCACCGCCTATGACCGACAGCACCTCCACTGGTTCGCAGCAGCAGGAGTTCAAAGGCTAGCTTGGCTGCCTTTCATTTCCGCTTGTCTCACCAGCTCCAGTTGGATAGAAAAGAAAGAAATTAGAGTTGCGTTTGTGGGTAACCTTAATTTTAACTCTTATCATTACAGACGTCTTAAGTTGATCATGTCCTTGAAAAAACTGGGTCTACCTCTACTTATAGAGACTCGAGTCCACAATCCTCTAATATTTGGTAGCTCGTTAATCTCTTTCAACTGCAGCCTGAACGGGGATCTGAACTTAAGGAACTTGGAAGTGATTTCTGCGGGGGGCTTTCTGCTTACTGACCAGCTCTCCTTCGCCTCAGGATTGGACGAACTTTTGGCGCCCGGCACCTACTGCGACACCTACAACTCCGAAGCCGAACTCCTGGAAAAAGTTCGCTACTACCTAGACCATCCCCAAGAAGCCATTCAAATTGCCCGCCGCGCTTATCACACTTTCGACCAACACTGGCATCCCCGCCACCGCATTCAGAACCTGCTGGACTGGGTGTTTGGGGGAGAGCTGCCGGAGCCCTTTCGTTACTCGCCCCGCTCTGATGTGCGCTACTTTGTCAGCACGGCCAGCTCTGCCTGGATAGACACACGACTAGGAATCTACGAGCCCATTCAAGAGCTGCATCGCGTGCAGGAGCGACTGAGGGTATTTGTTGGCCGAGGCTGTCCTGGGGTGATAGCCGCAGACTTGCTGGACTTGCCGCGGCTGGAGCTGTACGTGGAAGAGGGGTTTGGGGATCCCTGTGCCCTGCTGCAGCAGAAGGGAGTGCCCGAGCGAGTTCACGAGGTGAGAGGGGAGCCAGCCAGTTGGCCTAGTTTTGATGCGGTGGTGTGCACAGCTGAGGACTTGCAGCGGCTGGGGCGGCCTGTGAGGGCTAACTTTGCTTTTGTCTTGGCAGAGGACCACCAACTTCTTTTGGCCAATGCCAGTAAGTTAATGGAAGCAGTGTTGACTGGCTTTGACTTTGGCAAACTCAGGTTTTCGGTAAGGCTCTACCCAGACACCGTTTTTTACGAGAGGACGTATCTTAACTTTCCTGTGTTTCTGTCTAGTCAGGTGCAGACGGTTATCGACATCGGAGCTGGGGTAGGCCTTGGTAGCGTTTGTTTTCGGGGTTTCTGCCCTGAGGCGGCCATTCATTGTTTTGAGGTGGATCCCTTGGCCTTGCACCTGCTGCAGCAGAATGCTCTTGGCCTGGGCAACTGCTTTGTGCATCCGGTGGGGCTAGCGGGGCAGGATAGCTGCAGAACCCGTCGCCTCTGGCCGGAGGATCCTCAGGCCGAGTGGGGAGTGGAGCAGGTGCTCCCTTTCCGGGAAGCCAGGGCAGCCCTCAAGGAGTTGGGTTTGGAGCCCATCGATGTGCTCAGGATGGCTACAGGTGGAGAGGAGGTGAAGGTGTTGACCAGCTTGCAAGAGCAGCTCAAAGACATCAAGGTGATTTACGTGGAGTTTACTTCTGAGCAAGACCGCAAGCAGATTGACCAGATGTTGGATCCTACCCATCTCCTCTGGCAGGGAGAAATTGTAGCAGGCCAAAGAGGAGTCCTTTGCTATCTAAGCAGGGCTTGCTTTGTCGACAACAATTTAAGCATTGGAGGAGAGACTTAAGGTTATGAACTCAACCATTATCGTTACGGCTGCTGACAGCAAGTTTTTTGAATTGGTTCAGGGGACTATTCTCTCTATTCGAGAGAAACCTCAGGGGCACTCTGTAGATATTGGATTCTTGGATGTAGGCTGTACACCGGAGCAGTTGCAATGGATAGGTCAGTACGTTGACCACATTGTTGAGCCAGATTGGAACTATGATATTCCCGACATTGATAGACAACCCAAGTATCTCAAGGCACTAGTTTGTAGGCCTTTCCTTCCTGAATACTTTCCAGGCTATGAAGTTTATATTTGGATTGATGCAGATGCTTGGGTGCAAGACTGGTCTGCAATTGAGCTTCTTACCCTGGGAGCAAGATACAAAAACCTTGCAGTTGTTCCTGAGTTGCTAAATACTCTCTTCGATCCCTGTCCATTTTCGCATCAAGCTTTTCACCTCTCGGGATACATCAAGTACTTTGGAGATGTATATAACCACCTATACATAAGACCAGTTCTAAATGATGGTGTATTCTCTGGAAGTAATTCCAGTATTCACTGGGTAGCATGGAAAAACAGACTGAGCCAAGCTATCTCTATGAGCCTCGATCTATACTCAGATCAGTATTCTCTAAACCTGGCTATTCATAATGACTTAGGGATAGATAACGTTCAAATTTTACCATTGTTTTGTAACTGGACAGTTCATAGTAAACTACCTCTATGGGATCCAAAAAGAAAGCTCTGGGTTGAGCCTTGGAAGCCTTACATCCCTTTAGGGATTCTACACATTTCCTATAAAGCTAAGGATAGAAAAACTCATGTAGCTCATACTACCGATGGCTTCAAAGTTGAAGCCAGTCTTTGGTACCCTAGAAGCCATTCTTCTCCAATCAGAAGGTATGACTATGTATCAGCTAATCAAAAGAAAATATATCTCGACTACAGCTTCCCTCTAATGACTGCTATTGATCCAGGGCCTCATCCCTGGCCTTATCTACGGAAAGAAGTTCCTCACCTTTGGACTGCGGATTTGCGTCAACCTACCATCGGCTTTGTTAGTCGAGACGAGGCTCATATTCTGTACAATACTGCCCTTAAGCTACGAGGAAAAAACGCCCTAGAGATCGGCTGTTGGCTAGGTTGGTCAACTGCGCACCTGGCGGCAGGAGGAGTTATTCTCGATGTGGTAGATCCTGCTCTGGCCGATCCCCAGATTTATGGAAGTGTGGATCAATCTCTTCGCTCGGCTGGAGTTCGCTCTAATGTCAATCTCTACCCTGGCTATAGCCCAGCAAAGGTAGAGGAGATCGCCAAGACAGAGAATCGCCGCTGGTCTCTGATTTTTATCGATGGAGACCACACCTCACCAGCCCCCTTGCAGGATGCTCAAGTGGCAGAGCGCTATGCTGCTGAGGATGCCTTGATTCTGTTTCATAATCTAGCCTCGCCGGATGTGGCTGAAGGTTTGAATTACTTGAGAGACAGGGGCTGGAACACGATGATTTACCAGACCATGCAAATTATGGGAGTGGCCTGGCGAGGCAATGTCAAGCCCGTTGAGCATATTCCAGACCCTGCTGTGAATTGGACATTGCCAGAGCACCTCAAGGACTATCCGGTCTGTAACCTTGAGTTGTCTAGGGTGCTAGAGAAAGTTAAATCTTTTACCTTGCTGGGCTTTGAGCGTCTTTGGAGCCTTTATTCACTGGCTAAGCAGGTTTGTGAAGAAGACATTCCTGGGAACTTTGTAGAATGTGGTGTTTGCAGGGGTGGAAGCTCAGCTTTGCTGGCCTGGGTGATTAAGAACTACAGCCGTCGGCCTCGCAAGCTGTACGCCTTTGATACCTTCTCGGGTATGCCCGAGCCAACAGAAGTGGATATCGATTACCGAGGAGTTGCTGCCAATGATACGGGCTTTGGAGCAGGTACTTTAGCAGCACCCGTTTCAGAGAATCTAGAGGTCATTGCCAGGGAACTGGGGGTCTGGGATCTCATTGTTCCTGTGCCGGGGCTCTTTTCCGACACCTTGCCTGTTTATCGAGAGCAGGTGGGCGAGATTGCCTTGCTGCATGCGGATGCAGACTGGTATCAGTCGACGATGGATATTTTCCGTCATCTCTACCATCAAGTTAATCCCAGGGGGTTCATCCAGGTTGATGACTATCAAGACTGGCAAGGGTGTGCAAAGGCTGTCCATGACTTTGAGCAGGAGCTTGGAGTTTTCTTCCGGCTGCACAGTGTAGCTGAACCATATGGATGGAAGCCAGATAGCCTAGAGGTTCAGGGTTGGCCTAGTGCTGTATGGTTAAGTCCCTCTGAGAACTGGCCGGTAATCACAGATGGTTTGATACAAACCTTCAAACCAGAAGGGATCCGTCTAAGCAAGATTAACGTGGGTCTTTTCCCCTACTGGGAGATGGAGACAGAGCAGCTTGTGCAAGAGTTGGAGGTTCTGTTGGAGTCAATTCTACGTAGCCCCGACCCAGAAGACTATGCCCTGATCTTCCTGGGAGACCCGGATCCGCAACTGGCCAATCAAACTCTGGAGATAGCTGCAGGCAACATAGCTCTCAGGCTCATGGAAGAGGGGTTAGAGCTCAGTAGAGAGCCGTTCTGTTCAGTGGTAGCTGGCTTGAACCCCCATCAATGGGAGAGGCTGATTCCCCAACTCAACTATCGCTATCCCCTAAAGCGCGAGCGTTTTCCGAAGGGGTTACGGCCCGCTATTCAGAAGCTGCCCGTGTTGGTACTAACCTTCTAGGGATCCACCTTGTTGTCTTGAGTTGCTTGGTTGGTTGCCTACAGGACGTCTGGATCCACCCCTAGCTCCCGCAACTTCTGGGCCAGGTGCTCTGCTCTCTGCTGTTCTTGTTTAGCCCGCTGCCGCTCTTGCTCAGCCCGTTGGCGTTCGATTTTCTCTGCTTCCTCAGGAGTAGGCACCAGCTCACCATTGGGGAAGAAGTACCGAAGCTGCTGGTTGTGAATCCCCAGGTACAATCCCAGCACCCCGCTCCACCGCCACCCCTCCTTTGTGAGCGGAATCTCCTCGTATTTCTCCCCCCTTAGCCGCAAACCCATGAACTCCAGGGTCTCAGGAGAAAAATAGAAGTACTCTGGAGTTCTGAAAATCCTCTGGTACAGCTCCCGCTTCTCCTCTCGATCCACTTTGGCTGTGGACTCGGAGAGCAGCTCAACAATCAAGTCTGGATATTTCCCCCCTTCTTCCCACACCACCCAAGAAGGGCGGGGGCGGTTTTCTACCCCTTTGACCAAAAACAGATCTGGGCCGTGGAAGTCTTTGGTTTTGAGTTGGTCGCGGCTGTAGTAAACGGTAAGGTTCCAAGACAGGAAGTAGTCGTTGCGATCCTGCCAGATGCGGGTGAGGCAGCTCACCAGAATTAGAAGCTGCAAGGCGTGGAGAGAGTGTTCCATTTCGGGCTCATCGCTGAGCAGCCCCTGGGCCGAAGGCATGAGCTCTGCCAGTTAGTTGCTCGCGGGTGAGGGGAGTGATTTTCTGCAGTTTCTCTTGGGCTAGCATCTTTGCGTTGGGGGCAAGCAAGTGAATTAGCCATCGGCAGGGATCCCCATCTATGTCCCACTGCTCTGTTCCAGCTTGGCCACACGAGCTTCCAGCTTGCGCAAGGTACGTTGCAGCTCAGGCAAGTGCCGCTGGACGGCCATGCTCTTGCGCCATTCGGCAATGGGTTGGTGGGGGTAGCCGGCCACGGTTTGACCAGCGGGGACGTCGCTGGTTACTCCTGTCTGGGCAGCCACGCGTACGCCATCGCCAATATGCAGGTGCCCAGCCAGGCCGCATTGCCCAGCCAAGATGACGTGGTGGCCCAATTGGGTGCTGCCGGCAATGCCCACCTGAGCCACGATCAAGCAGTGGGATCCCGTCTTCACGCCGTGGCCAATCTGCACTAGGTTGTCAATCTTGGTGCCCCGGCCAATGCGGGTCTCGCCAACAGCGGCCCGGTCGATGGTGGTGTTGCTGCCCACCTCTACGCCGTCTTCCAGCACCACCCGGCCTGCCTGCAGCATGCGCCGCCAGGAGCCGTTGGGAAGAGGAATGTGGCCAAAGCCGTCGTCGCCGATGACAGCGCCGCTGTGGATTAGGCAATCATCCCCAATCTCCGTGCGCTCGTGAATGACGCAGTTGGCGAAAAGCTGACAGCGGGATCCAATCCGCACGTGGGGGTAGATGGTTACGTTGGGGTGGATTTGGGTGTAGTCGCCAATTTTCACCCCCTCCATCACCACTACATGCGGCCCAATGGCCACACCTTCTCCCAACTCAACGCTGGGATCAATCACAGCGGTGGGATGGATCCCAACAGGCAAGCGATAGGGCTGGTAAAACAGCTCGATGGCCTGGGCAAAGAGCAGACGGGGATCCTTCCCTCGCAGGCAAGCAATGGGGCGGGGCAGAACCAGCGATTCCTCCACAATGACGGCGCTGGCTTGGGTCTGCTCCAGCAAGGGTAGGTAGCGGGCTTCACTGAGAAAACTCAGCTCTCCTGGGCGCGCCTCTGCTAGGCTAGCCACGCCGTGAATTTCTAGGGTGGGATCTCCCTCGTAGGGGCATCCCAATTTTTGGGCGATCTCCTGTAGCTGCATTGGGCTTGAGATCCTCTACGATTGCAGCAGCCGCACATCCATCACGGTTCCACGCAAGTTGTAGCTAAAGGTCTCGAGCTCCAGGGGAAGGCCGACTTTGACGCGGTTGTTGCCTAGGACAATGCCATTTTCTGTCCGCTGGCCCCGTCCCCGTAAAGTAAACACCAGATCAAAGCGGTAGGGCTCTGGGTCAGGCAAGTTCTCAACCCGTCCATCGGGAAAAACCACCGGCACAGTGCGGCTGACGTTTTCCACCCGCACCACCTCCACCTGGCCGTAGGGTTGGTTGCGGATAATCAAGTCAGCCTTCTGACCTGCTTGAAAAGGTTCCAGGGATCGGCTGCTGACTCCCCGCACAATCATATCCACTTCCACCGGCAGCGTGGGGCCACCCCCCACCTGGACGACGCTGCCCACCTGCCGCCCGGGGAAAAACAGGACAGCCACAATCGCCGCTACTACAATGGCCAGCGCCCCCAGATCCAGAAGGCTGACCTTCCCCAGCAGACGCCCCCGTTCATCGACGAGCCGCATCGCCACCTCTTTTCCAACACCCTGCTTTATTGTAGGGTGCCCTACTACTAGGAAACACAGTCGTCGGCCAAGTGCAGCCACCCGCGCGCTCACCGCTAGGTAACCAGTGGCAGCCAACCGGCAAGGGAGTGGAGCTGACGGGAGTCGAACCCGTGTCCGAGATGGGTACTGGGGGCTCACTCCTTCACAGGCTTAGCCTTTCTGACCCTCAAGGCGGGGATCGCCGTTTAGATCCCGGCGATGGGAGATCTCCGCCTAAGCTTAGGCTCTCCCTCGACGGAGCCGGAGAAGAGAGCTGCACCCGTTGGGGTTGTGACCCGCCCACTTAACGGGATCGTGGGAGGATCCTCGAGCTCAGACTTCTCTTACTGAGCCTTAGGCAGCCAGAGCAGCTGCTTTACGAGCAAAAGGTACGACGTTGTTCGCACCTACTTTGTTGAGCCTAGTGGTAACGGGATAAGCTCAAGCCCGACCTGCATCATGAACCCTTGTTCGCCACCCCGTCGAAACCGTTACAGCCCCGGGGTTAGCTTATATCTAGACTAGCAAAACTCTCGGGGATCCGGCTAGAGTCTTTGCGAATGTGACAAAAGTCCTGCTATCATAACGAAAGTGTAAACTCGGGTCGGTAGCTCAGCGGTAGAGCACTCGGCTTTTAACCGATTGGCCCAGGGTTCGAATCCCTGCCGACCCAGCTTGCGATACCCTCTCCCCCCGGCCTGGCCTAGGCTAGGATTCCAGGAGGCAGGTGGGAGAGTCGAGGTGGCCGTTCTTTCGTGGCAAGACCTAGGCAAAGAGGGGGAGGTCAAGCTGTTGCTGGCGCCGTGCGTGGAGGAGGCGCTAGCGAGCCTGGCGGAGGAGGCTGAAACTCGAGAGACGGTCTTTGTCTCCAAGCTTTGGCACCGAATTCCTGCCCAGGATGCCATCCTCGATGAGTGTCTGCAGGTGCTGGCGAGGGTAGCTCTATCCCTCTGGCCTTATTGGTATGGGGAAAAGTTTGAGCCGGGCACAACGGCAGAGGTTCAAGCTCACAATCGTCTCCGCGCCCAAGAGCTACCAGCAAAACAGGATCCCACCATTGCCAACGCCTGGCTCAAGGCGGCCATGCACTTGTGCCAACAGCAACGCCTGCCTCTGCTGCCAGGGATCCAGCGGGCGATCCAGGTGCAGCAACTGGCCAAGGCCATTGCCCCTCGCGAGCTGACCTTGGCTTTGGCAACCGACGAGACGGAGCCGGCGCCCAGCTACTTACTCGGCTTGGCCAAGGCAGCTATCTGGTTGGCTGACCACAGTCAGGCACGGCTGGTGCTGGTGGTGCCGAGCGCTTTGACTGATCACCCCGAATTGGCCTCCGTGAGCTACGGTGCCATTCGACTGCCGCTTCCTGAGAGGCTAAAGGAGTTCGACAGCTCGGTACAGGTGGTGGTGGGTTACAAGGGATCCCCTCACCCCTTCAGTCCCGCTGAGAGAAAGCTGGCCGACCGGGTGGCAGCAGATGCGCAGTTAAAGAATTTGCTGGAATTCAACCAAACTGTACAAAGTGTTAACGGACGCACTTTCCGAGCGGATCTGCTTTGGCGGGAGGGTAAGGTGGTGGTGGAAGTGGATGGGCCAGAGCACCGCGAGCCAAACCACTACTACCAGGATCGCCTGCGGGACTACGAGTTGCTCATCTCCGGCTACTTGGTGTTGCGGATTCCCAATGAGCTGGTGATGTCCGACTGCGAGCGGGCGGTGGAGATGATCCGCAAGGTGGTTCAATTGCAACAGAGCCGGCTTTGAGGCAGGGCTGGAGGTTGGGGAAATGAGCGATTTGTTGCCCAAAAGCGAAATCTTGCTCTGGAAGCTCCTGCTAACAGGGGAAGAACCGACCAAGTCGCAAGTGAAGCCAAAGCATAGGGCCAAAGAGCTCAAGCTGTTGGAGGAAAAGGGCCTCATTGAATGCAAGACTGTAGTCGAAAAGGGAAGGAGGATAACCCGGCTTGTGCTGACTGACAAGGCCTGGGACTGGGCTTCTACCACACCTCCAACGGCCATTGCCCGTTCCAAGTCGCCAGAGGCAGCAGCCGTTTTGCAAAAGGCGTTGGCAACCCTAGTGGATTACGCACAGCGGGAGAACGTTCCCTTGGCGCGGATTCTAGGCCTACGACCGAGTGGCGCGTTCGCGATAGCGGCGCGGAGCGCAAACAGACCCTCTCTCGGTGGAGCAGCCCCTGTTCCTACTGGGCAAACGCAGCCCTGGGAAGTTAGCGAAGGGGAGGTTGATCCTAACTTCCTCGAGAAGGTCTTTCGCACCTGCGAGGAGATGGGAGGGCGCTACTACCTAGTCTACTTATCCGACTTGCGTAAAAGATTTCCCGATGTTCCCTCCTGGCTATTGGATCAGGCGCTCCTGACTTTGAACCGCCAAGCCAAGATAGTGCTGATGAACCTGGACGATCCTCTGTCCATTACTCCTGAAATCGAAGCCGCCGCTATTGACCTGTACGGCTACAAAAAGCACGTTCTTCGTGTTAGGAACTAGCCATGACTTCCAAGGAAAGTACCTCTTTCTCAATCAACCAACAAAAAGCTCTAGAAGCCCTCAAGGAGGTTGATTTTGATTGGACAGTTCATCTTAGAAAAATCTGGCAACCTCCGGATTTTGACGTTCCTGAGCTTAACCGGGATGTCAGGGAGAAGCTATTCAGCCGGCTGGAGAAGTTAATCCAATCTCCCCAGATGGAGACACCCTTTGGAATCCCTGTGCTTGGCAATGGTGGCTCTGGCAAAACCCACCTTCTCAGGGTCTTAAGACAGCACTGCTTTGAAAAAGGGGTGGGATTTGTCCTAGTGGACATGACCGATGTGAAAGACTTTTGGGAAACCGTAATCCAGGGCTACCTCACCTCTCTGCTTCAGGAAGAGCCTGATGGCACTAGCCAGCTCCAAAAAATTCTCGATCTGGTCTTTCTGAGAGCTCTCTCTACTCCCAAGCAGGCGAAGGAGATCGCCAGTTTTTCCCACGAATCTTTGCTCGACGTCATTAGACAAACTCTGCAATGGCTATTCACTCAAGATCGCAAGCACACCATCGAGTACCAAGATTGTGTACGAGCTGCCATTCTAGCTAATTCGAATGATTTTTCACTGGCGTCAATAGGTACTAGCTGGATACAGGGCCTAGGTGTGGAATCAGAGGTTGCCCGACAATTCGGTTTTACCAACGCCAGCTTAAATCCTAGTCAAGTTGTTGCAGGGCTTTCTTGGCTGATGAGCCTAAGGGGACCCACTGTAGTTGCTTTGGATCAGTTGGATCCCATTGTTGTGCAATCTCATACAAGTCCTAGTCCTTCGTCATCCTTGCAGGAGCTCTCGCCAGAGACAGAAAGAGAAGCTTCCCAAAACATCATTCATAACATCGCAGGTGGCCTCATTGGGCTACGGGACTGCCTCTCCCGATCCCTTATCATCATCTCGTGCCTAGACCAGTCTTGGGAAATTCTAACGAAAACAGCTGTTGCAACCTTTACAGGACGCTTTGAGCCGCCTTTAACTTTGACGCATCTTCTTTCGGCCAGTGTCGCTGAGGCAGTTGTTGTTCCTCGCCTGCAGGCTGCCTACCACAAGGTGGGCTTTATCCCTCCCTATCCTTCCTACCCGTTTAAGCCGGAGTTCTTCCAGTCCTTGCCGGAGAGGAACAATCCTCGGCAGCTCCTCCAGAAATGTCATGAGCACAGGGAGCAATGCCTACAGAAAGGGATAGTTATCGAGTTAGGTGTCCCAAGTTCTGCTCCTATCACTCCAAGTCCCCCTCCACTGAAGGAACTAGATCGAATCTTTGAGGAGGCCAAGCAAAAGGTTGATATTTCCCCGTATTTACAGGAAAACGAGAGCGAGATATGGAAAGAGCCCCTAGCTTCTCTGTGCGACTTTCTCGTCTGGCAGGAAAAGTTGCCGGCTAGTATTGGCAGCCAAGTGGAAACTGACTTCCCTGGAGCCAGAAGTTTCTCGCCTCTGCATTCTCGCTTGCGGCTAATCTTCTACGAGGCAAACGAGCGGGAAAGGCACCTTTGTTTTACAGCTATTCAATCAGCTAATCCTAGATCTTTCCAAACTCGCTTAGTAGCTGCTAGAACGGCAGCCGGGATCGACGCGGCCCTGCGATTTCGCAAGTTGGTAGTGGTGCGCACTACCTCCCTACCAGGAGGCGAACGTACTCAGAAACTGTGGCAAAAGTTCCTTGAGGAGGGTGGGATCCACTGGCGGCCCAGTGAAAGGGAAATCAGGGTTCTGCTGGCCCTAGAGCAGCTCAAATCCAGACGCGATTTTAGCAGACGCGATTTTAGAGATTGGCTGGCGGAACGGCGACCTCTTACCCACCTGGCAAATGCTGAGTTGGATTCGGGGCTGGCCAAAATCCTTGCCTGGCTGAGGGAAGGGATCCCGGCTGACTGGGCTACGAGAGCTGAGCCTGAGGAAAAGGGAGTTTCCTCCCCTCCTAGGGCAGGCAACGGCAAAGCTCCTGAAGCCAAGCAAGACTTGCAGCCGCCGAGACCTTCGCCAGGTTTGTTTGTCGGACGACGCTGGATAGCCAACCGGGAGGGTGAGCCAGTTTTTCTGCCCATCGAGGAGCTGGTGCGGCACACTGTGATTTTGGCTGGCAGCGGCTCGGGGAAAACGGTGCTCTTGAGGCGAATGGTGGAAGAGGCAGCCTTGCAGGGGATCCCTTCCATCGTCATCGATGCAGCCAACGACTTGGCCCGGCTGGGGGATCCCTGGCCTGCCGCTCCCGAAGGCTGGACAGAGGAGGATCAAGCCAAGGCAGAGCGCTACTTTGCCCAAACCGAGGTGGTGGTTTGGACCCCTGGGCTGGCGGCGGGCAACCCCCTCACCCTTGCCCCCCTGCCGGACTTTGCTGCGCTGGCCGGTGATCCCGAAGAGCTGGAGCAAGCCGTCGACATGGCCTGGGGCGCCCTCCAGGAGATCGTGGCCCCCGGCAAGACCGTCAGCGACGAGCTGAAGCGGGGGGTTCTCAAGGCAGCTTTGAAGTACTTTGCCACCCACCAGCCGGGATCTCTAGCTGACTTTGCCGAGTTCCTTGCGGACCTGCCTCCGGAAGCAGGAGCCGGTATCAGCAAGGCGCCGCAACTGGCGCTGCAGATGGCTAATCTCCTCAAGGCTGCCATGGTTAACAACAAGTTGCTCCATCAACAGGGGATGGCGTTGGATCCGGCCATCTTGTTGGGGCTGGGCTCAGACTACGGCAAAACCCGGGTGTCGGTTGTCAACTTGGTGGGCCTTCCCACCCTGGGGGAACAGCAGCAATTTCTCAATCAACTGGCCATGGCGCTGTTTACCTGGATCAAGAAAAACCCCGCCCCGCCAGAAGCGCCAGTGCGCGGGCTGCTGGTCATCGACGAGGCCAAAGACTTTGTGCCCTCCCAGGGGACTACCCCCTGCAAGCAAAGCCTCCTGCGCCTGGCCGCCCAAGCGCGCAAATACGGCTTGGGTCTCATTTTTGCTACCCAAGCACCCAAGAGCATCGACCACAATATTGTTGCCAACTGCTCCACCCAGTTTTTTGGCCGGGTCACGTCTCCAGCAGCCATTGAGGTAGTGCGCGAGCAAATTGCCCAGCGGGGAGGAAGCGGAGAAGATGTGGCTGTCTTAAAGGTGGGGCAGTTTTATCTCTCCTCGCAGCAGCTTCAGCCGCCCTGCAAAATCCAAACTCCCTGGTGCCTGTCTTTTCACGCCCCCACCCCTCTAAGCGAAGCTGAGGTGATCCAGCGCTCCCAGGCAGTTAAGCTCTAGGCCCTCATCTTAGCAGTTTTGCCGCTGTTGGCTGTCGCGGCAATCTTCTCATTGCTCTTCTATTCCCTGGCAACTTGCTGCTGCCAATTCCTGAGGCTGCCTGGCAGTTGGGAGGCCTCTGGAGCTATGCTCCCTTAAGGCAACGTCGGGCAAGCTCGAGGCTGGCACGGCCACTTTGGGGAACAGGGATCCTCGGGAGCAGGGCAATGGGGCAGGGGCTAGGAAAAGCTCAGCAGCGGTGGTGGGTGTTGGGTCTAGGGGTGATTTGGGCTTGGCTGAGCTGGGGGAGGATGGCCTGGCCTGCTGCCTCCTGCCAGGATCCTCTCTTCCTCCGGCAAATCTTGGCCGCAATGGGCCGGCCTGAGGTGGTGGTGGAGGAAGTAGCTCTGTTTGATAGAGATCAGTGCCTTGTCCAGTTGGTGTTGGATCGCCGCGGGCTAAGGGGATCCCTGCCACCGGAGATCGGCCAGTTTCGCCGGCTGCGGGCTCTGTCCCTAAGCTACAACCAACTTTCCGGCCCTATCCCCGCCGAGCTGGGGCAGTTGAGGGAGTTGGAACAGCTTTTTCTCGACTACAACCAGTTCTCTGGCCCCATTCCACCGGAGCTAGGACAACTGGGCAAGCTGCGGGGACTGTTTTTGGATCACAACCAGCTCTCTGGATCCATTCCTCCAGAGCTAGGTCGGCTCAGCCGCCTAGAAAACCTCTGCTTGCAAGATAACCAGCTCAGTGGCAGCATTCCTAGCCAACTCGGCCAGCTCAGCTCTCTTAAGGGGCTGTTTTTGGATCGCAACCAGCTTTCTGGGTCCATTCCGCCCCAACTGGGGCAACTGCGCAACCTGGAAAATCTGTACCTGTCGGACAATCGCCTCAGCGGACCCATACCCCCCGAGCTAGCCCAGCTTAAGCAATTGCGGGATCTACGCCTGGCCCGTAACCAGCTCACAGGCAAGCTGCCCAGCTTCTTGGCAGAACTGCCGCGGCTAGAACGGCTCCACATTGGGGGCAACCCCGGCCTGTGCCTGCCAGCTGTCCTTTCTAGTTGGTTTGCCGGCCTCAATGAAGGGGATCCCGCTCCCACCTTCCCCTGTCCCTAGGGCAGGGATCTCCAGCTCTCGCCCTAACCTGCGATACTGGGATCAGGTGTCCACAGCCCACTACGGGAACGGTCAGCCATGTACACTCTGGAACTGCTCCTGAAAGGGAATCCTACCCCGATCGTCATCCACCAAAAAGAGGAGGAAGCGGCCAACCGCGCCTATCAAAGTGTGGTTGAGGCTCTTCGCAACGGATCCCCTCAGAGCCTAGAGCTGACCTGCGACCGCACGGGCAAGAAGGTGTTCTTGCTAACTGGCGAGCTCTGTGGTGTGCAAATAACCTCCAAGTCCGGCACCGCGCCCATGGGAGTCCGCCCTGGCTTCTTGGCCCAGTTGCAGGGCTAAGGCCAGCTTCTTAGGGGTCTATGAGTTCCCTCACTGGGAGAGAATCCCCGCTGGCTATCCGGGTAGAGGGCTTGACCTTTGCCTGGCCAGGAAGTCCGCCGGTCCTGCAGGAGTGCAGCTTTGCTGTTCCCAAGGGCCAGCTCTGGATGCTGCTGGGGCCCAATGGCAGCGGCAAATCGACCTTGCTGCAGCTCCTGTCGGGAGTGCTCACCCATCCCCAGCCCCTGGCGGGGTTCTGGGAGGTGCGGGGGCGGCTAGGCTACGTGTTTCAGAACCCGGATCAGCAACTGTTTATGCCAACGGTGGGGGCCGATGTAGCTTTTGGTTTGGGGGCAGAGCCCCTCACCTTGGAAGAAATCCAGGAGCGGGTGGAAAGGGCCCTGGAGCAGGTAGGCTTGCGCCACTTGATCCGCCGGCCTATCCACGGCCTCAGCGGTGGGCAGAAGCAACGGGTAGCAGTTGCCGGGGCGTTGGCCCAGCGCTGTGAAGTACTGCTGTTGGACGAGCCGACGGCCCTCTTGGATCCCGATAGCCAGAGGGATCTGCTGCGCTGCGTCCGCCAGCTGGTGGATCAAGAGGGGATCACTGCTCTTTGGGTCACCCATCGGCTGGCAGAGCTGGAATGGGCAGACGGGGCGATCTTTCTGGCGCAAGGACAGGTACGCCAACAGGGATCCCCGGAACAGGTGCGGCAGCAGATTAGCCAACTGTTTGGCGGCTTGAGGTGATCCCAAAGAGATCGCAAAAGGATGGCAACACCCTCCGGCGGGGGCTACATAGAATAGTAGGTAGTAGATTCACTGCGATTGGTTGGCCAACGGTATCATCTTCAACCTATCCGTGGACAATCTGCGTCAACCAACCCAGGGGTGAAGAGCCCTGCCGGTCGAAAGGAGCTTGAGAATATGGGACTGTCTGAAGTCATTGCCAAAGAGCTGGAGAACGCGCGCAAAGTCTGCTCTGAGTACGGCGAAGGGGATCCCCACTGCCGTGCAGCCTGGGATGCGGTAGAGGAGGTGCTGGCAGCCCGCAGCCACCAGCCAAAGGCCCCCAGCAGCCTCGAGCAGCACTGTGCTGAAAACCCCGACGCCGTCGAGTGCCGCGTTTACGACACCTGATTTCTGGGTTAAAACGCAGCAGCCTGCCAGCTCTCTAGGGGCGGGCTCTGTTTTTCTCTCACGGAGAGAGCTTTTGAGCAGAATCAGCCCGCAGCCATAGCCTCATCCAAAAGACAAAGGCTATTCCCAGCAGCACCGTTTGCGGGATCAGCGTCTGCCAAGTGGGATAGATCCCCAACCAGCGCAGCTTCGGGATCCCGGATAAGGGGGTCGTCGGAAGCCAGCCTGCAACTTGCAAAGCGTGGAGGCTGCTGCCCAGGAACTTAAAGCCCAAGTAAAAGATCAGCAGGCTTAAACCCCGGAAAAAAGCCCCCAAGGGCAGTTTTAGACCCAAGGGCAAAAGCAAAACTGCCACTCCTGCAAGCAGAAAAGCTCCCAAGCCAATTCCAAGCCAGAGATCCCGAGCCGGCAGGGAAGGCGCCAATCCCACGTAGAACACCACCGTTTCCGCCCCTTCGCGAAACACGGCTGTAAAGGCCAGAAAAGCTAGGGAAAAAACCTGACCGCTGGCAAGGGCTACTTGAGCTTGTTCGTGGACGAAAGTTTGCCAGGCAGCGGTGGCCGACCGCCGGTGCAGCCAGAGGCTGATCGAAAACAGTAGACCTGCTGCCACCAGCCCCGTGATCCCCTCCAGCACCTCCTGGCGGCTATGGGTAAGTAGCTGCTGGAAAAACAGCTTGACCAAGAGACCAAGCAGCACCGCTGCCAATAGACCCGCCGCTCCTCCTAGCCACACCCAGCGCTGCTGGGCCGACTGCCCGCTCTTCCCAAGAAGCGCCACCAGAGCTAACAGCACCAGAAGGGCTTCCAGACCCTCCCGCAGCAGGATCGAGGTAGCATCCAGGAAAGTGTAGTCCGACATGCTCAGCCGGCAGGCGGCTTAAAGGCCTAGGCGTTGGCTGGAATAAACTTCAAAGCTGCCGAGTTGATGCAGTAGCGCAAGCCTGTTGGCGGGGGGCCATCCGGAAACACATGCCCCAGGTGACCGCCACAGTTGGAGCAGTGCACCTCGGTGCGGGGCACAAGCAGCTTCCAGTCGGTCTTGGTGCCAATCACCCCTGGAGCAATTGGCTGCCAAAAGCTGGGCCAGCCGGTGCCGCTGTCGTATTTGGCTTCTGAAGAGAACAGCGCCTGCCCACAGCCCGCGCAGACATAGATCCCTGGGGCCTTGTTGTTGTAGTAGGCATTGCGGAAGGGGGGTTCAGTCCCTTCTTGACGCAGCACGTAGTACTGTTCTTCAGTAAGCAGCTGCCGCCACTCGGCGTCGCTTTTGGTTACGGGGTAGCTTGGTTGAGCCATTGGTGGTTGCTCTCCTGTCGTCCTCAATTCTAACGCTTCTTCCTGCTCTGCCTCCGCTCTTCGGCACGTCGGGGAGAACCGGGGAGTTTCTAGGAGTTCTATCGGAAACTTCTATCCTCGGCTAGGGGCATACTCCCGCTACAATGGGCGCAGGCAAAGACGGAGCTTCTTATGTTGCTAGTCGGCTCAGGTGCCAAGTTTGTGCAACAGCTCGAGCAGGCTGGGGCTTTGGCCATGTTTGTCACGCCGGAAGGGGGATCCGAAGGACACTACCTGCGGCGGCTGCGCGGGGCCGGCTATGAGGTGGTTACCCTCTCTAGCAAGGGAATTGGGGATCTGGCCAGCTATCTGACGCGCAGCCATGGGGTGCGGCCTGCCACCCTAGGCAAGTCGCAGCGGCGCACCTACTTCTACCCTTCGCTAATTGAGCAGTACCGGGCCACTTTGCCCCCCAAGGCCAAGGGATTGGTCTTTTGGTTTTACGAAGGGCATGTCCTCAGCCGGCAAGAACTCTCCTACTTGGTGAAGTTAAGCCAAGAAGACAAGGGCGTGAAATTTGTGGTGGAGCTGGCTCGAGAGCGGTCAATTCGCTGGCAACCTTTAGAGAGCGCCCTGCAGAGCGCCTGAGGATTGGCTTAGATTCTTTGCTACCATCTCAAGTAGGCGGCCTTGCTGGTGGCTAGTTGTACCTGTGACCTTGCCGAAAGCCTCGCTGCACCAGGGCACTTGGTTCAAGCTCATCTGTGGCGCAAGTTTCCACCACTTGCCCTCAATTCGGGAGTTAGCCTTTCTCTACACCCTAGCTGGGGCCGATTGCATCGACGTTGCCGCTGAGCCGGCTATTGTCCGAGCTGCCCAACAAGGGATCCAGCGAGCCCAAGCAGAAGACCCGCAAGCGGGATCCCCTTGGCTGATGGTTAGCCTTAACGACGGCGAGGATGTCCATTTCCGCAAGGCAGTCCTGACAGAGCCCACCTGCCCTGCCGAGTGTCCACAGCCTTGTGTGGCGGTCTGTCCGCCCCATGCCTTGGTGCCTCTAGGCCCCTCTGCCCGGGTTTACATCCAGGCGGAGCTGTGCTACGGCTGTGGCCGCTGCGAGCCCGTCTGTCCCTACCGGCGCATTGTTACCTCTGGCTATCAGGTGGCAGTAGCGGAGGTCTTGCCCTCTCTAGTGGAGCTGGGCGTTCAGGCAGTAGAAATCCACACCTGTATCGGCCGGCAGAAGCAGTTTGAGCAAGTGTGGAGAGCCCTGAAGCCATGGCTGGGACGGCTGCAGGCCGTCTCGATTAGCTTTAACGATGGTCCGGGCCTTGAGGCCTATTTGCGGGATTTGCTAACCCTGATGGATCCCGTGCCGGAGGTGTTGATCTGGCAGGTGGACGGCCGGCCCATGAGCGGAGATATTGGGGCTGGCACCAGCAAGGCCACCCTAAAGCTGGCCCGCAAGGTGCTGGACATGGGCCTACCTGGCTATGTGCAATTGGCAGGTGGAACCAATGCGCAAACAGTGTCGCTGTTGGATCCCTGCTGGCCAGTGGCGGGGATCGCCTTTGGCAGTTATGCCCGCCAGTTGGTGGCTGCCCATCTAGAGGAAGGATCTGGCCTGACCACAGCGATCCTGTTAGCCAAGCAGTTGGTGCAGCAGGTAAAGCAGCGGCCAGTTGCCCTCCGACCGAGCTGTTTTTCCAGTGCTTGACAGCGTCGCTTGACCATGAGTTTCCCAGCCCAGCCCTTGAACAGGGAACCCACCTCCTTTCCCGGACAAGTCCTCTACAACGACGACTTAAACAAGCTCCTGGACGTTCTGCCCGCAGCCATCCGGGAGCGGCTGCAGCAGCACCCTCACTTAAATCAGCTGGTGGAGGTGGTGCTGGATCTGGGCCGCCGCCCGGAAGCCCGTTTCCCCGGCTTTGCGGAGTACCTCTCCGAGGAAGTAGTTAGCCGCGCCGACCTGGATTTGGTCATCAGCCAAGTGGGGGAGTTTAGCAGCGACAACCGGGCTGGCATTGCCTCAACACTGCACCGGATTAGCGCCATCCGCAACCGCCAGGGCACGATCATTGGCCTTACCTGTCGGGTGGGCCGTTGCGTGGTCGGTGTCATCAACATGATCCGGGATCTGGTGGAGCAGGGCCGCTCAATGCTGTTGCTAGGCCGGCCAGGAGTAGGCAAAACCACTGCCCTGCGGGAAATTGCCCGCGTTTTGGCAGACGAGCTGCACAAACGGGTCATCATCATCGACACCTCTAACGAGATTGCCGGGGATGGCGACGTGCCCCACCCAGGGATCGGTCGGGCTAGACGCATGCAGGTGGCCAGCCCAGAGTTGCAGCACAAGGTGATGATCGAGGCGGTGGAAAACCACATGCCGGAAGTGGTGATCATCGACGAGATTGGCACAGAGTTGGAAGCTTTAGCCTCCCGCACCATTGCCGAGCGAGGGGTGCAACTGGTGGCCACTGCCCATGGCAACCGCATCGAAAACCTGATTAAAAACCCCACCCTCTCGGATCTAATAGGCGGGATCCAATCCGTCACGCTGGGGGACGAGGAGGCACGGCGGCGGGGCTGTCAGAAGAGTGTCCTGGAGCGCAAGGCTCCCCCGACTTTTGAGATTGCGGTGGAGATGCTAGAGCGGCATCGCTGGGTCATCCACGAAGATGTGGCAGCCACAGTGGATTGCCTCCTACGTAACCGCGAGGCGTCAATCCAAATACGCAGCCTGGACGAACGCGGCCAAGTGGTGATTGTGCGCAGTACCACTGGCATGAACGGACGCTCAAGCCTCTTGCGACCCCAGTGGCCCCCTGCCGACACTGCCCTGTTTGCTGGGGGGGGCACTTGGGGATCCTCCGGCCGCCTGGAGCCTTTACCTTTGGAACCGGTTGCAACCCGTCTGCAGCAGCCTAGCTCGCCCTTAGCGAAGGAGGAAGACTCCTCGGCGGAGCCGCTAGCTAACTCCCAGTCAGAGTCCAAATCTGAGGAGGAGGCGGAGCTCCCGCAAGACCCAGAGGGGCCCTTGAGGATCTACCCCTATGGGGTTAGCCGTTTCCACCTAGAGCAGGTCATCCGGACCCTGCAGCTGCCGGCGCAGGTTACCAAAGACCTGGATGAGGCCGATATTGTCTTGGCTTTGCGATCCCAGGTGCGCAGCCGCTCCAAGATTCAGCAACTGGCCCACTCCCGCCAGATCCCCATTCATACCGTCAAGGCCAATACCCTGATTGCTCTGGCCGGCGCCCTGCGCCGCATCCTCAACATTGAAAGTGAGGAGGGGGCCCAGTCAGACCTGGAGCTGTTTATTCAGGCTAGCACCGCAGAAGAAGCAGAAGCTCTGGAAGAAGCTCGCCTGGCGGTGGAGCAAATCGTCATCCCCAAGTCGCAGCCAGTGGAGCTCCTACCCCGCTCTGCCCACATCCGCAAGCTGCAGCATCAGCTGGTTGAGTCCTATCACTTGCGCGCTCAGAGCTTTGGCGAAGAGCCCAACCGCCGCCTGCGCATCTATCCCAACTAGGCTAGCCGGCAGCCGGCAATCATCCCCGCCAGCAGGATAAAGCCTTGCACCACGTTCTCGCCAAAGATAGCTGGGTAGAGGCCGGGGGAGGAATGGACCCGGTGAAGCTGCCAGGTTTGCCGAGCCCAGAGGCCGGCGGCAACTGCCAGGCTGAGGAAATAGATCGCGTGCAACTGCAGGCTAAGCCCCACCCCCAAGAGGGCAATGGTGGTGCCTAGGAAAAAGAGCCCCACCGCCCTTGGGGTTTGCCGGCCAAAGAAACGGGCGCTGGAGTGGATCCCAGCTCGCTCGTCGTCCTCGCGATCTGAGAGAGCATAAACCGTATCAAACCCAAGGGTCCACAGCACCGTGGCCAGCCACAGCCAGCCCAGCCCCTCCTCCCACAGGGGTAGTTGGGGATCCTGACCTCTCACCGCTGTCCAACTGATGAGCACGGCAAATCCCCAGGCCAACGCCAGGATCAGTTGGGGCACTGGAAAAACCCGCTTGGCCCCTGGGTAGAGCAAAATCACCGGCACCGCTGCCACACAGAGGGCAAAGCTAACGGGGTTGAGCAACAGCGCCAGCCCTCCCGCACAGGCCAAGCAGAGCAACGCCATTGCGATGCCGACGCCAACACTCAATTCGCGGCTGGCTAGGGGGCGGGTGCGGGTGCGCTCCACCAACGGATCCAAGTCCCGATCCCAGAGGTCGTTGATTACACAGCCTGCCCCGCTAGCGGCCAAACTGCCTAGAACGAGAATCCCGACCAATGGCCAAGGCGGCGCTCCGCGTCCGGCTAGGAAAGCTCCCCACAGAGCAGGGATCATCAAAATCAAGCGTCCTGCCGGCTTGTGCCAGCGCAGCAACCGTAAAATTGCTCCGCCAGTAGTCCAGAGTGCAGAAAGAGAAGCAAGCATGCCCGGCCGCGCCAGTGGCTTCGGCTCCACCCCAATC
Organism: Synechococcus sp. W70.1; assembly: GCF_047461515.1. NCBI lineage: Bacteria > Bacillati > Cyanobacteriota > Cyanophyceae > Synechococcales > Synechococcaceae > Synechococcus > Synechococcus sp. W70.1. The sequence continues at coordinate 157,674 of NZ_JANSHH010000013.1, forward strand.
TTAAATCATCCTGAACCAACCGATGTTGGAACCTTCGGGGTTCAACCTGACGTCTTGGAACCTCGAATCGCGATTTGACACCTTTTCTCCTCTCTGTTGGCCAACCCTGAAGTTTGATATCCTAGCGGGCGGCTGCCATTGAGGGTGATGAAGCGAGGCGGAGTTTGCTTTCCATGACCAGTCAACTTCCCCAAGCCAAGGAAGCTTCCCCCCTTCAGGAGACTCTGCTGGTGGTGGAGGATGAGGATGCGATCCGGGAAACCGTTGCCCTTGCTCTGGAAGAACAGGGGTACAGAGTCTTGCAAGCTGCCGACGGCCGGGAGGCACTAGAGCTGGTGCATACAGCCGAGCGGCTGGACTTGATGATCCTCGATCTGATGCTGCCCAGTTTGAATGGCTTGGATCTGTGCCGGCTGTTGCGTAGGGAGGGTAACACCCTTCCTATTTTGATGCTGACGGCCAAAAGCAGCGAGACTGACCGGGTGGTGGGCCTGGAGCTGGGGGCCGACGACTACCTAACTAAACCCTTTGGCATGCGGGAGCTGATTGCCCGCTGTCGCTCTGTGTTGCGCCGTCGGCAGCAGGCTTACACCAGCGAGGCCACAGTGCTCCGCTACGGGGATATTTGCCTGTTTACCCAGGAGTGCCGCGTGTTGGTGCGGGGGGTGGAGGTCAGTTTCTCGCCTAAAGAGTTCCGCCTGTTGGAGCTGTTCATGTCCCATCCCCGCCGCGTCTGGACGCGGGAACAGCTTCTGGAGCGGGTCTGGGGATCCGACTACATGGGCGACAGCAAAACCGTGGATGTCCACATCCGCTGGCTGCGAGAAAAGCTGGAGGTGGATCCCAGTAACCCCGAGTATTTGGTAACGGTGCGCGGCTTTGGCTATCGCTTTGGCTAGGTTTGGGAGCTTCTCTCGCGCCAGCGGCGGGCAAAGGAAAGGGCCTCGGCGCGGGTTTGGATCTGGCCCCAAGCTTGGGCCTCCTGGAGCTCTTGCAACAGCTGGCCTACCCAGGGGCCGGGTTGACCGCCTAGGGTGTGCAGTAGGTCGCGGCCATCCAGCAGGGGCACCAGATGGGCCAGGGGATCCTGGGGATCTTCGTAGCGGCTAAGCCAAAGCTGGATCGTCTCTGCCGAGCTGCCGGTGGCTGCAGCCAGCAGGGCTAGGCCGCCAAAGAGGGATCCCGCCTGCTGGTAGAGCCGCCACTGCTGGGGAGGGGTGGGGGAGCTGGCCAAAAGCTTCTGGAAGTGGGGCAGAAGCTGGTGCAGCCTTTGGACGGCCCGCATCTCGGCCCGGCTAAAGCGCAGCCGTTCCAGTTCGGTTTCCACCGTCTCGGCAGGGGTGCCTGCCGGATCCCACAGCAGGGCTGCCAACACCGTCGCCAACAGGCTGCTGCGCCGATCCGCCAAAGGCTGAGCCAGCTCCGCCAGAGTGCGGGGGTACTGGGGTTGCCAGATCTCGGCCCATTGCCAGACGGCTTGGGCCTGGGCAAAGCCAGGGCTCTGGGGGGCTAGGCGGGGCAGCCAAGCCGCCAGCAGACCTGCCGCCACGGCTGCCTGCAGGTGGGCCAGGCCCGGGATCCCCGTCTCCAACAGGGTCACCACCTCGGCCCGCACCCGTTCTGCTGCCACATTGGCCAAGAGGGGAGCCCGCTGGCGAATCGCCTCTGCCGTGGCCGGATCCAGCGCAAACCCCAGTTGGGCTGCTTGGCGATAGGCCCGCAACAGCCGCACCGGATCGGCGCTGAGGTTGTCGGGGTGAACCATGCGCAGACACCCCTGCTGAATGTCCGCCCGCCCCCCTGTGGGATCCAACAGTTGCCCCTCCCGCAGCTCCAGGGCCAGGGCATTGCAGGTGAAGTCCCGTTGCCACAGATCCGCCGCCGGGGTGGGGCCCGCCTGCAGGGCTACGTCCACCGTCGCCGCTGTGGGAGGGGAAGCCCCTCCTTGGCCCAGCACGATGCGGGCAATCTGTCGCTCCACATCCAGCACCACAAAGCCGGCTTTCAGCCGCCGCGCCACCCCTGCTGCCCACCCCACCGGATCCGCCGGACACATTAAATCCAAATCCACTGGCCCCTTGGAGTCTCCAGACTGGCCTCGCAGCCAAGCCAGGTAGGCATCCCGCAGGGATCCCCCCACCCAGTAGCTCCCCTGGGGCAGCCACTCTTTGGGAAAGGGCAGCCGCTGGCGGAAATAGGTCAGCAGCCACTCGGTCAGCAGGGCTTCGCTCATCGATTTTGCACAGGGGGAAACTTTGATTTAAAGGCTAGGATCCCCAGAGCACAAGTACTTGGCCAGGCCGTGCCTGTACCTAACCGCTGGGCAAAAACAGGTGCTAACTGTGGCCTGCCCCCCGCCTAGAGTCCTTTTGCCTAACGCTCCAGCAGCGAGCTGCCCGCCGCAGCCGGCACAAAAGCAGGTGCTGAAGGAACCAGATGGGGCTGCACCAGAGCTGCCAGGCCAGCAATAAATAGCGGGTCGGCGTTCAAGGCGGGCACACGGCGAAAATCGCGGATCCCAGCCCGGTGGGCCAGCTCTCGATACTCGATGTCGATCTCTTGCAGGGTCTCGATGTGCTCTGAGACAAAGCTAATCGGCACCACCAGCAGTTGCTTTACTCCCCGCGCGCCTAGCTCTGGGATTACTCTCTCGGTGTAGGGCTGCAGCCAGCGCAGCGAGCCCACCCGGCTCTGGTAGGAGAGCGTGTAGCCATTTGGGCGTCCCACCTGGCGCCAGATGAGCTCGACGCAGGCCTCCATCTCTTGCTGGTAGGGATCCCCGGCCTGGGTGACGTAGCTTTCGGGAATGCCGTGAGCGCTAAAGAGCACATGCACTTCTAGGGGATCCTCGAAGGCGTCCAACTGCTCCCGGATGGCCCTAGCCATGGCCTGGACATACTGGGGCTGATCGTACCAGGAACAGATCTGGCGGCGCTCGATGCGGGCCAGCTCTGGGTCTTCGGCCCAGAGGCGATCCAGGAGCTTGAAGCTGGAGCCAGTTGTGCTGATGGAGTACTGCGGGTACAGCGGCAGCACCACCAGGCGGGTGATCCCGTCCGACTTGATCTGCTGCACCACAGACTCAATGAGCGGGTGCCAGTAGCGCATGGCGACATACACTGGCACGTCGTAGCCCGCCGCCACCAGTTGGGCCTGCAGCTTTCGGGCCTGTTCAGCGGTGATGCGCCGCAAAGGAGATCCCCCCCCGATGGCAGCGTAGTTGCGCCGGGATTTGGGCGCTCGCAGGATGGAGATGGCCCAGGCAAATGCCCCCTGCAAAAAGGGAAAGGGCAGCCGGATGAGCTCCGGATCGGCAAAGAGGTTGTAGAGAAAGGGCTGCACATCAGCCTGCGTTTCTGGCCCCCCCAAGTTCAGCAGGAGCACGCCGCATTTGGACATAACAAGCTCAACGACCTTCCTTATCCACTGTAGAAGGTCTTAGCCCCTAGCGAGAAAGGAATTCTCAGCTTTCCGTGGGTCGAAGCGTATCCCCGCCCTCTACTCCGCTGCTCTTGGGCTGGCGTTAGAACTCTTGGCCGCGGTAAACCCGCTGTAGGGCCGGCGTGACCGAATAGCTATCGACATCGGCCAGGCTCAACTTCAAGCGCAGCGTATTGAGCAGCCTCCAGTAGGGGGGCACAAAAGGGGTTTCGGGAATGGGTTGAGAGGGGAGGGGGTGGGCAACCCTCTCCAGAGGGCAGCCACGGTAGCGGAGCAAGCTAGACCCGACCAGGGAAGCTGAGGATTCCCCTTGGCTGGGATCCACCGTCAGGCCGCGAAACTGGATCTTCCCTGGACGAGAGGCTTGTCGGTAACGCAGATAGCGACCCCAGAGTTGTGCCAGCCACTCCGGCAAAGCCTCAGGCCGAACGTGGAAGCGCTCCGGCAACAGACGGTCGTTGAGAAAGCCGATGAGCCCAGACCAGGCCTTCCAGAGCAAGGCGGCGACGAGGCGAGTAGGGGGAGAGGATGAGATTTTCATAGACCTCTGCACAGCCGAGAGTTGGCGTCGATTATACCAGTCCAGAAAGGACTCTGTCCCGCTGCGCGAACGGCTGGAATGCTCGCCCTGAACGTCTTGCCGCAAAAAAAGGGAAGCTGGCTTTCGAGCCAGCCCGTGGAGCCCCCCAAACCCATCGACTACAATGGGCCCAAGGCTTGTCTGCCCTTTTCCTCTGGCAAGGGAGCGGCATTGCCCAAACAAGCAGACTCTAGCGACCACTGCAGTGAGCTGAGGGACTCGAGGACATGACCTGGCGCGGCACCATCACTCCCAGCGATCGGCTGTGGGGATCCCTTCCTTACCTTCTGCCTTTGGTATCGGCTTTGCCCTTGGGCTTTGTCCCCTTGGGGCTGTTTCAATCCCTGCCAGGACTGATCCCTATCTTTCTACCGCTACTGCATTTGTTGCCTCTGGTCACAGGCTGGCTGGGGATGGGGCTGTTCTTTGCCCTCCTCTTTTTCGTCATCCGCAACGGCCGCATCGCCCACTTTGTTCGCTTCAATACCATGCAGGCGCTGCTGCTCAACATTGCCCTGTTCTTGGTGCAAGTGCTGCTGCAGGTGTTGGGTAGGCTCCTTGGCAGCCTAGCGCTAGGGGCAGTGGGCAGCATTTTGGCCAACACTGCCCTTCTGGGAGTGATGGCTGTTACTCTCTACGCTTGGTCCCAGAACCTGCGTGGCCGCTACGCTGAGGTGCCAGTGCTCTCTGAGGCTGCCTATGCTTGGATTCGCTATTAATTCCTGGCCAAGAGGGAGGTGGGCCCAAGGCTGTCTGTTTGGCTAACGCCTGCCACAGAAGCCGGAAGCTGCCCTGCAGCCTGGAGCTATCGAAAACATCCGCCCGGTGCGCGAAAGGCGGGCTCTTGGAAATGGTGAAAGCGTTGCGCCAACCGGGGCTGTTGGTCGGGCTTGCGCTGCTGGCCGGAGTGTTGGCCCTGCTCTGGCCAATGCTGCAGCAAGGCTATCCCATGACTCACTCCACCCACTTCAACCTCAGTTGGGCCTTTCAGTATCAGCGCCAGTTTTTCGGCGGGCAGTTTTACCCCCGCTGGCTGGAGTACTCCAACTTCGGCTACGGCAATCCCACCTTTGCCTTCTACCCGCCTTTGTGTATGGTAGCCACCCTGCCCTTTCGCGCCCTGGGGCTGGACCTGCCCGGCTCTTTGGTGGCCAGCATGGGTCTAGCGATGGCGGTCTTTGGGCTGGGGCTATACGTTCTGCTGCGGCAGGTGCTTCCTTGGGCTTTGGCGCTGGTCTTGGCCCTGCTGAGCATGGCCGGCCCCTATTGGTTGGTAGATATCTACCAACGGGGTGCAATTGGAGAAGTGTGGGCCATTGCCGTCTCCCCCTGGGTTTTCTGGGCCTCGCTACAGGTGATTTGCCGGCCTCAGTCCCTTTGGCCAATTGGAGCGTTGGCCGTTAGCTATGGCCTACTGGCCCTGTCCCATTTGCCCACTTTGCTGATTTTTACTCTGGTTTGGCTGCCCCTACCGTGGGTGGTGGGGGGAAGGGATCCCTTCTGGCCCAGAGTGGGACGCTGCTACCTGGGATTTGGTCTGGGACTGGGGTGGGCGGCTTTTTATTTGCTGCCGGCTTTCTGGGATCAGCGCCATGTCCAGGTGGATTTTGTCAACTTTGCCGAGGAATACATGCCCCAGCATCGCTTAATGCTGAGCGGGCTAACTCAGCTTCAGCCGCGCTGGACAGAGCACTGGTTTGAGAGCAACCTGGTGGGGTACTGGGTCTGGATGGCAGCGGTTGTGGTGGGCGTTGGGATCTTAGTTTTTCTAGAATGGCTGGTCCGCCGGCCGGGGAGGAGTTTTGATGCGGCTGGATCCCTTGCCAGAGCTACCTTGCTCTACAGCTTTGGGGCTAGCCTAGTGGCGCTGCTGATGACGACGGATCTGCTGGCTTGGCTCTACGAGTGGTTTCTGCCCCTGCAACGCATTCAATTTTCCTGGCGCTGGATGGCAGTGACGGCGGTAACCGTGCCCTGGCTTTTGGGATCTCTAGCGGGTTGGGGATGGGGGCAAAGGCGCCTGCGGCTTCTCTTGCTGGTGGGGATCGGACTAGCTATGGGGGTGCAAACTTGGCAGGGCTTTCAACTCTTGTCCAAGGCCGGCTTTGATCCGCAGCTTGTTCAAACTTTTCAAGAGCTGGCTACAGCTAAGCAGTTTCCCAAGGAGCCCCAAGAGAGGCCCGGCATTGCTTTCTTGCACCTGCACTGGCGCTTTCCCGATGGGCTGGCGCTGGTGGATGTGCAGGAATACCGGCCCCGCCAGGCCACGCTGCCTATGCCGCCCCCGCAGGTGGATCCGCTGCTCCAGTGGCAAGGCGAGCTGGGGGATCCGGCCGCGCGGCTACAGGTGGAAGAGTGGCGCTATGGCTATCGCCGCTTTCGCGCCATCAATCCCACGACTCAAGAGCAGCCCGTAGTCTTGCGCACGTTTTACTATCCCGCTTGGCGAGTTCAAATTGATGGACAGTTTAGGGCTGCCGAACACGACGGGTGGGGGCTGTTGCAGGTACGGATTCCCCCGGGAGAGCATCGCGTGGAAGTGCGCTACCTGGGCACGGCAGCCGAGTGGCTGGGCTGGATCCTGACCGGTGTAGCTGGTGTGCTGCTAGTAGAGCTGCGGCGGCTTGTGCGTTGGTTGAGGTTGACCAAGGCGGCGTAGGCCCTGCCGTGCCACTCTTCTGGAGCGGACTTTTCTTTCTTCCTGCTTCCACAACCGGCTACTACCCCCCAGAGGGATCTCCCCCGGCTCGAGCTGACGGTAGTTGCCCCTTGCTCTTGAGAGAGCAAGCTGGGAAAGGATCCCCCTCTAGGCCTGCGGAGAACGTCAATTGAGTTTCTCTTGGGCCTGTCTCCCGGCAGAGGAAGCTTTTCTTCGCTACCCTGGAGCTAGCTAGGTAAGCAGGGGGATTGGCAGCAATGAGCCACTACGAAGGGCGTCCTGCCCAACTCGGCTTCCTCAAGGAGGGAGAGCAACGCCCCCGCCGACGACGTGGCCAGGCCTTGCAGGTGGGAGTGCTTGGCTTCTTGGTGGGATTGGGGCTTGTGGGAGGAGCCTGGTGGTACAGCAGGGGGCCGCGGCAAACTTTTTCCCTGTATTGGCTGACCACGGTTGACAACTCTATCCACTACGTGCAGCAGGAGCGCTCCCTTCGCGCCTTGGATGCCCAAGAGGCTATTCGTAGGGCTCTAGAGGAGTTGATCGCTGGACCCAAGGATCCCCGCCTCACCACCGCTATTCCTCCCCAGACGCGGGTGCTGGATGTACGGGTGGAAGGCGACGATATCTTTTTGAACTTCTCCCCCGAATTTACGCAAGGGGGGGGATCCACCGCAATGATGGGTCGGATTGCCCAGGTACTCTACACGGTTACTAGCCAAAACCCTAATGCACGGGTTTGGATCTCCGTGGAGGGACAGGCCCTCGAAGTGCTAGGGGGAGAAGGGCTGATTCTTGACCAACCCTTGACGCGGGCCTCGTTCTTGCCCAGTTTCCCGCTTCCGGCAGAATCCAAGGCAGAGCCGTCAGCCGCATCGGCCTCTTAAGCAGCCATGCTCTCGGGGGTGAAGCTATCTCCAGCGTCCGCCCTTGGCCAACCAACGGTGAAGCTGGGCCAAAAGGTGCTGCTGGTAGACCCCAACTCCGGAAGAACACCTGCGAAAGACTTCATATGCCAGACTCATTTTCCAGCCGCTCGAGACTAGCGGGGTTGGGATCCAGCTTCAGAGAGTAGAGGCCGTAACAGGCCAGCAGCCAATTGAGAAGACGAGCTGCAATGCGGGCAGTTGGTCGCGTTGCCGAGCTTACCGCCACCCCTCCCAGGGAAACGCCGACCACAGGACGAGCAGCGAAGATGGCCTCACAAGTTTGTAACAACCGAAACCAGCTCAGCCCCCCTGGCTCTGGGTGGTGCACTGCTGGTGCTAGCGAGGGATCCAGCACGCTACAGTCCACCACCAAAAACACTGGCTGCTCCGGCAAAGCCTCGACGACCTGCTGCGGATCCCAGGCCTCTTGAGCCCAGAAAATGGGGCTGTGGTGGTCTCTTAGCCAAGCATAGGCGCGGGCACTGCTGCTGCGCAGCCCCACGTGCACTACCGGCAGGCCGTGCTGGTAGAGCAGCTCTACCCAAGCGCCGTTGCCGTAGCTCATATCTTGATCTGGCTGGGTCATCTCTATGGGGGGCATGAAGTTGGCATGAGCGCTGCAATGCACCACACTGAGACTCAAGTAGTGCTTCCAAAGGGCACGAATGGCCCCCCAACTGGCTGCTAGAACCGAAGGCAACAAGACCGGCCACTGTTGTCGTCGCCAGGCCTGGGTCACTGCTGCCTCACACAGGCCATAGGGTGGCTCATCCATCAGCCCCGGCAACTGCGCCACCGCCAGCTGATCCACATCGATCCCCAAGCGCGGCTCAAAAGCACACAGTTCTGCGCCTGCATTGAGGATGGTCAACGGAGCTTGGGTATCCGGGCCAAAGGCAGTGGGAATGAGGAGAACCCTGGCGCTGGACTGGGAGCAGGGATGGAGGGACCACTGGGCCATAGGCGGCGTTTCTGCTTGCCAAAGGGGGGATCCCTACCAAGTTACTCGACCCCGCAATTGCTCCATCTTGGCTGGGCCGATGCCCTTAACGCGCTGCAGATCCTCCAAAGAAGAAAAGGGGCGGGCCTCGATAATCCGTTGCGCCAGGTCTGGGCCGATGCCAGGCAACTGCTCCAGTTCGGCTGCCGTGGCTGTGTTCAAGTTAACGCGAGGGGGACTGGGGGTAGCTAGCGAAGGGGAGGACCTCGAGGTGGCCTCTAGCAGCTCCGGCTCTACTGTGGGGGAAGTAGGGGCAAGCGGAAGGGGGTTGGGGCAGCGGCGGGCTGCTTCCTCTACTTCCTCCCGCAAGCGACGGCTGGGGCCAAAGCGGGCCTCGGCCAGGAGCCGCTCGAACTCTCGCACAAAGTGATCCACCACCTGCCTATTGCGGATAATCAAGAGGTTTTCGTCGTTGAGGTGGTTGGCCGAGACTGACCAGTTGTGGGAGCCGGTGATCACCGTGGCCTGGGGGGTGCCGGGATCGAGAATAGCGAACTTGTGGTGTAGCTTGTCGCCGGGGGCGAGGTTGGGTATGCCTATGGCTTGGGGGGGCTGCTGCCAGGGCAGGCGGGCCGGATCCAGGCGGCAGTTTTCGTCCGGGAGCGCCAACCCCCACATCTCCAGGGTGCGGCTGTAGTCGCGGAAGGCAAAGCCAGGATCAAACAGGCCGCGGATCTCCACCTTGCGCTCCTGGTGCAGTTGCCGGAGCTGGTTGGCAATGCCAGAGTCGGTAAAGACAAACAGAGCCAGATCCACCCGCTTCTGCGCTTGGGCCAGGGTGGTCGCAATAATGCCGTTAGAAGTAGCCTCATAGGGCAGGGAACGGCTGGCGGGGGAAAAATGCACCTCCACGACGGCGTCGTCAATCAACACCGTCTGCAGGGGTCGCTTGCGCTTTTGCACGCCAAAGCGGCTATCGGGCAGCCCTCCCGGCCCGTCCCCCCACATGAGGTTGAACTCCTCCGTATAGATGCGGGCCAGCTCGGGGCTATCCAGTAGCAGCAGGTGGTTGGCATTGCCCACGCTGCCAGGAGCATCGAAATCCCCATGGATATCGGAGAGGGTGAAATTGGCTGAGCCAGTCAGCACCCGCTGCCCGTCGATAACTACAAACTTGTGATGCATCAGGCCGCTGCCCTTGGAGCCGTCGGCGGTGTCGTCCAGCCAGGGCACCTGGCCTCTATCCAGCAAGGCGTACACATCCCGGCTAGCAACCTCCTCGGGGGAAAACCGCCCGTCCCGGTTTACATCCACCAGACGGCGATACTCTTCGAACTTTTGACGGCTGCGCTCGTCCAGCGCCTGCACTTCGGCAGGGGTCAGCCGGTGCCAGGCCCGCACGTAGGTGTTTTCGGTAATCACGCGCACTGGGATCCCGGCCTGCCGCCGCTCTGCAAGGGCCTGGGCGATGAGGGGCAAGTTTAGCTCCTGTACCGCCACATCCACCGACCGCCGAGCAGAACGAATCTGGGAGATAATCAACTCCTCCAGGTTGTAGCCGTAGCGGTGGATCTGGCGATAGGGATCCCGATAAGTGCTCTCGCGGCTTTGGTTAAACGCCACCCGGATGCGAGGGTGCTGCGGCAGAGGGGCCAGGGTGGGCAGCTCTGGCTCTTGGGGAGAGGGCCGAGGGCCTACCCCGTAGCCAGCTGCTACCAGGATCAACAGCAGGGCGGCCCAGGGCAGCCAACGGCGCAGTTGCCGCCACCAAGACGGGATCCGGTTCATCCCCTTTTCCCCTTGCAGCAACCCCCTTCAGAATACCGAACTTTGCCGAAAAACTGGGCATAAAGCCCCGTCCTACATTCGAGCCGTCAACGGCCTCATCTACGTCATCGCCAGAGCTTTGGGGCAATAAGATAAGTCTAGCGGTTGATTGAGGAGGCCCGGCGTGGAACGGCCCAAGTGGGTAGCCATTATTACGGGAGTTCTGGCCATTGCTTTGGGGGTGGGCTATTTGTTGCTGACGCAGCTATTGGATTACCGCGGGGGTAAGTTCTTGCCAGCGCCGTCGGAGCCACCAGGGGTCTTGAGCGTCTTGGCAGGGATCCCTGGCCTGAATTAGCTGAGAGCGATTGACTGTATGCTCAGCTACAGCACGCTCCCTGCTCAAGAAGCGGCTGGGGGGAGATAGGGAAACATTTGGGCAGACGGGGAGTTGGCATAGTGTTGTCGCGCTCCACTTGGCTGTGGCTATTGACAGGGCTAGGACTAGTGGCCTTGAGCCAGTACCTGCAGTGGGTTGGCGGCATCCACAGCTCTATCGCCTCCTACTCGGAACCGCTGGCCGACCTGACCGTGGCCGGCATTCTGGGAGGAACGGTGACTACGGGGCTGGTGGTCCGCCACTGGTGGCAGCAGGTTTGCCGAGGACAAAGGGAGCCCACCCCAGGGGCCAAGCCGCGGCGGCGGGTTAAGTTGACGCGGGCTCAGGTGCAGGCAGATCTGCAGGATGTCGATTCCCTTATCCAGAAGTTGCAAAACGACATCAGCCGCCGTGCCCTGCAAGCCAAGAAACAGGAGATCGATCGGCGGCTGGCTGAGGAGGCATTGCACCTAGTGGTGTTTGGCACGGCTTCTGCTGGCAAAACCTCTCTCATCAACGCTCTGCTGGGGCGGCCGGTTGGGGAAACTGCCCCCACTCTGGGCACCACCCAGCAGGGCTCCATTCACACCTATCAACTGGAAGGTTGGAACAGCCCCATTTACCTCACCGATACCCCTGGGCTATTGACCATCGGCGGTGCCGGCGAAGCAGAGGCCCGCGCCCTCGCCCAGAAAGCGGATCTGTTGATTGTGGTGGTGGCCGGGGATCTGCTGGCTTCAGAATACGCGGAGCTGCTGGAGTTGGCTCGGTTGGGAAAAGCCACTATCCTGGCCCTCAACAAGACGGATCAAATGCTGCCGGAAGATGTGGAGACCGTCCTAACCCACCTGCGCCGCCGCACTGCCGGTGTCATCCCTCCTGAGCAGGTGGTGGCCATTGCCGCTGACCCCGAGCCCTTGAAAGTCCGCTACTGCTTCCCGGACGGATCCCGTCAGGAGACCTGGGAGCCCCAGCCCCCTGATACCGCCGCCCTCATCCAGCAGATGGCCCGCCTACTGCAGCAAAAGGGATCCCATCTGCGCCTAGCCAACGCCCTGCTGCAAACCCGAACCTTGAGCGAGGCTGTCCAGCAAGCCCTGCGGGAAGAGCGCCGCCAACGGGGCCGCCAGATCGTGGAGCGGATGCAGTGGGCAACGGCTGCAGCTCTGGCGGTAACCCCCCTCCCTGCCTTGGATGTCCTGGCGGGGGTGGCCATTCAGGCCCGCATGATTGGAGAGCTGCACCAGGTCTTCGATCGCCGCATTACCCTGCAGCAGGCTCAGGCAATTGCTCACCGCTTGGCCCAAATGATTGTGCAACTGGGCGGACTGGAGCTAGCTACCCATGCCTTCAGCTCTGCCCTCAAAGCCAGCCCCTGGATGCTCATGGGGATCCCTCTGCAGGCAGCTAGCGGGGCCTATCTGACGCGGGTGGCGGGGCTCAGCTACCTGGAGTGGCTGCAGTCAGGGGATCCCTGGCAGGAGGAGCTCCTGCAAGAGCGGCTGAGGCAGCAGCTCCAGAACGGCCATCCCCTGGCTTTCCTCAGACAGTTAGCTCGCCAGGCCCCCTCCAGCTCCAGCAGCTAGCCGAAGACTTTTCCAAGAACCCGCTAGGAAACCAGCAGGGCTGACGGGACTGGGCGGATTTGAACCGCCGACCTAGCGCTTAGGAGGCGCTTGCTCTATCCAGGCTGAGCTACAGCCCCAGGTCAGGTACCTCACTGATACTAGCAGAGAGGCTAGGGGGTATCGCCGCAAGGCTGCCGAGCAATAGCGTTCTTATGGAATTGCTGGAACAAAGGCTTTGCTTTCTGACATAAAACCCAACGCGGCGGCTCACCCCAGTAGTACTCTTTTTTCCAAATGGGCAAGCGCTCCTTGATTGCATCAATGATGTAACGTGCTCCAGCAAAAGCGGCGCCGCGATGTTCAGCTGTAGCACCAACCCAAACCGCAATATCACCAATTGCAAGATGACCCTGGCGGTGACAGGCAACAGCACCGCAGAGGCCAAACTTGGCGTGGGCTTCTCGGAGGATCTTCTCGCCCTCCTTCTGGGCAAGGATCTCGTAGACTTCGTACTCCAAGCTGAGAACAGGTTTGCCCTGGCTGTGGTTGCGTACCCAGCCCTCGAAGGTTACTAAGGCACCCGCTGTGTTATTGACGAGCAAACGACTGAGTTCAGCTGGCTGGATGGTGCTATCCACAATTAGAAAACGCAGCATTTAGCCCCCACAAACTGGTGGAATGAAAACTACCAAGGCACCTTCATCTATCGGCCTAGTCAAGTCACAGAACTCATGATTGACAGCAACCTTAACGTCCTCCGCTGCTAGCGAAAATCCATACTTTGCTTGCAGCTGCTGATAGAGCTCTAGGTAGTTTGCTGCACTGGTTTGCAGCACTTCGCTGCTCCGCTGAGCCTGTTCCCGCAGCACTGCTACATATTGAATTGTTACGGTCTTACTTAGGACAGATTGAGTTACCATGGCTGCAACTACCCCAAACTGATTGGAAAGTGGCATACTCCTCGGCGGTATTGACGTTCATGAGCTCGACCTCATGGTTGGGGGTAACTAGGGTGCAGGGCTGCCTGCTGAGGATTTCCACAGGGCAGTACACCCCTTCCGCGTAAGCCCTTTCTAGTACCGCTGCAGCTTGAGGAGTATAGATGGCGCAAAGAGCTTCCGGGAAGCCGCGCTCGGGGTTAACATAGCAAGTTGCGATTGTTTCGGCTTGGTAGTGATCCAGCAGCTTTTGGATTGTTTCTGACCGAAGGTTCAGTAGATCACAGGCAACAACCAACCAGTTAGCTTCAGGATGAGTATTCAAGGCAGTCAATAGGCCACTGATCGGGCCAACGCTTTCTACTAGATCTGGTAGTGTGGGCAAGAGCTCTAGAGCTGTGCCCGACCACTGACCGGCACGCGCTGACAAGTAAACCTGCTGGCAGTAGGGCTGCAGCAGTTCATAGAGATAGGCGGCGTGGGGTTTGCCAAAAGGGTTCAGCAGCGCTTTATCGCGACCCATGCGCTTGCTACGTCCCCCTGTGAGCACCAAGCCATAGAGGGGACGTTCCAGGAGGGCGTTTTTGCCGCCGGACTTAGTTACTAGGCGGGTCTCCTGGATGCAGATATGGGGCGACACCGACTTGCACATGTCATAGATTGTCAGCGCTGCTGTTGCCGCACCACAGAGAGCTTCCATTTCAACCCCTGTCTTAGCGCTGGTCTTGACAGTGCAGTGGATGGTTACAAGCAAGTGATCATCAATTGTGATATCAAAGGTGCAGTCTTCAACAGGGATCTGATGACAAAAGGGGATCAGTTGGTCAGTTCTTTTAACAGCCATTGTACCAGCAATGGTTGCTGTCTGAAATACCGGTCCTTTTTTCAGGTGGATATCTTGGCCAACAACATAGGATCTGAGAGCAGGTGGCAGTTGAACTCTTGCCCGTGCTGTGGCCGTTCGCAAAGACACCGATTTGTGGCTAATATCTACCATATGCGGATGGCCTTGAGCATTAAGATGGGCCCATGTACGATCAGCTTTGTCCATAGAGCTAGCCCCCTAAGCCGTACATTGGGTGTGAGACCTGCTCAACCCGGCGCAGTGGTTTCATCCCCAAAAGCTGCTGGTAAATTTGCTGACGTTGGCCTGGTGTTTTGTCTCGAACCGAGAGACCCTCCTCACTAAATAGGCAGGCAAAGAGACGACCATCAGCTGTCAAGCGCCACCGGGAACAGCTGCTGCAGAAGGGCTGAGACTCAGAGGCAATAAATCCAACTTTAACATTCTCGTCGATTGTAAAGTAAAACGCTGTCGAATCAGGTGCCGCTGGAAGGGGGGTTAGAGTATAGCGTTCTTGCAGACGGGCAATGCACTCTTGTGCTGAAACGTAGTGTTCTTCATAGAGAGAGTTGGCATAGCCGACCCGCATCAGCTCCAGAAAGCGAACTGTCACGCCTGTCTTGCGGGCAAACTCAACGAAATCAAATAGCTCGCAATCGTTGATCCCCCGCATTACAACCGTATTGACTTTGAGGCTAAATCCCCGGGCAATACCCTCCTGGATATTACGGAGAATATCCGCCAGGCAGTCGCGACGGGCAATTGCAGCTTGGGTGGAGGGCTGTAGGCTATCGAGGCTAACATTAAGGTTGAGAACGTTGGCAGCCTTGAGAACGTCCCAGTAGCGGTGGAGCAGCAGGCCATTGGTTGTTAGGCTGAGGGACGGGATCTTCAGCTTGGCAAGTTCCTGAATGACTTCATCAAAGTCTTGCCGAACCAGAGGCTCACCACCTGTAATGCGAACTTCTTCAATGCCATAGTCCAGCAACTCGCCAATAATTTCTTTGTATTGCTGCGGAGTTAAGTAGCTACTTTTGTCCAGAAATTCTGGATGCAAAGGCATGCAGTAGCGGCAGCGAAGGTTGCATTGATCGGTTAGAGAAACCCTTAGCTTGCGAATGCGACGATTCCATTGATCCACTAGCTGCATCTTAGTACCACGGATAGAATTGGATGCTTTGCTCGGGGCTGAGGGTAGTTTGAGCCGGGGGTAACTCTACAAAGCCATCGCTGTCTGTTAGAGCGATGAAGTCTCCGGAGTTGTTAGGCATAATCGGTGTAAAGACTCGGTTGGCGCTCATCTTAACGGGAACAAAAAGAGTGAGATTGGGTTTGAAGGTAATGACTTCACTTAGGTGCCCAGAGTCAGTGTTACGGTTGAGGAGATAACGATGCAAACATACAAGAGCTGAGATGGGGTTGCCTGGGAGGCCCCAAACTATAGTATTGGCCTGATGGTCGATGCCAAACCACATTGGCTTGCCTGGCTTTTGCGCCACGCCGTGGATGTAGGCAGTAACACCACAGCTTTGCCAGATGGCCGGCAAGTAGTCACACTTTCCCCTTGAAACACCCCCAGAGTAAATCAAGAGGTCGTAGTTTGGGGTATTGGCTTGGTAGTGGGTGGCAATGGCAGCAGGATCGTCCGGAAGGTGATCGGTCTCAACCTCGGTATACCCGTAGGCAAGAAGAGCCGCTCGGAGGGCCTCAGCGTTGGAGCGCCGCAGTTGGTAGGGTGCAGGGGTCTGCTCAATGGGAATCAATTCGCTGCCAGTTGCCACAACTTTGATGCGAGGAGTCCTCTCAACTTGGATGCGGCTGTAGCCAAAGGAGGCCAAGATCCCGACGTGGATGCTCTTGAGGGTAATGCCGGGGCGGAGAACCAGCGCTCCTGCAGAACAATCGCTACCTTGGGGATGAACAAAATCACCCCTGTTGCGTTCGACTTCCTGGGTGATGGTGGCAATTCCTCCCTCGATACGAATTTGCTCGTAGGGAATGACGAGATCACTACCCAGCGGCAGGGCACAGCCAGTCATCACTTCCAAGCACTGCTGCGGATCGGGCAGGGTGGCAGGGCTTGTCCCCGCAGGGGCTATGCCTGCAACAGCAAAGCTTCGCTGCCCAGCAGCATAAGCGGCATAGTTGATGGCGATACCGTCCATCAGGACCCGGTTAATTGGCGGGTAGTCCCGATCGGCGTAGATCGGCTCTGCCAAAACCCGGCCCACACAGCTTGCAATCGGGATCGACTCGGTTTTGGCTGGCAGCCAGTGGTCTTTAATAATGGCTTCAGCTTCCTGGACAGTGACCATAGGTGTGGGGTGCGGAAAATTCCTGAAAGGCGGGTAGGAAATTGCGGTTTTCGTGGCCAGGGCGACTGAGCTTAATGAGGGCAAAGCGCTGCAACGGGGTCAGCTTTTGCCATAGCTCAAGAGTCAGCACGACCCCCTTGGCTGCCGCCTGCTCAAGAACGCAGTCAGGGATGGTGGTAGCGTCTTCCCAGGCAGGGTTTGGATCAACAGTTACCTCAGCGGCCTGCTCTTGGCAGACACTTTCGATAAGGTGAATTAGGTAGGCGCGGTAGGCAGCTCGGTTGTCAGCGGTATCCGTTGGCAGGTCAACCAAACTTTGGCGCTGCTGGTAACTAAAACGCAGCCACTGATGTAACTTGAGCTTGATGCCGCACTGATCGAGCTTTAAGCGCACGATCATGGGAATGCAGCGAAGGCTGTCGGCAAAGTCTTGCTCAAACTTAAAGATCATTTTGGTGGCAGCTCGATGCGACTAAGCTTGACGGCACAGGCTTTGAGTTCAGGTTGCTTTGAGCTGGGGCAGGCAACCGGGTGGGTGAGAGCGTTACAGCTTGTATCATTGCCCCACAATGCCCCCCAGTGCATGGGCATGAACACTGTGCCAGGGCTGATGGCGCAGGTAATTTTAACCGGCAGGGTAGCCTTGCCGCGCCGTGATTCAATCCTCACCCAGTCACCCTCAGTTAGCCCTACCTTGCTGGCATCGCGGGGATGGATTTCGAGAAAGGGTTGGGGGTGCATTGCTCGGATTTTGGCGACATGTCCAGTGCGGGTTTGGGTGTGCCAATGGCCATAGAGACGTCCTGTGGTGAGGATGTAGGGATATTCAGGGTCGGGCGGCTCGGCAAGGCCGCGGGAATGGCTGGGGATAAAGCGGGCACGACCTGTGGGCGTTGGGAAACGGTGATCGGTATAGAGGTTGCGGGTCTCCACTGAACCTGTGCGCGGATATGGCCATTGCTGAGGCCCCTGGCGCAGGAGCTCATGGCTGAGGCCAGACTGATCGCAGAGACGCCCGGCAGTTAGACCCACATATTCGGCAAAGACCTCAGCGCTATCGGCAAAGTCAAATGCCTTGGCAAAGCCCAGGCGGCGGCCTACTTCCGCCCAAATTTCCCAATCAGCCCGCGCTTCACCAGGAGGGTTACGCCAAGCTGGACAGAGGGTAACGCGGCGCTCCGAATTGGTCATGGTGCCTGTCTTTTCGCCCCACTGGGCAGCAGGGAGTACCAGATGGGCATAGGCAGTGCTTTCGGTGGGGAAGTAGGCGTCTTGGACAATCGTAAAGGGCGACCGCGCCAGAGCTGCTTCTACCCGACGTAGATCAGGCAGGCTCACCACGGGATTGGTGGCGGCAATCCAGAAAATATCGAGGGCATCGGCTTCGAGGGCACGGATCATCCCCAGCGCATCAAGGCCAGGTTCAGGGTTAATTGGGCCAAGCTGCCAGTGCTGCTCCACTGCTGCCCGATCCTCTGGATTCGTAACCTTGCGGTAGCCGGGCAATAGATGTGCCAAGCCGCCCGCTTCTCGACCGCCCATAGCATTGGGCTGACCTGTTAGCGAAAAGGGCCCTGCCCCTGCAAACCCTATCTGGCCGGTGAGCAAATGGAGATTGATGAGGCTGGTCACCTTGGCCGTGCCTTCGCTGGACTGGTTAAGCCCCATCGACCACATGGAAAGCGTTTTCTGCGACTGCTGCCACAGTCGCGCAACAGCAAGTACCTCCTCAACTTCTAGGCCACAGCGGCTGGCTACTTGCTCAGGGGTGTAGTCGGCAACCAGGGCAGCATAGGCTTCAAAGCCTTCGGTGTGCTGGGCAATGAAGTCATGGTTGATGGCGCCCCACTGAATGAGTAGGTGAGCAATGCCATTGAGCAAGTCAATATCGCTACCTGGAGTAATCCTCAGATACAAATCGGCCTCCTCAGCCGTCTGCGTACGACGGGGATCCACCACAACAATCTTTAGGCTTGGGTCGCTTTTGTGGCGCTTGCGCAAGCGATTGAACAGAATTGGGTGGCATTCAGCGGTATTGGTGCCGATCAAAAAAGCCAGCTCGCAGCTATCGAGATCCGTGTAGCTACAGGGGGGGCCGTCCGAGCCGAGACTCTGGCTGTAGCCCTCTACGGCAGAAGACATGCAGAGGCGGGAATTGCTGTCGAAGTTATTGCTTCCTAGACACCCCTTAAGTAGCTTTTGGGCAATGTAGTAATCTTCGGTTAGCAACTGCCCTGAGCCGTAGATGGCAATCCTTTCGGGAGAGGTCTGGCGAATGCGCTCGACAATTAAATCCAGCGCTTGATCCCAGCTCACCGGCTGGAAATCCTCGCTGAGGCTAGGGCGATAGAGAGGCACCGTAGCCCGATTGCAATCGAGGGTTTCCAGGAGAGTCGCACCCTTAACGCAAACCATGCCCTGGCTGGACGGATGAGCTCGATCGCCGCGAATTTTTGTGCCGTCGGCCAGAATTTCTAGGCCACAACCAACCCCACAGTAGGGACAAAGGCTGCGTACGTTATCCATGTTCCCCCTCTGTTGTTACTTGGCTTGGTGTGGGCAAGGCGGCCGTAGGGAAAGAAGCTAGGGGTGTTGGGCCTAAGGCCTGCTTATCTAGCTGTCCTTGCCGCGGTTCTCACAAGTTCCAACGCCCCAGCCTAGAGACATTGACCTGGAACTTTTGTAGCTTGCGTTACTTTTTGCTCCTCACTATGCGGAAACATCATAGGAGGAATGCTTGAGCAGCATAGCCACCTTCTGCCAACTGCGGTTAGGTCTCTAGGCAAAGCAAGGGAGAAACAGGCAAGGAGTGCTCCTAAAGGCTCCGTCCTGCTAGACGAGGCGAGGAAAGTTTTAGGTCTGTAAAGGGCAACCTGAGATCAAGCTGCATAGGGGAGAAAGGCCCCCGAGTCGTTTGCACTTGGATACTGACGCTCCAAAGGGGAAGCAGACGCTGCTATGAGCTGACTTTCTCTTCATAAAGCCTATCTAATGCTCTGCCGTCGAGCAACTAAAGCTCCGCACGTCATGACCTTGATCAAGCTGCTGGCGGTAATCGTAATTGTCGGCATTCTCTCTGCTATTAGCATTCCCAATTTTCTTAACCACATTCGCCGTTCCAGAGTTGCAGAAGCCCAGACAGCTCTAGCAGCTATCGGCGGTGCTTCAGAAGTTTTCCGAATGGACTTCATGGTTTATCCTCCTGCCTACGCCGATATTGAATTTGGCGGGATCCACAGGGATCGCTATTTGCAAGATCCTTGGCAAGCCCCCAACTATCGTCTTCCTGAAGTTGTTCCTCCCACCGCCAGCTCAAGCGGCGTTCGTTGGATGACTGAGTCTCACACACATACAACTGTTAGTGGGGATCTCCTGCGCTGCGACCTTGGCTTAGGGGATCGCCAGCAAGAGGTTTTGGCCTCTGGCTACGACCTGCGCAGCTCTTGCAACCTCTATCGCTAGGAAGACAAGACTCGGGCAACTTGAGCTTGAGCTGCCGACTAGCTGTTCCATCGATTGGCCGGTTCTTAACCTGCTCGACAGGTGTTATCTTGAAAGCGCCTGTGAAAGGGGAAGCGGAGCTTTGGCCAGTAGCCTGCTGATCCGCAATGCCGAGCTGGTGGTACCGGAAGGGGATCCCTGGGTGGGAGATGTGCTGGTGCAGGACGGGCGGATTGCCCAGATTGGCCAACATCTCTCCACAGAAGGGGTGGCTAGGGTCATCGATGCCGAGGGCCATACCCTAATGCCGGGGGTGATTGATCCCCAGGTTCACTTCCGCGAGCCAGGCCGCGAGCACAAAGAAGACCTGCAGACGGGATCCTGGGCTTGCGCTCGCGGTGGGGTAACCAGCTTTTTGGAGATGCCCAATACGGATCCGCCAACAATTGACCAGAGAACGCTGGAGGACAAATTGGCGCGGGCTGCCAGCAAGTGCGTCGTCAACTACGGCTTTTTCATTGGAGCCACTGCCGATAACTTAAAGGAGCTGCAACGGGCGCAAGGAGCCTGCGGCATCAAGATCTTCATGGGATCCATGCATGGTCCGCTACTGGTGGATGATCAGGCTGCCCTAGAGAGGATCTTTGCCGAAACGGATCCCAACCTGGTCATTGCTGTCCACGCTGAGGATCACGCGCGGATTCAGGCCCGCCGAGCTCTTTTTGCCGGACGTACGGATGTGGCGGTTCACTCCCTCATTCAGGACGAAGAAGCAGCCTTGATTGCCTCGCGCCGAGCTCTAGACTTGGCCACCCGCTACCGCCACCGCCTGCACATTTTGCACCTCTCCACTGGCCTGGAGGTGGAGCTGCTGCGCCAGCACAAGCCGGCCTGGGTCAGCGCTGAGGTTACCCCCCAACACCTGCTGCTGAGCACTGCCGATTACGCTCGCCTAGGCTCCCTGGCTCAGATGAACCCGCCGCTGCGGGATCCCGCCAATTTGGAGCAACTCTGGCAGGGGCTGCACGACGGCATTCTGGACTGCATCGCCACTGACCATGCCCCCCACACCCTGGCCGAGAAGGCCCAGCCCTACCCCCACTCCCCCTCTGGCATGCCTGGGGTGGAGACGGCCTTGCCCCTGATGCTGACGGCCGCGCAGCAGGGCCGCTGTACCCTACACCAGGTGGTGCAGTGGATGTGCGAGGCGCCGGCCCGCCTCTACGGAATCCCCAACAAGGGGCGGCTACAGGTGGGCTACGACGCCGACCTGGTGCTGGTGGATCGCCGTACACCTAAGCCAGTGCGACGGGAAGAGCTGCTGACCAAATGTGGCTGGAGCCCCTTCGAGGGCTGGGAGTTGGTGGGCTGGCCGTCGCTAACCATTGTGGGCGGGCAGATCGTCTTTCAAAACGGCCAGGTGGATCCCTCGGTGCGTGGCCAGGCCCTGACAGTTTGCCGCTAGCAAGTAGAGGTAGATCCCCCCTCGCCCTAGAATAGGCTGCATGGACAATCAGCCGACAAAACCAACCCCTGCGGCCCCAGCCGTTCTGGTGCTTGCCGGCCTGACCGGAGCAGGGAAAACTTTGGCCGTTCAGCAACTCGAGCAACTGGGCTACACCGGCCTGGAAGGGATCCCGCCTGCCCAGGTCATCCCCTTGGTTGAAGCGATGCGGCCCCACCACGCCGCTTTGGCCATTAGTTTAAATCTCCACGCCCAAGAGTATCGGGAGCAGCTCCCCGAGCTAGATGCCTGGATGCGAGCCCAGGGGATCCCTTTCCTGTTCCTAGAAGCCCGGCCTTCGGTCTTGCTCAAGCGTCTTAGCGCCCACCGTCGCCCCCACCCCCACCACACCGGTGGCGGCCTGCTGGAAGCCATCGAGCAAGAAATCCGCGAACTAGCCCCCATCCGGCAGCGCTGCACCCACCTGCTGGATACCTCGGAGCTCAATAGCCAACAACTGCGGCAGCAACTGCAAGCCTTGGTGCAGGGGCTCCCCCAACCTCTCAACCTGCGGCTAGTGAGCTTTGGCTTCAAGTACGGCATTCCTCCTGAGGTCAACCTGCTGTTTGACGTGCGCTTTCTGCCCAACCCTTTCTTTCAGCCCCATCTGCGCCACCTCACTGGCCAGGATCGGCTGCTGCAGGAGTTTCTCTTTGCTGATCCGCTGACCCAGTCCACCTACCAGCAGATCTTTTCCCTCCTCCGGGCCTGGTGGCCCCACTATCGAGCAGAACGGCGGCCTCACCTAACCGTCGCCATCGGCTGTACCGGCGGACAACACCGCTCCGTGGCCCTGGTGGAACGCTTGGCCCAGGATTTGCAGCCTTGGACCCTTCCTGCCAACGGCTCTGGCCTGCCCGAGCTCAACCTCCAGGTTCAGCACTGCCATTTGCTGGAGTCGCAGCGGGAGCTGGAAGCCTGCTTTGGAGCACCGCCTGCTGGCCCCACCAAGGAGCAGCCAGAGGCTAGGATCCCTTTGGCCGGCGTTCTTTCCCATGAGTAAACCTGAGCTCCGCAACAAGTCCCCCCTCCGGGGACCTCGCCGCCGCAAGGCTGCCTGGTGGCGAAGTGGCTGGAAATGGCTCTTCCCTGGCCTGGCCGTCAAACGCTGGCTGAGCCTGGCCGTGGGAGGCGTACTCCTGATGCTGCTGGGCATTGCCATTTGGACGGAGCTGACCCCCATCTTTCGCCTGAAGCGGCTAATCGACATTACCCTGCGCTGGATCACCACCTGGATCCCGAACAACATCAGTGGTCCCTTGGTAACCGGGATTGGCTTGGTGATGGCGGTGCTGGGCTTTCGCAGCGCCCTGCGCTCCATCGAAGATGTGCTGATCCCGGAAGGGGACGAAGCGCTGGTGGATAGGCTCCTATCGCATCGGCGGCTAAGCCGTGGCCCTCGCATCGTGGTGCTGGGGGGTGGCACCGGCCTCTCCAACCTGCTGCGGGGGCTGAAGCACTACAGCTCCAACATCACCGCCATCGTTACCGTGGCCGATGACGGCGGCTCCTCAGGGCGCCTGCGGCGGGAGATCGGCGTGTTGCCCCCTGGCGACATCCGCAACTGCCTCACGGCCTTGGCCAACGAGGAAAAGCTCCTCACCGAGCTGTTCCAGTACCGCTTCCAGGCGGGGGAAGGGCTGAGTGGACATAGCTTCGGCAACCTGTTCATCACCGCCCTCACCGCGGTAACCGGGGGCGACCTGGTCCGGGCCATCACCGCTACCTCTCAGGTTTTGGCCATTCAGGGACGGGTGCTGCCGGCTACTCTAGCCGATGTCACCCTCTGGGCCGAGTTAAGCGATGGCCGCCGCGTCGTGGGTGAGTCCAACATCACCAAAGCTAGGGGGCGCATCTGCCGCATTGGCTGCGATCCCCCCAACCCTCCCGCCTTGCCCGAGGCAATCGAGGCTATTGAGAAAGCAGAGTTGGTAGTGCTGGGGCCGGGCAGCCTCTACACCAGCATCATTCCCAACCTCCTCATCCCCGAAATTGTCGAGGCCCTGGCCAGAAACATGGCGCCCCACATCTACGTGTGCAACATCATGACGGAGCCGGGGGAAACCGACGGCTACACCGTTGGAGATCACGTCATGGCCTTGGATCGGGTGGCGGGCCTGCGCCTGTTCGATGCCGTCCTGGTGCAACGGGATCCCCCTTCCCCTCGCACCCTAGAGCGTTACCGCCGCAACGGCTCCGAGTTTGTGGTTTTGGACCCGGATAAACTGGCCTACTTGGGCTGCCGGGCCGTTCTGGCCAACGTCATGCAAGAGGATCCTGAAACTGGCTTGGTGCGCCACAACCCTGAGCGCCTAGCGGCAATGCTGATGCGCTGGTTCGACAGACACCGCTAAGCCCTCCTGTAGCTCCTAGATTCTTCCATCCCCTTGCGGGGAAAAGCCGGAATTGTCAGGTTTTCTTGGCGGGGGAGGAGGGAAACTTCCCGGCGATGCCGCTTCGCTAGCAACGACTCACCCCGACGGATTTTGGCCACCCTGGGCCCTTGCAGGATCGGGGCTATGGAATTTCCGGGAGAAATTTGTGGCAGCAGGTTTAAAAGTGGGCCAGGATCGAGGTGAGGGATCCCAAGTTACGGCGCAGCATTCCAGGAAAATCCTGGCAGGCTGTTAGCTTTGGAGGTTAGGCGCCAATGGTAAGGTTGTTCTCGTCCCTCTTTAGCAGGACGGGTGGGGTTCGCCTTCCTCAGCCCTGTGCCGAGAGTGGCTTGGATCCCTGGGCTGACCAACGGGAACGGATGGTAAGGGAGCAGATCCTTCAGCGCGGGATCCGGGATCCCCGGGTGCTGGAGGCGATGCGCAAGGTGCCGCGTCACCTTTTTGTTCCCCCCGAGCTGCGGGATCGCGCCTACAGAGATTGCCCCCTGCCCATCGGCTACGGCCAGACGATCTCTCAGCCCTATATCGTTGCCTTTATGACCGAGGCAGCCCGCCTCACGCCTGAGTCGGTGGTGCTGGAAATCGGCACTGGTTCCGGCTACCAAGCGGCCATTTTGGCTGAGCTGGCCCGACAGGTGTACAGCGTGGAGCGGCTGCCTCCCCTAGCCACCCGCGCTCAGCAAACTCTGGCCTCCCTTGGCTACCGCAACGTGGAGGTGCGTCAGGGAGATGGCTACCAGGGCTGGCCGGAACACGCCCCCTACGACGCCATTGTGGTTACAGCCGCACCCCCAACCGTGCCGACAGCGCTTCTGGATCAACTGGCGGTGGGAGGTACCCTAGTGGTACCGATAGGCGAAAGCAAGGCATCCCAGTCCCTGCTCATTCTCCACAAAACGCCGGAAGGAGTGGTGCAAAAGGAAGCTTTCCCCGTGCAATTTGTGCCCATGGTCTAGGGCAGGGGTTAGCAAAGGCCGCGATCGGACTAGGAAAGCGATAAGCTGGAGGAGCTGAGGCAACCACTGCAGCTATGGAGCCAGCGGAAATTGCCGCCCTAAAAGAGCGCATCAGACGTATTCGCGAGCGCCGGCCCGTCCTGGTCAAGCTTTTGGAAAGGCCGGATCTCGGGGACTTGCGCGTCGATGTCAACCAAGCCTTAGAGGAGATTGACGAGCTGCTGCAAGAGTTCGAGCAGACCTTTGGCCCCCAGGACTAGCCCTTCTTGGTAAGCTCCTGCAGTTGGGCCAAGACCTCGGCGCTGTGCCGGTAGGGGTTGACGATTGGGTAAATAGCCCGCAGGATCCCATCGGGATCAATGAGAAAGGTGTTGCGCAGGGCCATATCCCCCATCCACGAGCCGTAGGCGCGGCTAACCGTGCCCTGGGGATCCGACAGCAAAAGAAACTGCAGCCCCTCTGCTAGGCAAAAACGGCGGTGGGAGTCCACCGAGTCGGCGCTTACGCCCACAATCTCCGCTCCCAGGGCCTGGAACTTGGGCAGATCCTGCTGGAAGCGGCGGGCCTCGATCGTACATCCGGCAGTGAAGTCGCGGGGGTAGAAGTAGAGCACAACCCACTTGCCGCGAAAATCCGCCAGGCGCCGCACCTGGCCCGACTGATCTGGCAGTTCAAACTCCGGCGCTGGGGCCCCAATCGAGGGCAGGGGAGTAGTGCCCCACTGGGCAAAGGCGGCCTGAGCCCCTCCAAAGCTAACCAGCAAAGCTACAAACAAAGCTACAAATACGGCCCCCCAGCCCCTCCTGCTCACGGTCTCAACGTCCACGGCAACGCCTCTCTCGCCTTTTCCCTCCTAGTTTACATAACTTTACGGCAACCACTTGCAGAGCAAAAGCTGGGGTGGGATCCCCAGCCACTGCCAAAGCTGAGGGGTGCGCTCGAGGGGCACGTAGCCCAGTTGGGTGTAGAGTTGCTGGGCGGGCAAGTTATCTTCCAGGACGTGCAGCTGTAACCGGCGATAGCCCCACTTCTGCACTACCTCCTCGGCGCTGAGCAGAAGCTGTCGCGCAATTCCCTGCCGTCGCCACTCTGGCAGCACCGCCAAGTTCGAAAGGTAGGGATACTTCCCGTGGGCCATCGCCCGCAGCGAGATCTCAGCAGTCCCCACCACTTTCGACTCCACCGCCGCCGCTAAGCAGCAGTAGTAGGGATCCCTGGCTGCCAGCTTGAGGCGTAAATCCTGACGAATGATCCGTTTGTGAATGGGGTGCAGCCAGCGTTGCAGGCCTAGGGGCGGGTAAAAGACCTGGGCAAGAACCTCCACCACAGGATCCAGGTCGACGGCTGTGGCGGGATAGACCACGAGGGAGGGCACTGTGGAGGGAGCGCTTACGTATCCCTACCATTTTCGCAAACAATGCGAAGTGGCGGCCCTTGCTCGGGAACCGCCACCCCAGCACCAAAGCCAGAGCTTAACAGCCCTGAAACGAAGACCAACCCGCTGGCCACCTCTTAGGAGCTCAACCCCTGGACGTGGCAAACCCCTCTCCTTCCCCCCTCGTCCTACAGCTCACCGGCATAGCGAGCCGAGCGCTTGCCGCGATAGATATCATCTGTGATGGGCTGGTAGCCGACTTCCACTAGGTCGGACTTGGCAGGGGTGAACACGCGAATAACTGCTCTTGCAATTTTCGACAGAAAGGTAAACATAGAGACCCCCCACCTCAAGAAATCTCAAGTTTTACTAAAAATCTCGGCTCGCTAGAGCCTGCAGGAGGAGCACCTGAACCTCACCGAAGCACCGGTTTTCCACGTCTTCTCCAATCTTCGCTGATTCTTGCTGGAGACTCGAAATAGCAGGCCGGCGCTTCCAGAAGCAGCAGAACTTACTGTCTTTTCACCACTCCAGACGAGGTAAGCGACCCCTCACGCTACAGTGCCTGGCTTCAGTAAACCCAGCCGCTATTTGATTTAACTCCCATGTCCCTTAGCTTGGGGGAAAACCTGTCGGAGAGGCCAGGTGCTCCACTAGGCAAGACAACCCCTTGCTTGATACACCTGCCAGCACAGCCAATTGAGAGCTTACGTGGGATCAACTTGAGAGGTTGTTTTGCTGGCAGTTTTGAGGCTGAGCAAGTTGCAAGCCGGTGTCTTACCTTTCCGCTGGATCTACCTCCTTTCCTGAATCACTACACCTCTAATCTAGCCCAGGCCGCCTACCCCTGTAGCGGCTGGCAACTGTTTTTAACAGTTTATGTTACTTCTTCAATTTGATTTCCATCTTTCTTCACGGGTAGTACACGCAGATCCTGCGGTCAAATCTTCTTGCTTTTTCTCCTGGAGAAAAGCTCATTTTTTAGGAGCCTTTTGGCAAGTCAGCCACTCGAGGAGAGCTGCGATTCTGAGGCCACAGGATTAATAGGGAAAAGTAGGGGGGGCGGTAGTCGGCCAATCCGTCGAGGGTGGGGAAAAGGGCTTGCTGGGGCCAGCCGGCCCAGACCACTAGGCTAGCCCGCTGCAGCCAGCCTTTTTCGGCCAGCCACTGCCAAACTTGGGGGTAGACGGAAGCCACCTTCATGAGGACAACCACCTCAGCCCAAGCACAGGCCTCCTCCAGCTCTGCTAGGGCAAAAAGAGCGGGCAAAATTGCCAATTTCTCGGGGCCGAGGGCCAAAGGGGATCCCAAAGCCGCCGCAGCAGCCAGAGGAGAGCATACCCCCGGTACGACCTGGATGGGCAGGTCAGGGAGCCGCTGCCGTAGGGCCTGGGCCAGGTAGGCAAAGGTGCTGTAGAGGCCCACATCCCCTTCGCAGACAAAGGCCACATCTTCTCCCTGCTCCAGAAGGGGAGCTAGTTGCTCGGCAGCCGCCTCCCACGCCGCCTGGAGGAGCTCAGGCTGGGTAACAAAGGGCAAAGGCAGGGGCAAGAGCGTTTGTCCCGGTTGCAGCCAAGGACGCACGATTTGGTAGGCCAAACCAGGCTGGCCAGCAGCATTTTGGGGACAGGCCACCCAGTTGACAGCCTGGAGAACCCGAACAGCTTTTAGGGTCAGCCACTCGGGATCCCCGGCGCCGGCGCTGATGCCCCAAAAAGTCCCCAGACCCATTCCAATATCCCAGCAGCGGCCTAGGGAGCTTCGCCCTTGGGCTCCTCCGGGCTAGATCCGGCGGCTTCGGAGCCAGCCTCAGAGGGGGGAGAGGCCTGCTCGGAGCGCCTTTTGCTCTCTGCAGCTAGATAATCCAAAGCTTCCTGGAGTGAATTGCGCAGGGACAAGAACTTCTCCAGCCGCACCAGCTTTACCGTTTGGGTAATGCGAGGATTGCTCACTACCTGGAAGATGCCCCCGCGCTCTTGCACCAATTTGGCCAGTTGCACCAGGGCACCGACGCCGGAG
The DNA here is from genome assembly GCF_047461515.1 of Synechococcus sp. W70.1. Lineage (NCBI taxonomy): Bacteria > Bacillati > Cyanobacteriota > Cyanophyceae > Synechococcales > Synechococcaceae > Synechococcus > Synechococcus sp. W70.1. Next base: position 185,722 of record NZ_JANSHH010000013.1, read on the forward strand.
CTGTCAATGAAATCGATCCCTGTCAAGTCCAGGATAAGGTTGGGGGATCCCTTTTCTAGGTGCCTGGTGACCACTTTCACGAACACCGGCTCAGAGAAGGCATCCAGAAGGCCGGCTAGGTGGAAGACCTGGCAGTCTTCCAGGGCCTCGTGGCTACCACGCAAGCTAACTGTCAAAGACAGAGGTTCCGGAATGGCTTCTCTCCTTTATCTCGACTGCTCCAAAAGGCTTATACAACCTTATACAACACACCAGGGGACAAAACTGTAAGCCCCTCGTACTGCTCCCTACTTACGTGGTAGCTCACACTGCCCTGCCAGAGGGATCCCCCCGGCAAGCTGGGGGTGTAGACAAACCACCCGTGGGCCTCATTGTAGAGGGCTGGATCAAGCAATGTCCATGGGCAGGGGATTGCGGCTGGGAGTAGGGATTTCTTCTCTCTGGCCCCTCATGGCAAGCCAGGAGTCCTTGGGTAGGATGGGGGCAGCTTTGGCTATCCCCAAGGAGGGCTTCTCAAGGGGGGTGCTTTGGATCCTGAGGGTAGGTGTTGGGCGAAGAGCGACGCAACAAAGAGGGTGAAGTGCCGCAGCAACCCTTTCCCCTCTCCTACAAGACTTGGGCAAGGATAGGGGCGAGCCTGGGTTTGGGCTTGACGGCTGCCGCCTTTGGCGCTGCCTGGGGAACTGGCATCTACTTTCAGAACCAAGTGCTGCCCCAGGTGGAAGCTGCCCTCTCGCAGGCGATGCGCCGGCGGGTGGAATTGGGAGAGGTGAGGCTTGTGGCTCCCTGGGGAGTGCGGCTGGGAGAAAGCTTCATTGAACACTTGGCCAGCATTGGCTCTATTGACCTCAGCCCCGACTTCTGGACGTGGCTACAAACCGGCGAGTGGGTGCTCAATGTTACCCTGAACCAGCCCCAGTTGCTGCTCATGGAAACGCTGGATCGCGGCTGGGCAGACGTGCAGTTTCAACTGCCTCAAGGGGAGGGATCCCTGCCCTTGCAGGGGTTGAACATCCGTTTGCGGGGGGGATCCCTGACGGCCATCCCCTTAGTAGGGGAGCGACGGCAGTTCGAGGGGCTGCAGGGCCAGGTGCAGGTGAGGCTGAGTGCCCTGCCGGGGGAGAAAGCCGGAGGACGAGCCAGTTTCCAGCTTTCGGCGGTCCTGCGCCCGCTGGCAGGTAGAGGGAGGTACCCTCTGCAGTTGCGGGGGGTGGCGGATTTTGCCCAGGTTTCTGGTTCGGTGACGGTTGCTGCTGCTCGCCTGCCTTTGGATCTGCTGCCCAGCATCTTGCCGGCAGCGCCTTGGGCGGAGGTGGAGGGGGAAGCTAGTCTAGCTCTGCAAGTCCTTTGGGGAGGAGAAGGGATGCCGTCCCGCTTGCACAAACGCCCTTTGGAGTTGGCGGGGCAAGCCCAAGTTCAGCAGGCGCGACTGAGGCTGGAGAGGTTGCCTCGTCCTTTTGAGGAGGTGAGGGGCTCTGTTCGCTTTACCCTGGAGGAGCTGGAACTGGAGGGGATAAGCGGCCGCTTTGGCCAGCTTGCTTTTGAAGATCTCAACGGCTCCATCGCCTTCAGCGACAAGGGGTTGGATCTGCAAGCCGCCATCGCCCCGGCCAGCCTGCAGCAAATCCAGGAGACTTTCAACTTCAAGCTGCCAGTGGCGGCAGAAGGGGTGGTGGCGGGATCCCTAGCGGTCACCGGCCCCCTGGAGGGGCCGCAGATCCAAGGGCAGTTGCAAGGGATCTCGCCAGGTCGGGTGGATCGCCTGCCGGTGCCGCAATATGCTTTTGGCTTCCGCTTAGCCGACCAGACCTTGGCCTTTGAGGCCATTGACTTGCAAGCTGCAGGCGGACGCCTCGAGGGATCCGGCCAACTGCAGTGGGCTAGCGGCTTGGCAGGCCAGTTGGATCTGCAGGTTACCGCGGCCGACGCGGGGCAGGTGCTGTCCCTCTACGGCGTCAACCTGCCACAGAGGGGCAAGCTGCCTTGGGCGGGGCGGGTAACTGCTCAGGCCCAGGTGGTGCTGGCAGGATCCCAGCCCCAGGTGGAGGCCACTTGGGAAATCCAGGGGGAGGAGCTCGCTGGAAGAGGACGGCTGCAGATCCTGCCTGGCAGGGACGGCTGGGTGGTGGAGGTGCCCCAGGCAGTGTTGGCCGTAGGGGAGGGCCGGATCCAGGCGGCGGGGCGGTGGGAGGCAGGACAGCTCCAGGCGCAGGTGGTTCCTCAGGCTGTGCCGCTGGCATTTTTCAACCCACACTGGCCCGGATCCGTTTCTGGGGAGCTGACGGCGCAGGTGGATACAGGGGAGGCGGCGGAGGTGGGTCTCCTGGCGGCGCTGCGGGCGCAGGGATCCCTGACCCTGTCGCGGCTTGGGGAGGAAAATGGGCTAGTTGACTCCATTAGAGGCCAGGTGGCCTGGGATGGCAGGGGCTTGGCAATCCGAGCAGCAGAAGTCTTGGCCGACACCACCCGCTTGGGCAGAGTAGAGGGGCGCATCCTCGCGGATCCGCAGACCTTGCAGGTGGGGTCTCTAGATCTCAACTTTGCCGCTGACGGGATCCCCCTAGCCAAAGTGCCCGGCTTGCCGCCGAGGGTGGCAGGAGTGCTGCAGGGATCGGGGCGGCTCCGCGGATCTCTGGACAACCTGCAGGTGGCCGGCGAGGCCAAGGTGCGCGGCTTGCGGGTGGGAGAGGTGGCCTTTGCTGACTTGGCCGGGCCCTTTCAGGGGTCTAGCCAGGGGATGACAGTGGAGCTGAAGGGGACGCGGGAGCGACTGGCGCTGCAGTTGGATCCCCAGTTTCGGCCCTTGCAGTTCGAGCTGCAGCTGGGCGAGGGGGAACTGCGCGGCCAACGCCACCAAGGTAAGCTTCAGGTGGCGGCGAACCGCTTGCCGCTGGCTCTGCTGGGGGGAGTGGCTGCTGGGCCGTGGGCCAGTCTGCAGGGGAGCCTCGATGGGGAGGTGACCGTTGACCTGGCAAGCGGCGCTACCCAGGGACGGGCAGCGGTGGCAGATCTGCGGCTAGGGGGGATCGAAGCCCAGGGCCTCTCCGTGGATTTCGCTTACCGTCCTGGAGACAGCTCCAGCCCCTCTTGCCTGACCATTGCCCAAGCCCAACTGGAGTTGTTCAAGAGCACCTACACCGCCAGCGGCACCCTGGAGCTGCCGGCGGCCTCCTTCCAGGCTGCTTTGAAGCCCGCCTCGGCGCTTCCCGTTCCGCAAATTGACCTGCAGATCCGCACCCGCCAGGGTCGCCTGGAAGACATTGTCTCTGCCTTTAAGTGGCGGCAGTGGCAAGACCTCACCACCCGCGGCCTGCAATTGCCCCCGCTAGGCCCCGCCACCGTGCTAGAGACAGAGCCGGTTGGCCTGCCCGGTTCTCCCCTGCTGCAGCAATTGGAGCACTACGCCCAGGTCCTGGCCGCCCACCTGGAGGCCTTGGCCAGCCGCATGGATCCCCGCATCCCGCCACCCACCAGCTTGCAAGGAGAATTCCAGGCCAGCCTCAGCTTGGTTGGCAGTCTCGACCAGCCCAGCGTCAGTTTTCACCTGGAGGGCTGGAATTGGCAAGCAGAGGAGTTTGGGGTCGAAAGCCTCACCGCTGCCGGCAGCCTAGTCGAGGGGGCGGTGGTGCTACAGCCGCTGCTGTTGCGCAGTGGGGAACGCCAAGCCCTTTTCACCGGCAAGTTGGGTCTGGAGGAGCAGTCGGGATCCCTGCAAATTCAGGGGTTTCCTCTGGCTTTGCTGGATCGCTTCTTGCCCGAGGGGCTGGAACTCCAAGGGGATCTCAACTTGGATGTGGAACTAGCGGGCAACCTGCGGGATCCCCGGGCCCGCGGCTCCCTGACGGTGGTGAACGCCCGGATCCACCAGGTGCCGCTGCGGGAGGTGAAGGGGCAATTTGACTACAACCAGGGTCAACTGCGTCTGGAGGGTGCTCTCCTAGCCAACAGCGACGAGCCAATCCGCCTTTCCGGCCTGGTGCCCTACACCCTGCCCTTTGCCCAAGTGCGGGCTGCCTCGGATCAGATTGACCTTACCCTGCAAGCCAAGAAGGACGGCCTGCGCCTAATCAACCTCTTCACCGACCAGGTGCGCTGGGAAGGTGGCCAAAGCCAACTAGAGCTGGCCATCCGCGGCACCTTGCAAGAGCCTAGCCTGCAGGGAAACCTCAACCTCAGCTCCGGGATCCTCAAGCTGGCTGCCCTGCCGGAGCCTATCACCAACCTAACTGGCCAAATTGTCTTTAACCTCAACCAATTGGAGGTGCGGGAGCTACAGGGACAGGTGGGGGGTGGATCCCTGGTGGCTCGAGGGGTTTTGCCTGTCAACTCTCGCGGCGCCCTGCAGATGGACGAAACCTCGCCACCCCTAACGCTGCAGCTGCAAGGGATCCAGCTCAACCTGCCCAATCTCTACACCGGCCGCTTGGAAGGCAGCGTATTGGTGGAAGGCTTGCTCTTGCGTCCTTTGCTCGAGGGTCGTCTAGAGGCCTCCAATGGGATTATCGAGGTCAGCCCCCGCCAAGCGGCAGCTCCCGCCGACTCGACTCAGGCAGATCCCTTCTGGCAGCCGCGGCTGAACGGGCTGGAGCTGGTCTTAGGGCCCGGGATCCGCGTGCAGCGCCCCAACCTGTTTGAATTCAACGCCACCGGCAGCTTGCGCCTGTTCGGCACCCCCTCAGATCTCCGCCCGGCGGGCACTATCGCCCTGGAGCGAGGCCGCGTCAGCCTGCCCATTGCCAACTTTCGCCTGGATCGCTCCCGCCCCAACACCGCCACCTTTGACCTGGACAACCCCTTCGATCCTTTCCTCAACCTGCGTCTGGTGACCCAAGCCTTCGAGGTCTACCGCTTTCCCCAGGAGCTGTCTCCCTTCGACACCAACCGCAACCTGCCGGGATCCCAGCAGAGCATCGAGATCTGGGCCACCGTCAACGGGCGGGCCAGCCAGCTTGCGGCTGCAGATCCCCGCAACGGGGTTTTGACGCTTTCTAGCAGTCCCAGCAGATCCCCAGAAGAGATCGTCGCCCTGCTAGGAGGAACAGCTTTGGCCCGACTCAACCCAGAAGCAGGGGTGGCCGGGCTGGCGGGAACGGCCCTACTCAACGATGTGGTGGAAACGCTGGGGGACACCCTTGGCCTGGATGAGGTTCGCCTCAGCCCCGTTCCCCCAGTTGACACCCGTGCTCCCAGACGCTCCTCGGTGGGCCTGGTCCTGGAAGTAGCCCGCGATCTGGGGCCGACCACTTCCGTCTCCGTGCAACGCAACCTGACGGATCCCTTGCAGCCCACCCGCTACAGCGCCCGCTACCGCCTCAGCGACCAAACCCTCACCCGCGCCAGCACCGACTTCCAGGGCAACAACACCCTTTCCATCGAGTTTGAGACCCGATTTTAAACCTACTAGAAGAAACGGACGTGCTAAGTTGCTAGCTTGTTTCGTTGGCGAGGTTGCCCAGGGTGCCACAAAGCTGCTCCGCAGCACTGTCCCGAAGGAGGGCTAGAGGAAAGCCCTAACTCACTCTTCTTCTGGCAACTTGGGAGGAGGCTCGTTCCACTTAGGCTCGTCCAGGATAGCTTTTTTGGTTTGTTTGAGTTGTTTCCACAGCTTTTTAATTTGGCGGTAGGCTTCTTCTGGGGTAATCTTGCCCCCTGTCTCTAAGCTACAAATTAGGGACACCTTATGGCTGAATTCTTGTAAATTGGCATCAAAAACCAAGTTCTGCGGCTTGACCTCGCCCCAGTAGGGGTAGCGGGGGGAGATGAATTCATCTTTTCTGGGAGGAGGGTTTGACTCTGTCATGGCGAAGGTAGAAACTATGGACGTTTCTTCTTAGTGGGCTTGGGAGGTTTGGCTGCCTTGGCGGGATCCAGCGGCAGGCCAGGTTGACTGGGGAGCGGTTGTTGCGCGCGCCTTGGGGCGCTGGGAGGTTTCTTCTTGGGTTTGGAAGGGGAAGTTGAACGTTTTGCCTGGGGCTGTGGCCGCTCTCTGGGCACAGGGCCAATAGGAGTTGCCGACTCTATGTAGAGCTGGGAGCCGCAGCGGCGCGCCTGCAGATCCCAGAAGATACCTACTCCTTTGCCTGGCAGGGATCCAAGGAGGCGCAACTTAAAAGCCTGGGGCGCTGCCGGCAAAGCCGATCCTGCTTGCTGCTGGCTCCCCGGACTAGCTACTTGCTGGTCGCTGGAGCTAGCGGCTGGCAGGGGATGAGTAGGGGAGGGCAACTGGGGATGGGAGCGGCGAATTTTGACGATGATGAACCCTCTCTCCTGGGATTGAAAAACGACCTCGCCGCGAATGGAAAACCAGTCCGGCACCACCCTTGGGCAGGATCCCTCGGGCAGGGTTTGGCCCATCTCCTCTGGGGCCCAGACTCCCATCAGCTGGACGTGGAGATTTTGGCCTTTGTCGCGGGTGCGGGGATAGACCACCCACAGGTAGTTGCGCTCCGGCCTTAGGTACTTGCGCACTAGGCTCATCACCCGGCCCAGGAGGACAGCATGGATATCCAGACCATCTGAGGTGCGCAAAACCCCCCGCGTAAAGCGATCTGGGGAAGGAATATACTGACCCTCAATGAGGCCAATGGCCCGATACTGCATCACTTCCCCTGGGGGAGGGATGGGCTCTAGGCAGGGTCGCTGTCTTGCCACCGTTGCTTTTTCTCCCGACGTGGCGGCATCACCTAAGTTGAAGAAGGTAGAGGCTACTCCCCCCTCTGAGACCGGCAGATTGCTAACGCCAACCGTTGCTTCTATAGTCCAGAGGAGCTCTTTAGCTCTGCGACTGGGCTTAGCCCATGGAGGGAAGGTTCCAGACCAGAGGACATTCTGACACCCCCCCCCCGAGGAGAAGTTTGGCCCCTAGCCCCACACCTCCGCCGACCATTATAGCCTCACACCTGCTGGGGCGGACAGGGCTCTAATCCGGCTCAGCCCAGAGGCAGGGGGTAAAGCTGCCGTGAAGGCCATAGGGAAGGTGATGCCGCAAGGGGATCCGCGCCACTGGACCGGCTGCCAGGTTAGCGGCTTCTAGGATCGCCACCTGCGAGCGCTGACTGGCTGCATCAAAGACCACTGTTACCACCCATCCGGCTTCCTCCGCAGCGTCTTCAGGATCGGGGATGAATACCGGCTCTCCCACGAAGCCGCGGGGGGCAAAGCTGTACTGCTCGCTGCGGCCTGTTGCGGTGTCTAGCTTGAGGATGGCCTGCAGGGGTGCGTTGGGGCCGGGAGCATGGGTAGCGCCAACATAGAGGTAGCGGTGGGGTCGGCCAACGCAAGCCGGGTGGATAGCCGGGAACTCCACCGAACGATCCAGAAGCAGCTCCCGCTTGACTTTGCCTGCCTTGGGATCCAGCTCAAACCGCCATAGCTTGCCCGCTGGCACCTGGGCAAAGTCAATCTGCAGGTAGTCGGCTCCGGGCTCCAGGGCGGGGTAGGTCTCGTAGACGACGGCATCGACCAAGATCTTTTCCCCCACCTCGTAGCCGTTGACAAAGTGAAAGACAAACCCCGGCTCCGTTTCCAGCTGCAGCGGCTTTTCCTTGGGAGGAAATAGCCAGATACGGGTAGGCTCCCCTTTTTTAAGGGTCAGGCAAGTGCCGGCTGGCTGCAGGCCCAGCATGTAGGGCCAGGGGTTGAAGGCCACAGGATTTTGGAAGAAGATCCAGTGGCGGGGCGTCCAGACAAAGTCGTGCAAAAAGGCAAAATCTGGCAGGCGGTAGTCCCACTTTTCCACCAGCCGCCCTTGGGGGTCAATGCGGTAGAATAGAAGCGTAGAAGGGGGGCCCGTCCGCACCCCAAAGGCCAGGAGATCTCCGGTTTCTGGATGGCGGCGGGGATGGGCTGTAAATGGCTGATTAGGAGCAAGGGCACCGCCAAAGGTCTCGACCCCCTCGGTGGCCAAAGTGGCTGGGTTTAGGCGGTAGGGAGCGCTGGCTTCCCAAAGGGCTAGGAGCTTGCCGCCGTGGTAGATGACGTTAGTATTGGCCGGATTTTTAAAGCGCAAATCGAGAAAATTGGCCCACCAGCCTCCTGGCTTCTGGGTGCCGAACACGCCGCGGTAGAGGACTCGGCCAGCTTTTTCCTCTGCCTCAAACTCCGGTGTGCGCACAAACCGGTTGCGGAAATGCACCCGCCCTCCCACAAAGGTGATGGCGCAGACCATGCCGTCGCCGTCGAAGGGATGGCCATAGCGCTGGGATCCCGCTTCCAGCTTGCCAGGCCCGTTGCGAAAGAGGGTTCCCTGCAGTCGTTCAGGGATCCGCCCCTCGATCTCCGTTACCCAGTAGTCGTACTCCTGGCGCAAAGAGCGATAGCCCAACTGCCAGTCGGAGATGCTGTAGGAGCAAGAAGCAACGCTGACCATGGCCAGTCTGCAAGCGACGCCTTCTATTGTTGCTTAAACTTTCGTAAAGTCGCTAGCCTTCCTTGGTCCAGGTAGCCGCTGGGGCCGGGATCCCAAGCTGGAGCGGCTCCAACTGGACTATGGTAGGAAATGCCCTAGCAGCCCTTGACTAACAGCACCCATGTTTGATGTCCTTGCCGAAAAGTTGGAACTGGCCTGGAGAAAGCTGCGCGGCCAGGACAGGATCACCGAAACCAACATCCAAGAAGCCCTGCGGGAAGTGCGGCGCGCCCTACTGGAGGCCGATGTCAACCTACAGGTGGTCAAGCAGTTCATCGAGGAGGTGCGGCAGGCAGCCCTGGGCGCTGAGGTGATCCCGGGGGTAACGCCGGATCAGCAGTTTATCAAGATTGTCTACGACGAGCTGGTGAAGGTAATGGGGGAGGCTAACGTGCCCATTGCCCAGGCGGAGCACCCCCCCACCATTGTGCTCATGGTTGGCTTGCAGGGATCTGGCAAAACCACTACTTGCGCCAAGCTGGCTTTGTATTTGCGCAAGCAAGGCAAAAAGCCACTGCTGGTGGCAGGCGACATTTACCGTCCAGCGGCCATCGACCAGCTCAAGAGCCTGGGCCAGCAGATCCAGATCCCTGTCTTCGAGCTGGGCAAGACGGATCCGGTCGAGATTGCCCGCCAGGGGGTGGCAGCTGCGCGGGGACAGGGCTACGACTACGTTATTTTGGATACCGCCGGTCGCCTCCAGATCGACCTGGAGATGATGGCAGAGCTGGAGCAGATCAAGGCCGCGGTGCAGCCCCACGAGATCCTGCTGGTGGTGGACGCCATGATGGGGCAGGAGGCGGCCAACCTCACCCAGGCCTTCCACGAGCGGCTGGGCCTTACCGGCGCCATCCTCACCAAGCTGGACGGCGATACCCGCGGCGGGGCAGCTCTTTCCATTCGCCAGGTTTCCGGCCAGCCCATTAAGTTTATCGGGGTTGGCGAAAAGGTGGAGGCCTTGGATCCCTTTTACCCGGATCGCATGGCCTCGCGCATCCTGGGCATGGGGGATATTCTCAGCTTGGTGGAAAAAGCCCAGGAGGAAATCGACCTGGGAGATGCCGCCGCCATGGCGGAAAAGATGATGACCGCCCAGTTCGATTTCAACGATTTTCTTAAACAAATGCGCCTCATCAAGCGCATGGGGTCTCTAGCCAGCTTGCTGCGGCTAGTGCCGGGAATGAGCAAAATTAGCGACGAGCAGCTGCAAAAAGGCCAAGAGCAACTAGCCCGGGCGGAGGCCATGATCAACTCCATGACGCCAGAGGAGCGGCGCAACCCGGATCTGCTGGCCCGCAGCGTCAGCCGTAAGCGGCGGGTAGCCCTGGGCTCTGGCCACAAGCTGGAGGATGTCAGCCGCCTGGTGAGCGATTTCCAGCGCATGCGCGACATGATGCGCTCCATGAGCATGGGCGGCTTTCCGGGCATGCTGGGCGGACGGGGCCCGCTGCCGGCAGGTGGCCCCCAATGGCGAGGGCGTTCGCAGTCCAGCCGCAAGCCAGACAAAGGGGGGGGCAAAAAGGGGGGCAACAGCCGCGGCTTTGGCAGCAAGTGAGCTGAGCCTATGCCTTTCCACGTCGTCTTGGTGGCTCCGGAGATCCCGGCCAACACCGGCAACATCGCCCGCACCTGTGCCGCTACCCGCACGCCCCTCCACCTTGTGGATCCCTTGGGGTTTCGCCTCTCGGATCGCTACCTCAGGCGGGCGGGGCTAGACTACTGGGAGCACGTCCAACTGCATCGCTACCCCTCTTGGGAGGCCCTGGTGCAAGCCCACCCCGAGGCAAGATTTTGGTGCTTTAGCGTGCGCGGCAAGGCCCTTTACACCGAGGTGGCCTATCAACCCGGAGACTGGCTGGTGTTTGGCAGCGAAAGCCGGGGCTTGGATCCCATGTTCTTGGAAACCTATCCCAGCGTGCACATCCCCTTGAGCGGGCCGGTGCGCAGCCTTAACCTCAGCAATGCAGTCGCCATTGCCCTCTTTGAAGCCCTGCGCCAACAGGGATTTCCCGCCTAAACTTGACAGCCCTACGCCTGCCGCAACAAGCTGCACCCGCCCCAACCCCTGGTTCACTAGCTGACGCAGCTCTAGTGACTGGACTTGGTAGCTGTTGCGTCCAGCAGCCCAGCTTTCTCGGTCAGCCCCTCCTTTGCTGAAGCCGGGTGCTCCTGGTCCTAGGCTAATTGCGTTAAAGTGGAAGCCCTCCTTGGCGAGGGCCGTTCCCCCAAGCCAAAGGCGCACCAAGTGTACCTATGTTTTCTCCATCTGTGGCACTTTCGCAACTACCGGGATCAAGGGATCCCCTTCGAGGCACCCAAGACCATCCTGGTGGGGGAAAACGCCCAGGGCAAGACGAACCTCTTGGAGGCAGTGGAGCTCTTGGCCACCTTGCGCTCGCGGCGGGCCGGTCGCGATCGGGAGATGGTGCAGCAGGGGGAAGAGAAGGCGCGGATTGCCGCCACCGTGGAGCGGCTGGGGGTAGCCCACGAGCTGGTGATGGAGCTACGCAGCCAAGGGGGACGCTCCCTGAAGGTTAACGGCCAGGCGCTACGGCGACAATCTGAGTTCTTAGGGCAAGTGAATGCGGTGGTCTTCTCCAGCCTGGATCTGGAGCTGGTGCGAGGGGGGCCAGAGGCGCGGCGCAACTGGTTGGATGGGGTGTTGCTGCAGCTGGAGCCGGCCTACCTTGGCCTGGTGGAGCAGTATCGCCAGATCCTCAAGCAGCGCAATGCCCTCCTAAAACAGGATCCCGCTGCTGCCAGCGACAGGGACTTGCAGATGGCCTTCTGGGACGCTCAGCTAGCCACCAGTGGCAGTCGCATCATGCGCCGCCGCGCCCGGCTGTTGCAGCGTCTGGAGCCGCTAGCCGCCCACTGGCACCAAGTCATCAGCGGTGGTCGGGAGACTCTCAGCCTCGCCTACCGTCCGCAGGTGCCTTTGCTGGATCCCCAGGCCAATCCCGAAGGGGTTCAAGCCCAGTTGTTGGCGGAGATCCGTGCCAAGGCCGCTGCCGAACGGGCCCTGGGCACCTCTCTAGTCGGCCCTCACCGAGACGAGGTGGAGCTAAGCCTCGACGGACAGCTTGCCCGCGCCTACGGATCCCAGGGGCAACAGCGCACCTTGGTCTTGGCCCTCAAACTGGCGGAGCTGGAGCTGATCGAGCAGGTGAAGGGGGATCCGCCCTTGCTGCTGTTGGACGACGTGCTGGCAGAGCTGGACCTGCACCGCCAAAACCAGCTCTTGGAGGCTATTCAAGAGCGGGTGCAAACTTTGGTAACCACCACCCACCTGGGCTCCTTCGACGCCGCTTGGCTCAAGGGAGCGCAAATCCTGCAAGTGCACAAGGGGCAAATTTCTCCCTCCCCTTAGCTTAAAGCAGGCCGGCCGCGGTCCAGGCTGCGATACTGAATGGCTTCGGCGATGTGGGTGGGGGCAATGGCCTCGGCACCCTCTAGATCGGCGATGGTGCGGGCCACCTTGAGGATGCGGTCGCTCCCCCGGGCAGAGAGGCCCAGCTTTTGGATGGCGCTCTCGAGGAGCTTGCGACAGGGATCCGAGAGAGCACACCACTGCCGCAGGTGGCGGGGCTGCATCTGGGCGTTGCAGTGGATCCCGGGCTCGTCCTGGAAGCGCTGCCGTTGGCGCTGCCGCGCCTGTTCCACCCGCTGCCGCACCGCTTGGGACGACTCGCCGCCCTGAAGGCGGACAATTTCTTCCGGCTTGAGGCGGTTGACCCACACCTGCAAATCAATGCGATCTAGCAGGGGGCCGGAGAGCTTCGACCAGTAGCGCTCCCGCTGTTGCGGCGTGCAGGTGCAAGGCTGAACAGGATCCCCGTAGAAGCCGCAGGGACAGGGGTTGGTGGAGGCCACCAGGGTGGTTTGGGCGGGAAACTCCAGGGAAAGGCGGGCGCGGGAGATGGTAACCTTGCCGTCTTCCAGGGGCTGGCGCAGCACCTCCAAAACCTCGCGGCGGAATTCCGTCAGTTCGTCCAAGTACAAGACACCGTGGTGAGCCAGGGAAATCTCGCCAGGCTTGGGGTAGGGGCCACCGCCCACCAGCGCCACTGCCGAGGCCGAATGGTGGGGAGCACGGAAGGGCCGCTGGGCGATCAGGGGGGTTTGGCCTCCCAAGTGCAGGTTTTGCCGCAGCAGGCCGGCTGCTGAGTAGATGCGGGTGATCTCCAACATTTCCTCCCACTGCAGCCGAGGCAAAATGCCGGGCAGACGACGCGCCAGCATGGTCTTGCCCGCTCCTGGGCTGCCCACCAGCAGCAGGTTGTGCCCGCCGGCTGCCGCAATCTCCAAGGCCCGTCGGGCCTGTTCTTGCCCCTTCACATCGGCCAAATCCAACAGGGGTTCTGGTTCAGTTGCTAGCAGCTGCTCCGGCTGGATCCGCAGCGGCTCAACCCCCTGGGGGTTTTGCAGCCAGCTCACCACCGCCGCTAAGGAGGGCAGCCCGTACACCTGGATCCCTTGCACCAAAGCCCCCTCTGGGCCATTCTCCTGGGGCACCACCAGGCGGCGGATCCCCATCTCAGCGGCACCGGCGGCAATGGGCAGGATTCCGGCCACGGGTCGCAAGGTGCCATCCAGGGCCAATTCCCCCACCAGCAGGGTGTTGGCCAGCGCTTCTTTCTCGATGACCCCGGCAGCAGCCAGAATGCCGATGGCGATGGGAAGATCAAAGCTGGGGCCCTCTTTGCGCAGATCGGCGGGAGCCAAGTTGACGATGATCCGCCGCTGCGGCAGGGCAAAGCCGGAGTTCTTGATGGCCGCCCGCACCCGCTCTTTGGCCTCCTGAACGGCTGTGTCTGGCAGCCCCACTAGGATAATCTGGGGCAAGCCACCGCCCACATCCACCTCCACCGTGACCCGCACGGCCTTGAGTCCCAGGAGAGCAGCAGCAGTGACCTGAGCAAACAAAGGCGTCGCCTCCTCCGGAAAGCTTTTCCACCGAATGATTGTCTCCCGACACCTATCCTGGAGGAAGTACATTGGCTTGTGCAGGCTTATTCCTGGGAAGCGGTGACTCTAGAGTTGACTGGGATCAGAGGCTACTGGGTCTGCTCAGCCGCCAAGCCACGGAGGGGTTGCCCCCATCTCTAGGAGGCTGATGCCAGTGGTCTCTTCTGCTGCTGAACCCCCTTTTGAGCGTTTCTCCAGCTCTGGGCAAGAAGGCGCCCCAGCCTGGAAGGACCTGGAGGAGCAGGTGCAGGAGTTTGCCCGCTGCTACCGGGGGCAGGTGGCCCAGCTCAGCCCACCAGAGCTGGGGAAGGCGCTGCAAGTCTTGTCGCAGCTAACGCAAGCTCTGGCGGCTCAGCTTGCGGAGGGCAGGGAAGGGATCCCGGCTACCTCTGTTCAGATCCCAAGCTGGCGGGATCTGGAGCGGGCTATCTCCCTGCAAAGCCACTTGCTGTTTTTCTCTCTAGAGCTGCAGTCGCTGTTGGCTGGTTCCCCCGACGACTCTGCCGCCGAGTTGCCGCCAGAGGATGGGCGCTTGGATCTTTTAGCTGCTGCCCATGTCGAGCCGCGGCTACGCCCCTTTCGTCAGTTTCTGTGTGGCCTCCTCCACCAGCGGGGTCACCGACAGGCGGAGCCTCTAGAGCGCTTACTGCACCAGCAGCGCCTGGCTGGACGCTTGGCCTGGCGGCAGTTGTGGCAAGTCACCCTCAGCTCCCTCGGCGACCAGGGCCTGTTGCCTCCCCAACAGCAGTCAGCTAACACCCTCGCCCACCTCCAGAACCTGCAAACCCATCCCAGTGCCGAGGTTCGCTGGGCGGCCTACCAGCGCTTGTGCCACCATCTGGAAGCCCATGCGGAGCTGGGAGGGTTTATTCTCAGCATCCTAGTTCGCGACCACCTCTGGGAGGCCCAGTGGCGGGGCTACGATTCTGCTGCCGACCTTTACCTGGCTCGCCACGGCCTCAGCCAGCCCTTTTGGGAACATCTGCTGGACGGGATCCACGATCGCTTCGACCTGTTCCAGCGCTACTACCGCCTGAAAAGCCGCGCCATGAGCCGCTCCATTCGCCTCTGCGACCTCTACGCACCCTGGGGGGAGCCCGTCCCACCTCTTGCTGCTGCCGAGGCCACCTCCCTAGTCTGGGCAGCCCTGCAAGAGTTCTGCCCTGAGTGCGCGGCCCACGCCAAACCCTGGTTGCTGGAAGTCAGCTCCAAACGGGAGGCACCCCCTGGCGATCCAGAGAGGCCATGGCCAGGAAGTGAACCCCTTGCCTCCCTGCTGCAAGCCCTTGAAGCCCTCAGCCGGCGGCTCCGGCCTGAGGAGCCTCGAGTTTGGCTGGATCTGGAGGAGCTGCAGGGATCTGTCCAGCCCTCCTGGGAAATTCGGGTGCATACCGCGTTTTTACAGCAGGTGCTGCTAGACTACCTGCTTGGAGCGGCACGGGGTACACCGGCACCACCCCCTCTTCGAAATCGTGCAAGCGGGCTGGAGGTCTTTACCTTGGCCCAGGCCCTCTTGATTCACCACCTGGAGGCGCAGTTACAGGCCGTGTTTTACCAGAGCCTAATTGCCCGGCTGGAGCTGCTCCTCTATCGCTCGGAGAACACCGCTCCACTAGCTTCCTCCAAGGCCAGCCCTACCTCCTGGGTCGGCGAAGAGTGGCTAAAGCTGATCCAGGAGCTGTGCGGCGATGCGGTGGAGCTGTTGCCGGAAGACCAGTTCTGCTGGGTGGGGATGCCGGAGCTGTTTCTGCGACCCTTCAGCGCCCCTCAGGTCAGCCTGGCCAGCCTAGTTGCCCTGGCCTGCCACCGCCAGTATCATCTGTCTCCGCGTACCTTTTTGCCCCGCTACCTAAATTGGCTGGCTAGCCCGCCTGGATCCTTGACTTGGGGAGAATCGGCCCAGTTACTCCAGGTGGACTTGAGCGAGCCGGAGGAGGTGTTGCAGGGGTTGGAGGAACTGGAGCATTGGATCGAGGTGCTGGAAGAGCTGCTGGAAGAGAATCAAGACTAGGGGGCTGCAGCCAGCTGGCCTTTGACGTAGCCGGAAGGAGCTCCTTGCAGAGGGGGAGGGAGCACCTCAAAGCCCGCCCCTTCCTCAAGTGGGCAGGAGGGAAATGGGGGCTGCTAAGCCAGTACGAGCCCTTCTTCCCCCGCGACTGGGGCACTTATCATGAGCCCTTTTTGGGTGGCGGGGCGGTGTTTTTCCACCTGGCCCAGGCTTACCCCGAGCGGGGTTTTGTGCTATCCGACATCAACGCTGACTTGGTCAACGCCTACTGCTGTGTGAGGGATCGGGTGGAGGAGGTGGTGGCACTGCTAGCCTACCACCAGGCCCACCACAGCCGCGACTACTACTACGCCCTGCGGGCATCCAAGCCAGTTGACCCTGTCCAGCGGGCGGCGCGGCTAATTTACCTCAACAAAACTTGCTACAACGGGCTTTACCGGGAAAACGCCAGCGGCGAGTTCAACGTACCCCTGGGCCGCTACCGCAACCCGCGCATTTGTGATGCCGACAACTTGCGGGCTGCTAGCCGTGTCCTGCAACGGGCCAAGATCTTGGTGCAGTCGTTTGAGCAGGTGTTGGAGCGGGCCCAGCCCGGCGATTTTGTCTATTTGGATCCGCCCTACTACCCGGTTTCAGAAACCAGCAGCTTTACCGCCTACAGTCAGTACGCCTTTGGCCAAGCAGAGCAGATCCGCTTGCGAGAAGTCTTTGGGATCCTGGCCAACCGAGGCGTGCACGTGCTGCTGTCCAACTCAGACTGCACTTTTGTGCGAGAGCTGTACAGGGGCTATCCTATCCACACCATCGTAGCCAGCCGCGCCATCAACTGCCACGGCCGCAAGCGGGGTCCCGTCACCGAGGTGCTGGTCTTGTCAAAGTAGCCGGCCCTAGCTACTCGATCACCACATTCTTGGGCCCGCCATTGGGGCGCTCCTGGTTGAAATTGGCCAAAAAGGTATCCGGATCTCGGAGGCTGAAGACCAGCTTTTTGCAGGGTACTTGCAGCCCCAGGGGACCTACCAAGGGAATGAAAAGCATCTTTTCCTGGAGCAGCGGAATGGCGATCACCCCCTGGGTGCTGGTTACCGCGCCAACCAGTCCCTGGAAATCGGTGCGCACGCCCAGGCCGTAGAACCAGGGCCAAGAGAAGCGCTCCCCGCGTCCCAGCTCGCCTAGAGAAAAGGTTTCGTTGAACAAGTTGCCCGCCCGCACTACTAGCTTGTCCTGGAGCAGGTCAACGTAGGCCGACTCACTGCCTACCCCAAACAGCGCCAGGGGCAAACTTGCCAGGGGGTTGGAGTCAATGGCCATGTAATAGCGCATGGGAAATCTCCAAGGTCAGGAACAAAAAGAATGAGCCGCGGCCCCTAGCCTTGCAATTATAATCTCCGGCCTTGCCAGCTTGGCCAAAAGGAAACCCGTTCGCTAAGGCTCTGAGCGGCTATGATGGGTTGCTGGGAGCGGCCTTCTACACCCTTTGAGCTGGCCACTGCTGAGCCAGGAGAACTCATGGATCTGCGCCCCCTTGTCCGCCTAGTGCCCGATTTTCCCAAGCCCGGGATCCTCTTTCGCGACATAACCCCTTTGCTGCAGAATCCAGCGGGCTTTCGGGCCGCTATCGAACAGTTGGCCGCCGGCACTGCCACCATGGGATCCCTAGATTACGTGGTGGGCATTGAGTCGCGAGGGTTTATTTTGGGGGCTGCCTTGGCCCAACACCTGGGTTTGGGGTTTGTCCCCGTTCGCAAGCGCGGCAAACTGCCGCCGCCAGTGCTCAGCCAAACCTACACGCTGGAGTATGGCCAAGACGAGCTCCAACTACAAGCCCACGCCCTGCGCCCTGGCAATCGGGTGGTGATTGTCGATGACGTCTTGGCAACTGGCGGCACCGCCGCCGCCACGGCTGAACTGGTGGCTCAGAGTGGCGCCCAGGTAGGCGGGTTTGCTTTTCTAATCGAGCTAGCTTTCTTGTCGGGCCGCAAGCTTCTTCCTCCACAAATCCCAACCCACGTGCTGATGGTGGAAGACTCCAACTGAGGGATTTGCCCCTCACCGCAGGCGTAGCGGCTGGCGGACGGCTACTTCTGTTGCCTTAGCTTTGGGCAGAGGTTGAGTCAAGGGGCTGAGCTGAGCCTGGGCCTGCAGTTGCTCCTCAATCCAGTCGGCCAGCTCCCGCATGTAGAGGGCCACGTGGGGGGCGTAGTCACGCCGCAGCGGCTCTACCCCTTTTTCGGCCAGGCGGGCCAGGATGACCGGATTGCTTAGCTCTTCGAGAGCGGCAAAGTCTTCTGGCTGGTCAAACCCCAGCTCTGCCATCTTTTCAAACACATATCCCAGCCGTAGGCCCGTAGCCTCGCAGTGGGAAGGATCCCTCGCGACATAGGCAGCGGTGCGGTAGGCCGTTTGGGCAATGGAGCGCCAGGTGCCGCGGTGGATGTGCAGGCTAAGCTGCTGCTGATCCCAGCCCAGGGCTTCCCGCACCAAAAGGCCACAATTGCAGCGGGTGCTATCCCGCCAGCAGTACTCGCGATCCCAAAAACCCCAGTGCTGAGCTTGCAGGCGATCGGCGGTGCGGCGCAAAAGGGCTGCCAGCTCCGGTGTAGGACGCATTGGTCAAGGCGGCAGACGGGATCCCCTCCAGTCTAGGCAGGCAGGCGGCTGGGAACAAGCCGAGCTTAATCCTTTTTTGAGTTGATGGGCTCTGCTTGAGCTTCGGAATCCTCAGAAGACTGTTGCCGCTGGCGATGCCGTTGCCAAGCTCCCCAAGCCACCCCCGCCAACACCAGCGAGGCCCCGCCCAGATAGGTGCCCCCTGCCGGCAAGCCCGCCAAGGCCAGGGCCAGGGATCCCCCCCAGAGGGTCATGGCGTAAATCAGCAGCACCGAATGCCGCTGGGACAGGCCAGCCTTGAGCAGGCGATGGTGCAAGTGGCCCTTGTCGGGATGGAAAGGGGATTTGCCTCTGGCCAAGCGCTTGAGGATCACAGCAGACATATCCAGAATCGGCACGGCCAGGATAAAAAACGGCAGAGTCACCGCCAGGGTGGTCACCCCCTTGGCCACCCCAATGACCCCGATCCCGGCCAGGGTAAAGCCGAGAAAGTAGGCTCCCCCATCCCCCATGAAGATCTGCGCCGGGTTAAAGTTGTAGCGCAAAAACCCCAGACAAGCCCCCCCTAAGGCTGCCGCCAGCATGGCTGCCGCCGGCCGATCCAAGAGCAGGGTTACCATCAGCATCACGACTGCCGCGATCCCCGACACCCCTGCCGCCAAGCCATCCAGCCCGTCCATAAAGTTGATGGCATTGGCCATCCCCACCAGCCACAGCAAGGTAATCACTAGGCTCAGCCATGCAGGGAACGGCCAGATGCCGATCCGCGGCAGGTTGATAAATTCGATGCGCACCCCCACTCCCCAAGCCGCCGCAGCCACTCCAAATTGCATCGCCAGGCGCGAAAAAGGCGACAACTGAAACAGATCATCCGCCAAGCCAATTAGGAAAAACAAAACGCCGCCAATCGTCACCCCCCAGATCTCGTACTCCTGCTCGGGGCGCAGGCCGGCAAAGGCTCCGGCTCCCCAAAGCACAAGCAGCGCCACCAGGTTGCCGAAAAAGATGGAGACCCCCCCCAGGCGCACCATCGGCTGCCGGTGGATCTTGCGCTCGTCAGGAAAATCCAACTGGCCGCTGCGGATCCCGACCGCCTTCACCACCGGGGTTGCCCACAAGACCACACAGGCAGCAGCGAGAAAGGCAACCAAGTAGGGCATGGCAGGCCGTAGCGAGGATGGCGGTTATCCCAAGTGAGGGTAGAGCGGAAAACGGCGGCAGAGCTGAGCAACCCGCTGACGACAGTCTTCAAGAACGCCTGGATCCTCCGGTCGGAACAGGCAATCGGCAATGATCTCCCCGATTTCCTCGAATTCTGCCGGCCCTAGGCCGCGGGTGGTCAAGGCCGGGGATCCCAGACGCAGGCCGCTGGCCACAAGGGGCGGCTGCGGATCGAAGGGGATGGCGTTTTTGTTGGCGGTGATGTGGATCTCGTCCATCAGGCGATCCGCCCGCTTGCCCGTCATCACGGGATCTGCTGCCCCGTTTTTCTCCAGCACCGCCGAGACCGAGCGCAGGTCCAACAACATCAGGTGGTTGTCGGTGCCCCCCGAAACCAAGCGGATGCCACGCCGCTGTAGAGTCGCCGCCAGCGCCTGGGCATTGGCGATTACCTGGGCTGAGTACTGGACAAAGCTGGGCTGCAGCGCTTCCCCAAAGGCCACCGCCTTGCCGGCAATGACATGCTCTAGCGGCCCACCCTGGCTGCCGGGGAACACCGCCTTGTCCAGCTTTTTGCCCAGTTCCGGGTCGCGGGTGAGAATCAGGCCCCCGCGTGGCCCCCGCAGCGTCTTGTGGGTAGTGGTAGTTACCACATCGCAGATGGGCACGGGGTTAGGGTGGTGCCCAGTGGCCACCAGGCCGGCAATGTGGGCAATATCTGCCATCAGATAGGCCCCCACCTCGTCGGCAATAGCACGGAAAGCGGCAAAGTCAATGACCCGGGGATAGGCCGAATAGCCGCAGATGATGAGCTTGGGCCGGTGCTGCAGGGCCAGATCCCGCACCTGGTCAAAATCGATTCGCTCCGTCTTGGGATCCACCCCATAGTGCACCACGCGGAACCACTTGCCGGAGACATTGACTGGCGAGCCATGGGTAAGGTGGCCACCGTGGGCGAGATCCATGCCCATGATCGTGTCTCCCGGCTGCAGCAGGGCCAGGAAAACGGCAAAGTTGGCCTGGGCGCCGGAGTGAGGCTGCACATTGGCGTGGGCTGCTCCAAACAGTTGCTTGGCGCGGTCGATGGCCAGTTGTTCGATCTCGTCGATAAACTCGCAGCCACCGTAGTAGCGCTTGCCGGGCAGCCCCTCGGCGTACTTGTTGGTGAGCACCGATCCCTGGGCCGCCAGGACAGCCGGCGAGGTGAAGTTCTCGCTGGCAATCATCTCCAGGTGATCCCGCTGCCGGTTCAGCTCCTGCTGAATCAGGCGGTAAACGATGGGATCCGTTTCCGCCAAGATGGCCAGGTTGTCCCGGGGAGTGGTCAAGCTTTGGGGAGCGGCTACCATGGTGACACCAAAAGCAAACGTTGCCGACAAAAAAAGCCCAGCAGCGCCCTGCCGTCGCGACAGCCCTACGGAGCAACATCGTAACACAGGGGGGCTAGGCCAGGGGATCCCCAGGGGCCAGAGGAGGCTTTGTAAAGAATGTTTTTCGGCCCTGGGTCTGGCCGCCGGCCAAGGTAAAGTGGGGGGCAGGGTTTTAGGGAGTTGGCTATGACCGACGCACAGGTTTTCACCATCCTGGCCATTGCCCTAGTGCCGGCAGTGATGGCCGTGCTCCTGGGATCCGCCCTGGCTCGCAGCTAGTTTCTAGCAAAAGGCTGCTCTGCAGGACCTACCCCTGGGTAGGCCCTTTTTAGTGGTCAAATGGGTGAGTGTTGCTATTGGCTAAAGTTGGATAAGAGATACTACCAGCAGCCAGCCCGGAAGCAGCTTGACCCAGGTGGATCTCCAGCGAGTTCAGCGCGCCCTTTCCCTAGAAGCAGAGGTGGGGTTTACCGACCTGCGAGGGCGAGAGCAGACCTTCTCCCAATTTCTGCAGAGCGTGTTTGCACAGGATCCCCCCCCTGTCTGGAAGCTGGATGGGGAAGAGCGACGGCGCTGGCGGGAGCTGGGATCCCGCTATCGCCTCTACCCCCAGCTAGAGCTGTCGGAGCGGCAGCACCTGGTGGCAGAAACCCGTCGCTGGCTGGAGCGTCTCCGGCGCCAGCAAGAACAAGCCCACTTTGCCCCACCTAGCCCTGCTTTGCCCCCGCCCAAGGGCCTTAGCTTGGAGCAGCCGCTGCAATTTCTCAAAGGCATTGGCCCCAAGTCAGCGGAGAAGCTGGCGCAACTGGGCCTGCATACTGTGCGCGATGCCCTCTACTACTTCCCACGGGATCACCTGGACTATTCTCGCCGGGTGCCCATTCGCCAGGCCAAGGTGGGGGAGACGGTCACCCTGGTGGGGACGGTGAAAAGCTGCAGCTGCTTCACCAGCCCCAAGAACCCCTTGCTGACCATCTTGAACCTCAAGATTGCCGACAAAAGCGGCATAGTCACCCTCAGCCGCTTCTACAGCGGGCGGCAATTTGCCCAGCGCAGTTGGCAGGCAGCCCTAGAGCGGCAATACCCCAAGGGAGCAGTGGTGGCGGCCAGTGGCTTGGTGAAGAAAGGCCGCTTTGGCCTGACGCTGGATAACCCGCAACTGGAGGTGCTAGGGGGAGAGGGCGAGGATCCGGACAAGCTGGGCAAGATCCTGCCCGTTTACCCGCTCTCAGAAGGGATCCCCGCCGATCTGGTGCGCAAGGCCGTCCAGCTTGCCCTGCCAGCAGCCGCCTTGGTGGAGGATCCCTTGCCAGAGAACCTAAAGCGGCAGTTGCAGCTTTTGGACTTGCCCCTTGCCCTGCAGCAGATTCACTTTCCTGAAACGCGAGAGCTGCTGGCCCAAGCCCGGCGGCGGCTGGTGTTCGACGAGTTTTTCTATCTGCAACTTAGCCTCTTGCAGCGGCGGCAGCGCTACCGCGCCCAAGCTCAAGCTGTACCTCGCTACCAGCCGGCCAGAGGGGAGCTCTTGGATCGCTTCTACCAGATCCTGCCCTTCCAGCTTACTGCGGGCCAGCAGCGGGCCATCGATGAGATCCTGGCGGATCTGCGGGATCCCTTGCCCATGAACCGCCTGCTGCAGGGGGACGTGGGATCCGGCAAAACCGTGGTGGCGGTGGCGGCCTTGCTGGCAGCCATTCAATCCGGCTGGCAGACGGCCCTCATGGCCCCCACCGAAGTCCTGGCCGAGCAGCACTACCGCAAACTGGTGGAGTGGCTCAGCCAACTGCAAGTGCCCGTTGAACTCTTGACTGGCTCCACACCCCCCGCCAAGCGGCGCGAGATCCTGCGGCAGTTGCAAACCGGGGAGCTGCCCCTGGTAGTCGGCACCCATGCCCTCATCCAGCCGGCGGTGCAGTTTCGCAACCTGGGCTTAGTAGTCATCGACGAGCAGCACCGTTTTGGGGTAGAGCAGCGGGCTGCCCTGCAACAAAAAGGGGATCACCCCGATGTCCTGACCATGACAGCCACGCCCATCCCCCGCACCCTCACCCTGGCCCTGCACGGGGATCTGGACGTAACCCAGATTGACGAGTTGCCCCCGGGGCGCAAGCCGGTGCATACGGTGGTAGCTCGACCGGGGGATCGCCTGCAGGTGGTGCGGCTTATCGAGCGGGAAATTGCCCAGGGGCGGCAGGCCTACGTGGTGCTGCCTTTGATTGAGGAGTCGGAGAAGCTGGATCTCAAGTCGGCCATCGAAGAGCACCAGCGCCTGCAGGAGAAAGTCTTCCCCCAGTTCCGGGTGGGCCTGCTGCACGGGCGCCTGAGCAGCAGCGAGAAAGAGGCGGTTATCGAGGCCTTTCGCCGGCGGGAGCTGGATATTCTTGTTTCCACCACGGTGGTGGAGGTGGGCGTGGATGTGCCCAACGCCTCGGTGATGCTGGTAGAGCACGCCGAGCGCTTTGGCCTCTCCCAGCTCCACCAACTGCGGGGACGGGTAGGACGGGGCTCCGACCAGGCCTATTGCATCCTCATGACCTCCTCCGAAAGCGAAGAGGCCCTGCGCCGCCTCAAAGTCCTGGAGCAGTCCCACGACGGCTTTTTCATTGCCGAGATGGACCTGCGCTTCCGGGGCCCAGGGGAGGTGATGGGCACCCGCCAGTCGGGGCTGCCCGACTTTGCCCTGGCCAGCCTCATGGACGACCAAGAGGTGCTGCAGTTGGCCCGCCAGGCGGCAGAGCAGCTGATTGCCCAAGACCCTGAGCTGCAGCAGTGGCCCCGCCTGCGCCGCATACTGGAAGAGCGCCAGGCCCGCCTTCTAGGGCCAGCTTTGTTGACTTAGCCTTGGTGCCTATGCCCCCTACCCCTGAAGAGCTGAAGCTCCACGGCCTCTCTTCCCAGGAGTATCAACAGATCCAACAGCAACTGGGCCGGGATCCCAACCCCACCGAGCTGGCCATGTTTGGGGTGATGTGGTCGGAGCACTGCTGCTATAAGAACTCTCGCCCTCTGCTGAAAAACTTTCCCACTGCGGGCGAGCGGGTGGTGGTGGGGCCGGGGGAAAATGCCGGCGTGGTGGATTTGGGGGATGGGGACTGGCTGGCCTTTAAAATCGAGTCCCACAACCACCCTTCAGCCGTGGAGCCCTTCCAGGGGGCGGCCACCGGCGTGGGGGGCATCCTACGCGATATCTTTACCCTGGGCGCCCGCCCCATTGCCCTGCTCAACTCCCTGCGCTTTGGGCCGCTGACGGATCCCCGCAACCGCCGCTTGATGGCCAGAGTGGTGGAGGGGATCGCCCACTACGGCAACTGCGTGGGGGTGCCCACGGTGGGGGGCGAAGTGGCCGTGGATCCCTGCTACAGCGGCAACCCTCTGGTCAACGTCATGGCTTTGGGGCTTTTGGAGGCACCAGCAGTGGTGAAGTCGGCAGCGCGGGGGGTGGGCAACCCTGTCTTGTATGTCGGCGCCACCACCGGGCGGGATGGGATCCGCGGGGCCAGCTTTGCCAGCGCCGAGCTGAAAGAAGATGCGCACCAAGACCGGCCAGCCGTGCAGGTGGGGGATCCCTTCCTCGGCAAATGTCTCATCGAGGCCTGCCTAGAGGCCTTTGCCACAGGAGCAGTGGTGGCTGCGCAGGACATGGGCGCTGCCGGGATCACCTGCTCCACCGCGGAGATGGCGGCCAAGGGAGGGGTGGGGATCCGCTTTGACCTCGACCGGGTGCCGGCCCGGGAAAGCGGCATGGAAGCTTGGGAATACCTCCTTTCGGAGTCCCAAGAGCGGATGCTGCTGGTGGTGCAGAAAGGCCGGGAAGCAGAGGTCATGGAGATCTTCCACCGCTGGGGCCTGCAGGCCAGCGTGGTTGGGGAAGTCATTGCCGAGCCGCTGGTGGAGATCTGGCACCAGGGATCCTGCGTGGTGCGAGTGCCGGCGCGGGCCTTGGCGGAGGATACCCCTGTTTACGTCCGTCCCGTGTTGCCAGAGCCGCCAGAGTATGTGCAGGCAGCCTGGCAATGGGATCCCAGTACCCTTCCCCTCTGCGACCGGCAAGGGATCCACCTACCCCAGAAAACGCTGGCGTGGGAGCAGGTGCTGCTACAGCTTTTGGCAAGCCCCACCCTGGCCAGCAAAGCCTGGATCTATCGCCAGTACGACCACCAGGTGCAAAACAACACCGTCCTTTGGCCGGGACAGGGAGATGCGGCAGTCATCCGCATCCGCCCCCAGAAATTTGGCGTAGGCGAGGTGCCACCCCTGCAGGCTTCCCGCAAGGCGATTGCCGCCACCGTAGACGGCAATGGTCGCTGGGTGTACCTGGATCCCTATGAGGGGGCCAAAGCTGCGGTGGCCGAAGCCGCCCGCAACCTTTCCTGCGTGGGGGCAGATCCCTTGGCGGTAACCGACAACCTTAACTTCGGCAACCCGGAAAATCCGGTGGTGTACTGGCAGTTGACCCTGGCCTGTCGGGGGATTGGGGATGCCTGCCGCGCCCTGGGCACGCCGGTAACCGGGGGGAACGTCTCCCTCTACAACGAGAAGGGATCCCAGGCCATCTACCCCACTCCTGTCATCGGCATGGTGGGTCTCATTCCGGACTTGAAATTCATCTGTGGCCAGGGGTGGCAGCAAGAAGGGGATCTCATCTACCTCTTGGGATCCCAGGCCGTTACCAGCCTGGGGGGAAGTGAGTACTTGGCGGTCATTTACCAGAAAGTTACAGGCCGGCCCGCGCCCGTGGATCTGGAACTGGAAAGGCAGGTGCAAGCGGCCTGCCGCCACGGCATTCGGCAGGGGTGGGTGCGCTCTGCCCACGACTGCAGTGAGGGGGGACTAGCCGTGGCGCTGGCGGAAGCCTGCCTCAGCGGCGGACGAGGGGCCAAGATCTGGATCCCCTCTCCGTCTACCCGTTGGGATCTAGCTCTCTTTGGCGAGGGATCCAGCCGCATCCTCGTTTCCGTCGATCCAGCCCAGCGCTCCCCTTGGGAAGCCTACCTAGAGTCGCAGCTTCCCCGCCAGTGGCAGCTTCTAGGAGAGGTGGGCGGGCCCGCGGATCCCTTGGTGGTGACTACTGCAGAAGGGGATCCCGTGTTGTCGGTCTCTTTGGCAGCTCTACAGGCCGCCTACTCCAGTGCCTTTGCCGACTAGCTGGTAGACTAGGCTGATTCGGACAAGTTGGCCTGGATCACCTCGCGGTAGTGGGACTTGGGCTTGACGCCCACCACCTGGGCCACCAGCTCCTTGTTTTTGAAAAACTGCACCGTTGGCGTACAGGTTACCCCGCCGGCCTCGGCAATCTCCGGCTCCTTCTCGATATCGATCTCCACCACGTGCAGCTTGTCGGCAAACTCTTCAATGACCTTGTTCAGGATTGGCTTGAGGGCATGGCAAGGGGTACAGGTGGGAGCCGTGTACTTGACCATCAGCAGGCGATTGCTCTCATGGTAAAGCCGCCGCAGGGCATAGCCCCCTTCATGGCAAGTTTGGTTGAAGTCGAGGTCCTCTTGCACCTCCTGCTCAAAACCGGCCTCCTCGACAGCGGAGCCTCCCGTAGGCTCTACCTCGATAGCAGAAGCAAGTTCCGGCTGGCTCGGCGGGACAACGGGATATTCCTGAGCTAGACCTCGCTCCGAGAGCCAGCGCTCCGCCAGCATGGCTGCCATACAGCCGGTGCCGGCAGCGGTGATGGCCTGACGAAACTCGTGATCCTGCACGTCCCCAGCGGCAAATACCCCCTCCACACTGGTGGCTACAGAACCAGGGCGGGTGACAATGTAGCCAGCTTCATCCAGCTCCAGCTGCCCCTTGAACAAGTCCGTGTTGGGTTTGTGGCCAATGGCGTAGAATACCCCCCCTACCGCCATCTCCTGCAGCTCGCCGGTCTGGTTGTTGCGCACCCTCACGCCCGTCAGGCGCTGGCCGTCGCCCAGAACCTCTACCGCCTCCGTGTGCCAGTGCACCGTAATCTTGGGGTGGTTGAGCACCCGGTCTTGCATGGCCTTGCTGGCCCGCATCTTGCCACTGCGCACCAGCATATGGACATGGGATCCAAACTTAGTTAGGTAGGTGGCCTCCTCACAGGCGGTATCGCCACCGCCAATCACCACCAGTTCCGCTCCCCTAAACATGGGCATGGCCCCATCGCAGACAGCACAGGCCGACATGCCCCGGTTCCAGTAGATCTCCTCTCCAGGCAGGTGCAGGCGCTTGGCCGTAGCCCCGGTGGCAATAATGAGGCTGTGGGTGCGCACTTCCCGTTCGTCAGAGCGGACTACAAAAGGCCGCTGGCTGAGATCCACAAAGGTGACATCCTCGGCGTACAGCTCCGCCCCCCACCGCTGGGCCTGAGCCCGCATGTTCTTCATCAGTTGGGGACCGCTGATGCCCTCGGGAAAGCCCGGAAAGTTCTCCACCTCGGTGGTGGTCATCAGTTGCCCACCCGGGATCCCGCCCACTTGAAACCCCTCGAACACCACCGGCTTCAGGTTGGCGCGCCCAGCGTAAATGGCTGCAGTCAACCCAGCAGGGCCCGAGCCAATAATGACCACATTCTCAACCCGACCTTGGTTTGTCATTGCTCTATCTCTCCTTCTGCAACGGAACTGCTAAGTCAAACTCGTAATGACTACGCTTTAGCCTAACACGATTCCGCAGCCTCAAGGAGGCCAGGGCTTGTCAGTTTCATTTTCGTTCTCCCGCGGATTGCCGGTGAGCTGCTCTTTGACGAAGGGAAGGCTGGAACCAGGTCATCTTTGTATCAGAAGATACAAAAAGCTGGTGTCGGCCTTTCTAGGATGGGTGAGCGCTTTCGGCCTGTCTTAGTTTCAACCGCAACCCAAGTCAAGTTAGGAGAAAGGCATGGCATCCACCCCACAAGAAGTGCTCCAAATGATCCACGACAACAATATCCAGATGGTGGATCTCAAGTTTGTGGATCTCTTTGGCACCTGGCAGCATGTCTCCTTCCACTCTTCAATGTTGACGGAGCAAGTTTTTAGCGAAGGGCTGCCCTTTGATGGCTCCAGCATCCGGGGCTGGAAATCCATCAACGAGTCGGACATGTACATGGTGCCAGACCCCAAAACGGCCTGGATCGACCCCTTTTTCCAAGTGCCTACCCTCAGCCTCATCTGCAACATCATTGAACCCCGCACCGGCCAGCCCTACAGCCGTTGTCCTCGGAGCCTAGCCATGCGGGCTGTGGCTTACCTGCAATCGACAGGCATTGCCGATACGGCTTACTTTGGGCCCGAGGCGGAGTTTTTCATCTTTGAAGATGTACGGTTTGACCAAACTCAGAACGCCGGCTACTACTTCGTCGATTCCATTGAGGGCCGCTGGAACTCAGGCCGGGAGGAAAAAGGGGGCAACCTGGGCTACAAGCCGCGCTACAAAGAAGGCTATTTCCCTGTGCCGCCCACCGATGCCCACCAAGACCTCCGCACCGAGATGCTGCTAACCATGGCCAAGTTGGGGGTGCCCATCGAAAAGCACCACCACGAGGTGGCCACTGGCGGGCAAGGAGAGCTAGGCTACCGCTTTGCCGACCTGCTCACCTCTGCCGACTACATGATGATTTACAAGTACGTGATCCGGAACGTGGCCCGCAAGCACGGCAAGACGGTGACGTTCATGCCCAAGCCCCTCTTCAACGACAACGGCAGCGGCATGCACACGCACCAGTCTCTCTGGAAAGACGGCCAGCCCCTCTTCTACCAAGAAGGCAACTACGCGGATCTCAGCGAGATAGCTCTCTACTACATCGGCGGCCTCCTCAAGCATGCACCAGCCCTTCTGGCTTTCACCAACCCCACCACCAACTCCTACAAGCGCCTGGTGCCTGGGTTTGAGGCGCCGGTAAACTTGGCCTACTCGCAGGGCAACCGCTCCGCAGCCATTCGGATTCCGGTAACGGGCAAAAACCCCAAGGCCAAGCGGCTGGAGTTTCGCTGCCCAGATGCCACCTGCAACCCTTACCTTGCCTTCTCGGCTATGCTGATGGCTGGCTTGGACGGGATCAAGAACAAGATCCACCCTGGCGAGCCTCTCGACAAAGACATCTACGATCTGGAGCCGGAGGAGCTAGCCAAGATCCCCTCCACGCCCGGATCCCTGCTGGATGCTTTGGAAAGCCTGCAGAAGGATCACGACTTCTTGTTGGAGGGGGGCGTCTTCACTGAGGATCTCATCGAGACCTACATCGAGTACAAGATCGACAACGAGATCAACCCCATTAACCTGCGGCCTCACCCCTACGAGTTTGCCCTCTATTTCGACGCCTAATCGAGGTTTTCATCTAAAGCATTAGTTCTCGACCAAGGCTTTTGAACGGGATCCCTTCTTGCTGGAGGGATCCCTTTTTTGTGCCTGCTATGGTACTCTGGGTGGGGGTGCTGAGTTTACAAACTCAGGGGGGGTTTGGATGGGATGGTTACAGGTCTTATTATTTTTGTCCTTTTTCTCGTCCTTTTTTTCTTAGGCCCTCTGGCGCTTATCGCCTATCTAGAGAAGAGGCGTCGGGAAGCCTTGGAGCGGGTAGCCAGGAGTTTGGGAATGTCGTTTTCGGCGGAGCTACCCGAAGGGATCCGATCCCGCTTGCTTCAGGCTGGCTTTTTCCAACGAAGCGGCGCTCGTTTCTACAACTCGATGTTCAAACGACTGAACGATGGAACCGAAATCGCCATCTTTGACTACAGCTGGAAGGATTCCAGAAGAAGAAGAAATTATTACTTGTCTGTTTTCTGGGCCTATTGCGAAGACCTACGGCTACCTCGTTTTCGGCTGCGCCCAGAAGTTCCCTTGTTCGACGACGTTGCTGAAGCTTTTGGCATGCAGGATATCAATTTCGAGAACCATCCCGACTTTTCTCGCCGCTACCTTTTGCGCGGAGAAGATGAGGCTAAGATTCGCCTGCGCTTCCATCCCAGTTTCCTCAACTTCTTGGAGCAGCATCCTCCTTGTTATGCGAAGGGATTCGGGCCGCAGCTTGTCATTTGGCGGGATTACCCACCACTGGAGACTCCAGAAAAAATGGCAGACTGGCTGCGCTTTGGGGAAGAATGGGTGCAGCGACTGCGGTTGCGTCGCGTTTAGGCTCCCTCGTCTTCGGCACTCAAGCAAGGCTGATCCCCAGGTATGATGGGGGAAAGAGTTTAAGAAACGTGAAGTGTCTCCGTTGTCCCAGGCAGTTGTTCTCGTGACAGGGGCCACAGGGGGAATTGGCAGTGCCCTTGTGCCTCTCTTGGCCCAGGCCGGAGCCCATCTAGTGCTGGCGGCGCGGCGAGAAGGGCCCCTGGCCACCTTGGCCGAGAAAGCAGTAGCTCTTGGGGCTGCTTCTGGAGTAGGGATCCCCACGGATGTAACCGACTACGCCCAGGTCGAGGCGCTGGTGACCCAAACGCTGCAGAGGCACGGGCGGATCGATGTGCTGATCAACCTGGCCGGCGCCGGCATCCTCAAACCTGCCCCGCAAATTACCCCCGCTGACCTGGAGCGGATGCTGGCGGTCAACCTCAAGGGCAGCTTCTACACCAGCCAACTGGTGGCCAACGCCATGCGGGAGCAGAAGTCCGGCCATATTCTCAACTTCCCCGGCATTCTGGGTCGCCACCCCATGGCCATGGCCTCGGCTTATTGTGCTGCCAAATTTGGCGTGGTCGGCTTTACCAAGTGCATGGCCGATGAGCTAAAGCGCTTTGGGGTGCGCTTTACCCTGTTTTACTTTGGCGGCATCGACTCGCCCTTTTGGGATCCCATCAGCCTCAAGGTGCAAAGGGACAAAATGCTCAGCCCCGCCACGGCTGCCGAGGCCATTCGCTTTGTCCTCACCCTGCCGGCCAATGCCGTGCCCAATGAGGTAGTGCTGCAGCCAGAGAGCCATCAGTTCCTCTAAGGCTTGCCGAGAGCACCTCCAGGCTAGAGGTGGGATCCCTGCTGGCTAACTTGGCAAGGCCCCTCTTGGCTGGGGGGCTAGAGAGCTACTTGCGGCTATTTGGGCAGAGTGTTTAGCGCCACCACCCGCCTCCCGGAACGCCTTGCCAGCTCTGATCCTATCTAGGAGAGTTTGGATCCTGGGCTTCACCGACTAGCTCCCCAGCCAGTCCTTCCGGCAGCCTGCTGCTACAGCTCCTGCCGCGCTTCCAAGGCTCGGGCCAGGGTAACCTCGTCGGCATACTCCAACTCCGATCCCATGGGCAGGCCAAAAGCTAGACGAGTCATGCGCAGGTTGGGGGCAACCGGCTTCAGGTAATCTTTAACCACATGCATGGTGACCTCCCCCTCCACACTGGGGCTGAGGGCAAAAATGAGCTCCTGGGGCTTCTCCCGCGCCACCCGTGCCACCAGTTCGCGAATGCGCAACTGCTCAGCCCCGATCCCATTCATGGGCGAGATCAAGCCCCCCAATACGTGGTAGAGACCCTTAAACTCGCGCGTTCGCTCTACGGCGATGAGATCCCTGACATCGGCCACCACGCACCAGAGCAGGCGGTCCCGCTGGGGGGAGCGGCAGATCTCGCAGGGATCCTCTGCCGACCAGTTAAAGCAGATGGAGCAGTGCTTAACGGTTTGCTTGGCTTCCAGTAGGGCTTGGGCCAGGGCCTCGACCTCGTGGGCGGGCCTGTTGAGCAAGTGCAAGGCGAGCCGCTGAGCGGTTTTGGAGCCAATGCCGGGCAGGCGCTGCAGCTCCTCGATTAGGCGAGCCAAAGGGCGAGTGTACACAGGATTAGCCCAGCCCTGGCAGGCTGATACCCGCCGTCAGTTCCTCCATGCGCTTGCGCATCGTCTCAGCCGACTGGGTGTAGGCATTTACCATTGCCGTCAGCAGCAAGTCCTCCACCACATCCACTGGCTCCTGGAGGACTTGGGGATCTATGGACACCTTAAGGGGCTCCTGGTTGCCGTTGACCGTCACCTTCACCAAGCCATTGCCGGCCTCGCCAACAATTTCCATTTCTTCTAGCTCTTTTTGCAGCTTTTGGGCGCCGTCGCGCACCTCTTGAGCTTTTTTGAGGGCTTCCTGAATCTTGCCAAAGGGTCCAAAGCCTCGCGTCATGGGATCCTCGTAGTTGAGAGACTCTGCTGTTCTACTCTACTCCTTTCCTTCCGTTGGTAAAAGTACCTGCCCTTCCAGATTGGATCGGGCTTCTTTGTTGGGCTGCCATCTTCGGCTATCGTTGCAACGAGTGCAGTGGAAAAACTTGGATCCCTGCTGTGTTGTTACTGGAGTGTTCCCCCTTAAACCTTTCCCCGGCTGAGGCGCGGGAGAAATTGCTCTATTTGCTGGCACAGCTGGCCTACCGCGAGGGATCCTTTACCCTCACGTCCGGGCGGCAGAGCTCCTACTACATCAACTGCAAGCCGGTCACCCTCCACCCCCAGGGGGCCTACCTGGCTGGATCCTTGCTCCATCGGCTATTGCCTCCTGAAACAGCGGCGGTTGCTGGGATGACGCTGGGGGCAGATCCCCTGGTGACGGCAGTGAGCTTGGCTTCTCTTTATGCCCAGCCGGCTAACCTAGCAGCCCTGATTGTCCGCAAAGAGCCCAAGGCTCATGGCACCCAGGCCTGGATCGAGGGGCCAGAACTGCCAGCCGAGAGTCGAGTGTGGATCTTGGAGGATGTCGTCACTACGGGTGGCTCTGCCCTCAAGGTTGTAGAGCGGGTACGCGCGGCAGGCTATCGGGCAGAAGGAATCCTCGCCTTAGTCGACCGGCAGGAAGGGGCAGAAGCTCGCTTTTGCCAGATGGGGATTCCCTTTCGCCGCCTGTTTACTCTCGAAGAGGTGCGGGCTTGCCACCGGGCTGTCGGTCAAGGCTTGAGGAGCTAGCTTGGGCGTGCGGGGACTTTCCATCAAGCTGCAAAAGTGACAGCATAGGCGGTGGAATACCTTTTGGGCAAAAAGGCACAGCCATGCGCAGGGGCAGACTCAGTGGGATCCTCTTGCACCCCACTTCGCTGCCGGGATCCTTTGGCATTGGCGACCTGGGGCCGGCTGCTTATCGGTTTGTGGATTTTCTGGTAGAAAGCGGCCAGCGCCTCTGGCAGGTGCTGCCTCTGGGGCCCACCGGCT
The DNA here is from genome assembly GCF_047461515.1 of Synechococcus sp. W70.1. NCBI lineage: Bacteria > Bacillati > Cyanobacteriota > Cyanophyceae > Synechococcales > Synechococcaceae > Synechococcus > Synechococcus sp. W70.1. The sequence goes on from NZ_JANSHH010000013.1 coordinate 218,312, forward strand.
GGGGCAACTCCCCTTACATGAGCTTTTCTGCCATTGCCGGCAACCCGCTGCTGATTAGCCCGGAGCTACTGGTCGAAGCTGGCTGGCTGGAGGCCAACGCCTGGGAGGATCTGCCCCAGTGGCCGGCCATCCAGGCGGGGGATGCTGAGCGGGTGGACTACGGGATTGTCATCCCCTTCAAGCTGGGTCTTTTGCAGCGGGCCTGGGCCACCTTCAAGGAAAAGGCTAGCGCTGCTGACTGGGAAGCCTTTCACGCCTACTGTGCCGAGGAGGCGGATTGGCTACCGGACTACGCTCTCTTCATGGCTCTCAAAGAGGTGTATGGCGAGCAAGAGTGGACTCAGTGGCCTCCAGCCCTAGCCCAGCGGGATCCCCTTGCTCTCCAGGAGGCCCGCGACCGCTACGCCGACGCAGTCACCCGCCAGATGTTTTGGCAGTATCTGTTTGCCCAGCAGTGGAGATCCCTAAGGGAGTATGCCCACCAGCATCAAGTGCAGCTCATTGGCGATGTACCCATCTATGTTGCCGCCGACAGTGCTGACGTGTGGGCCAACCGGGAGCTGTTTCAGCTCGATGAAGAGGGGCGGCCCCTATGGGTAGCCGGCGTCCCCCCCGATTACTTCAGCCCCACTGGGCAGCGCTGGGGCAACCCCCTCTACAACTGGGAGGTGCTTAAGGCTCGCGGCTACGACTGGTGGATCCGGCGCATCCAGGCCATCCTCAAGCAGGTGGACTATGTGCGCATTGACCACTTCCGCGGCTTCGAGAGCTACTGGGCTATTCCCAGCAAGGCAGAAACGGCGGTGGAAGGGGAGTGGCAAAAGGGACCGGGAGCGGATTTCTTTCAGGCGTTGGCCGACAAGCTGGGGGAAATTCCAATCATTGCCGAAGATCTAGGAGGAGAGATTACGCCAGAGGTGGTGCAACTGCGGGATCAATTCAGCCTGCCCGGCATGAAGGTCCTGCTGTTTGCCTTTGGCGCCGGCCCCGACAACCCCCACCTGCCCCACAGCTACGAGCGCAACTTCGTCGTCTACACGGGTACCCACGACAACAACACCATAGTGGGTTGGTTTGAGGATCCGGATCGCCCGGAGTGGGAGAAGCAGAACCTGCTGCGCTACCTGGGCTGCCAGGGATCCGCTGGCATCCACTGGGATCTCATCCGCCTGGCCCTTGCTTCCGTGGCCGATTTGGCCATTATTCCCCTCCAGGACGTAATGGGCTTGGGGGCAGAGGCGCGCATGAACTTCCCCGGCAGAGCCGAAAACAACTGGGCCTGGCGCTACCGCGAGGAGATGCTGCGCCCAGAGCTGGCCCAGCGGCTGGCCGAGATGAGCGTGACCTATGGACGCATCTCTCCTCACGACCTAGAGCAACGGCGGGCGGCCCTGGCCCAGGAACGGGCGGCTGCAGCAGCCCCAAGAAGCCATTCCCAGGCAGGTTCTACTCAAGCGCTTGCGCCTTAGCCAGGAACTCAGCCACTGTCAGGGATCCCAGGTCTTTTCCGTGGCGCTGCCGCACGCTTACCGTGCCGGTTGCCTGTTCTTGTTCTCCCACAATAAGCATGAAGGGGATCTTGGCCTTCTCGGCATTGCGGATCTTTTTGGGCAGGCGCTCGCTGTCGGCATCGATGTGGACGCGGATCCCGTGCTCCCGCAGCTGATCCCGCACCTGGATGGCATAGCCCAGGTATTGGTCGGAAACGGGCAAAATGCGCACCTGTTCCGGCGCAAGCCAAAAGGGAAAATCCCCCGCATACTCTTCAATGAGGATCCCGATGAGCCGCTCCAGCGAGCCAAAGGGAGCGCGGTGGATCATTACCGGCCGCTGCCGGGATCCGTCTTCAGCTATGTAGTACAAATCAAAGCGCTGCGGGTTTTGGTAGTCTACTTGCACCGTGCCCAACTGCCACTCCCGATCCAGCGCGTCGCGGAAGATAAAGTCCAGCTTCGGCCCGTAGAAAGCTGCCTCCCCGATCCCTTCAAAATAGGGCATCGACAACTTCTCCACAGCACGGCGAATGGCATTTTCAGCCATGTCCCATTCTTCCGGCGATCCCAGATACTTGTCAGACTTGGGATCGCGAAAGCTAAGGCGGGCACGGAAATTCTTGAGTTTGAGCTTGTCGAAGACTACCAGAATCAGATCCACAACCTTGAGGAACTCCTCCTCCAACTGATCGGGCCGGACAAAGAGATGGGCGTCGTCCACCGTAAAGCCGCGAACGCGGGTCAGGCCCCCCAGTTCTCCCGATTGTTCGTAGCGGTAGACAGTGCCGAATTCGGCATAGCGCAGCGGCAAGTCGCGGTAGGATCGCAGCTCCGATTTGTAGATCTGGATGTGAAAAGGACAGTTCATCGGCTTCATGACAAAGCCTTGCTCTGCCGCCCGCGCTTCCTCGCTTTCTGCCATCAGGGGAAACATGTCTTCCCGATACTTTTGCCAGTGGCCGGAGATCTTGAACAAATCCACGCGGGCAATGTGGGGGGTGACCACTGGCAAGTAGCCCCGCTTGAGCTGCTCTTGCTTGAGAAAATCCTCCAGCACCCAGCGCAGAAGGGTTCCCTTGGGAGTCCAAAGGGGCAAGCCCGGTCCCACCTCGTCGGAAAAGATAAATAGCCCCAGCTCCCTGCCCAGCTTGCGGTGATCCCGCTGCTTGGCCTCTTCCAGCCGCCGCTTGTATTCCTTTAGCTCCTCCGGCGTCTCCCAGGCCGTGCCGTAGATGCGCTGTAGCTGAGGTTTGGTTGCATCTCCCCGCCAGTAGGCGCCAGCCACGCTGAGCAGGTCAAAAGCCTTGGGGTTGAGCTCGTTGGTGTTTTCCACATGGGGGCCAGCACAGAGATCCCACCACTCGTCCCCCAGGTGGTAGATGGTGATTGGCTCGCCTTCGGGGATGCTCTCAAGGATCTCCAATTTGTAAGGTTCGCCAAGAGCCTCGATGCGGCGTCTAGCTTCTTCTCGAGTCACCTCCTCGCGGATCACCGGCAAGCCTTTTTTGATAATGGCCTGCATCTCCTTTTTGATGCGCTCCAGATCTTCTGGCGTGAAGGGCTCGGGGTGGTCGAAATCGTAGTAGAAGCCGTAGTCGGTTGTCGGGCCGATGGCTACCTTCGCCTTGGGAAACAGCCTCTGCACCGCCATAGCCATCACATGGGAGGTGGTATGGCGAATGCGCTCCAGCTTGGGAGACTCCTGAGTACGCAGCAGCTTGAGAGGACTACTGGCCTGTTGAGGCGATTCGGCTGGTCGAGACATCGGAACCCGCGGTAACAACTTCGTACTTAATCTTAGGCTGAGGCAAGGGCAGCCCCAAGGAGGACAACCAACAGCTGGCTGGCTGAGATGCCCTTAAAGCCAGCGGTTGACCAAGAAAAAGGGGCAAAAGCGCACAGTATTCTAGAAGGTGTTGCCACCCCTACCTTCGCTTCATGAGCCTCTCGCCTGCCAACCTCGCTACACGCTCTGCGGCCTCTGAACTGAAGCCGCTCTCCATTGCAGACGCGGGAGTTGCCCCCGTCATCGCCGCCATTGATGTGGGCAGCAACTCTCTGCATATGGTGGTGGTGCGCATCAACCCCCACATCCCCAGCTTCACCATCATCTCCCGCGAAAAAGCCACCGTCCGCCTGGGGGAGTTTTGCAGCCAGACAGGTGCCCTTACGCCTGTTGCCATGGAACGGGCGCGGACGGCTCTGGAGCGGTTTTGCCGCATTGCCGAAAGCTTTCAGGTGCAGGATATTGTTGCGGTGGCCACCAGTGCCGTGCGCGAAGCCCCCAATGGGCCGGAGTTTTTGAAGCGGATTGAGCGAGAGCTGGGCCTGCGGGTGGAGCTCATCTCAGGGCAGGAGGAAGCCCGCCGCATCTACCTGGGCGTGCTCTCGGCCATGGAGTTCCACAACCGGCTGCACGCGGTGGTGGATATCGGTGGCGGCTCCACTGAGCTGATTTTGGGCAACGGCCAAGAGCCGGAGTTTCTGCGCAGCATCAAGGTGGGAGCGGTGCGCCTGACCCAAGCTTTCCTGCACCACGACCCGCCTACGGCTGGTGAGCTGCAGGCGCTGCGGCAGCATATTCGCGGCATGTTGGAAGCTCCCATCGAGCAGATGCGGCGCATTGTCGAGTCGTCTCCCCAGGCGGGATCCCTGGCCTTGGTGGGCACCTCCGGCACCGTGGAGTGCCTGGCCCAGTTGGATGCCCGCCGCCGCCTGGGCGATCCCCCCACTCGCCTGCACGGGTACAGGTTTAGCCTGGAAGCCCTGCGCGGCTACATCAAGGAGCTGCGCTCCCTCACCGTGGCCGAGCGGCAAAAGCTACCTGGCCTAGGGGAAAGGCGGGGAGAGATTATCCTAGCTGGGGCGGTCATTTTGGAGGAAGTGATGACCCTGCTGGGGGTGGAGCAGATCCAGTTTTGCGAGCGGGCCTTGCGGGAAGGGCTGATCGTGGATTGGATGATCAGCCAAGGGTTAATTGAAGATCGGCTGCGCTACCACAGCTCGGTGCGGCGGCGTAGCGTCCTCAAGTTGGCAGAGAAATACCAAGTCGAGATCCCCTATGCCGAGCGGGTGGCAGAATTTGCCCTCAGCCTTTTCGATCAAACCCGTGGCATCTTGCACGGCTGGGGATCCCGGGAGCGAGCTCTCCTCTGGGCGGCGGCCATGCTGCACAACTGCGGCCACTTCATCAGCCATGCCGCCCACCATAAACACTCCTACTACCTCATCCGCCACGGGGAACTCTTGGGCTTCAACGAGGAAGAGGTGGAGGTGATTGCCAACCTAGCCCGCTACCACCGTAAGTCGCCCCCCAAGAAGAAGCACGAGAACTTCCAGCGCCTCACCAACGAGCGGGATCGCCAAGTGGTACTGGAACTTAGCCCCTTGCTGCGCATAGCCTGTGCTCTTGATCGCCGCCGCCTGCAGGCCATCCAAGCGGTGCACTGCCGTTTCCAGCTTTTGGGAGAGGGCCCCCGCCGCATGGAGCTAATTTTGGATCCCAAGCATCCCAACGACGACTGCGCCCTAGAGCTGTGGAGCTTGAACGAGAAGAAAAAGGTCTTCGAGCAACAGTTCAAGCTGCAGGTAATTCCCAAACTGTCCACCCAGATCCAGCCCAGCGCCGATCCCTTTGAGGTAGCCGTCTAGCCAGGGAGTACATTCTGCACAAGTAGACTCAAGACTTGGCTCTACTCAGACTGTTGGAATTGGCGACAGTTGGAGGGTCTGCTGATTACGGCAAAAATTTGTGGGTGTGGATTTCACTTCCATGGCGGCTGGGTGGGATCTATCTGGGCTCGGCTCCACTAAGTGCTCGTCTCTATCGGCCCAGAGTGCTTGAAAGAATCCCTGCTTTTGAGGGGGCTGACTTACTCTCACGAGGCAGCATGGGGCTGTTGAGGCCAAGCTAACGTCTAGCCAGGAGGCAGTACGGTGGCGGAAAACTTCAATACTGTTTCGGGCGGACAAGGGCCTGGCGGATTGGATCGAGCCTTGGGTAACCTGGTGGCTATTCGACAAGCCCTGGCCAGTCCGGATCCCCAGGTCCGCATCGAGGCCCTTAAAGAGGCTCTCCACCATGGAGAAGAAGGGGCGCAGCTTCTCATCAAAGCCCTGCACGAAGATGGGGATTGGGAAGTGAAGTTTGCTGCTTGGGAAACGCTTCTGAACTCGGGGGATCCCTGGCTTGTACAGGTGGCAAAGGCGTACCAGATCCCCCTGCGACAGGTTGGAGATATTCGAGCGAAGTATGGCGCTAGCGAGCGAGACTTCCGGTGGGCTAATTTGAGGGGGGCCGACCTGAGCAGAGCCAACCTGAGCGGTGCCGACCTGAGGGGGGCCAACCTGAGCAAGGCCAACCTGAGCAGAGCTAAACTAACCTGGGCCAACCTGAGTGGAGCCAACCTGAGTGAGGCCGACTTGAGGGGAGCCAACCTGAGGTGGGCCAAGCTGAGGGGGTCGGCTATTTCTGAAACAACCCGGCTAGATCCCAAGTGGCGGCTGGTTTGGGAAATCGTCAACGGTCAGGCCAGCCTAAAGAATCTATACAGAGCCAACCTGAGCGGTGCCGACCTGAGCGGGGTCAACCTGAGGGAGGCTGATCTGGGTGGGGCTAACCTAAGGGAGGCCAACCTGAGCGGGGCTGACCTGAGCAACGCCAAGCTGAGGGGGTCGGTTATTTCTGAAACGACTCAGCTAGACCCCAAGTGGCGGTTAGTCTGGGAAATCGTCAACAGTCAGGCCGGCCTGAAGAACCTAAGCGGAGCTGACCTGAGCGGGGCCAACTTGAGCGGGAGCAACCTGAGCAGAGCTAGCCTGGGTGAAGCCAACCTATGTGGAACCGACCTGCGCGACGCTAACCTAATTGGGGCCAACCTAAGCAGGGCCGATCTGCGCGATGCCGACCTGCGCGGAGCCCATCTGCAAGAAGTTAACCTGGCTGGGGCCGACCTGAGAGGCGCCAACCTAAGAGGTGCCAACCTCACTGGGGCCAACCTGAGCAGAGCTCAGCTCATTGGGGCTGATTTGGACGAGGCTAATTTGAGCCAAGCCAACCTAAGTGGGGCCGACCTGAGCTGGGCCAAGCTGCTGGGCACTCAGCTTAGGGAAGCCAACCTAGCAGGTGCCAGGCTCAATCTTGGATGGGGATGGCTCAAAGATTTGACGGGCACGATTCTTCCCGATAGGACATACCATCCTTGACTTTGTAGCCCCAAGGTCTATGGGGTGTTGGTTGAAAAAGCGGCAAAGGCGTACTAGATCTCCCTGCGTCAGGAATCATGCTGTTTTTAGTTGGCCCCTCCCACACGGGCCAGCCCTAGAGAGATCGCATGGTCAAGGAGCAATGGTAATAGGCGAGGGGCTGGTTTGGATGGCCCTTTGCCCGCCCCGCTCCAAGATTACCTCGATGATGCCGTTGTTAACTGGCTGCATGTTGGAGGGCAGTTGCTGCTGAGTTTCATAGAGACCCGGTGCCACCTCCCGCATCTCTACCTCGGGAGTTACCCCGACAATACGAAAAGCGGCCCGCCCTCCGGGATCCCCTTGCATTGTTACTCTGAGGATCTCGCCCCTGCGCAGGTTGGTGCTGTTGGTGGTAACGCTGAAAATCCGAGGCGGCTCGGCGACCACAGGCCCAGAAGCCGGCTGAATGGTGGGGCGGGTTCCTTTGGATCCATCGATTGAGAAAGGAAAGATCTCCCGGTACTCCTGGCTGAGGCCGTCTTTGGTAAGCACAACCCGCAAGGTGGGATTGGTGGCCTGGTGGGTGGGAGCCACCACGTAGGTGCCCTCATAGTGGTGAGGCTGCACCTCCCGCATTGGCTGGTTTAGGGCCAGGTTGCCCAGGTCAAATTGGGCCACTCCCCCTGAGTCCCCCCAGATGGCGATGGTGAGGATATCCCCTTCCACTAGGTCGCGCTGGGGATGCAGGCGAATGGCCGTGATGCGAGGGCCGTGGCTGGCGGCCGGGGGGGTAGGAGGGGCAGGGGCCGGCTGGGGCAGAGGGGTCGAAGGAGGAAACAGCGGCTCGACTCTCGGGGGAGCAACCTTGCCCAAGGCTAACTGAGGGAGCCGCCGCTGAACACGGGTCTCCAGCCCGTTGAGGCTAAGTTGAATGCGGATGTCAGGGCTGAGGGCGCTGTCCTGGGGGCCAAGGGTGTAAACGGCGCGGTAGTAGCCGGGCTGCACCTCCTCCATGGGCAAGCCCCGCACCAGGTCGCCGATATCCACGCTGGCCTTGCCGTTTGGGGTGCCCTGGGCCTCGACCGTCAGGGTTTGCCCTGGCAGCACCACTCCCGCTTCAGGAATGACTCGTGTTTGCAAGATTTCAGGCTGAACGCTTTTGGCCACTGGCGCCGGGGAAGGACGCAGTTGGGCTACTGGAGGCGGCAGAGGCGGCAGCTTTCCGCGATGTACCAGCGCCTGGTGCAGCAGCACTGCTCCTTCACCACGGCTGAGGATCCGGTTGGGCCGCAGCTTGGCGGGATCCGGCACATTCACCAATAGGCCCGCTTCCCCTGCCATAGCCACAAGAGCTCGCCCCACCTCTGGCACCTCAGCAGCGTCGGTGTACAGAGCCATCCAGCGCTCGATGTCAGCCTGGCTGGGAGCAGGCAATCGCAAGGCCCGCACCAGGATGGCTAGAGCTTCTAGGCGGGTGAGATCCCCTTGGGGGCGGAACTCGTTGCCTTCGTAAAGACGCATGGCCCCTGCCTGTAGCACCGCCTGCGCCGTCCAATAGTCAGGGGTATTGGGCTCAAGGTCGCGAATCTCTTGCACCTGCTTGGGGTTGGGCACGTAGCCGAAAAATTCGGTTAACCACCGGGCCAATTCCAGGCGGGTGAGAGGGGCTGACAGTGGCTCCCGGGTCAGCACCAGGTCTGTTTGGCGCTCCAGCGCTGCCACGTAGGCTTCAGTCCAGGCCAGCGAGGCTTGCTGTTGCACACCTTGGGACCAGGTGGGTAGGCTAGCACTCGACCAGGTGAGCACCCAACCTAGGCCTAGCGCCAGGGGCCACGAGCACCGCATGGCTGCCGCTCCCGTTTAATTTGGATTCCCTCAGGGAAAGCTTAGCCCAAACTTCCACCCTCTCTCCCCGCCTTCGCTAGCAGTTGCGGGTGCGCTCTTTGGCGGTGGCTCCCCAAGAATTTACGCTCGTTTTCGCCTAGAATGACAAAGCCATCCGCCATGCAGGGGCAGAGGGCGGACGGACTTGAGGCTAGCTGCCTTGGCCAACAGGACTAAGAAGCGTCCGCGGGAGGGATCCATGCCGCACACCATTGTTACTGACGTTTGCGAAGGCGTTGCCGACTGCGTGGAGGCTTGCCCGGTTGCCTGTATTCACCCTGGGAACGGCAAAAATGCCAAAGGCACCGACTACTTCTGGATCGACTTTGCTGCTTGCATTGACTGTGGCATCTGTCTCCAGGTTTGCCCCGTAGAGGGCGCCATCCTCCCTGAGGAAAGACCGGAGCTGCAACGAGTACCTAGCTAACCTCTAGCCCAGAGAGGCCAAGGCCAAGAGGCCACTGGTCAACCAGTTCAGGGAGAGGATCCCTCCCAGAAAGGCCATCGGGATCAGGCCTACCAGACGCCACCACTCTAGATCCAGGGCCACCGCCGCCGCCCGCACTTGCCAAACCCCGAACCACACCAGGGCCACCAAGCCCAACAGGGATCCGGCAACCCCGCCCAAAGCTTGGGCAGGCCCCAGCAGAAGCCAGGGCAGGCCGGCAAAACCCGTCAGGCAAAGCAGGGCCGCAAAGGAGGGGGCAGCCCGCCCAAAACAAAAGGCCAGGCCCTGCAACAAAGCTGCCAAGCTCACCCAGCCCAGGAATCCCGCCAGGACTGCCAGTACTAGGCTCGGCAGGTTGAACCCGAAGCGGCGAATGGCCTCGAGGATGTTGAGCAGCGCTACCACCCCAAACGCCTGCCAGAGGACAGGCTGTTGCCGCAGCAAGCGAAAGGTACGTTCTGGCAGGAACCAGGCGCCGTAGATGTTGTCCAACAGAGAACCCAGCATGGCTAGAAGGACGTTTCAATAGGGACATTCCAAAACGGATGCACGCAGAGATTCTCCCCTTTGCGGGAGCTACCTAACCCGCATGCTCCTACCGTACCCCAAAAAGCCACAGAGCAGGGGATCCGAAGAGGGACTTCTTGCTAGGCCCTTGACAGATCCCGCAGGGGAATGGGGTAAGATGGCCAGAGGATACTGAGGCGTTGGTGACTGCCGTTATGTTTTTGCGATCGATACCCTTTGGCAATTAGGACGGGTGTGGATGTGAGAGTAGTAAGCCAAACTTGGTTTGGAAACTATCAATATCATCCCCGATGTCCTATCGTGGATTTTCCAGGTCGAAAACAACGGTAAAACGGCGCAAACAGTATCCCTAAGGAGGCCCTCAAGAGAGGGCTTTCTTGCTGTTTTGGAGTCTTTACTACCTGCGGCACCAATACAAAAGCACAAGAGCGCTAAGGGGACGGGTAGAGGCCAAAAGACCTGCAAGGAGCAGCAACCAGGGGCTCCCAGCAGAGCTAGCCAACAGCAAGCCCATGAGCAAAGCCGCTCCTCCCCCTTCTGCCCCTGCTGCTAAGAGCCAGGCCCAGGCAACTTTCCCCTGTCGAGCGAGTAGGATCCCTTGCAGCCCACCGACGCCAAGACCCACCAGCAAGCCGCGTAGGGGGCTAGCCATCGCTGGGAGGATCCTCTGGATCCAGGGATCGTTCGGATCCAAGACAGGGATCACCCCCTCCACCTGAGGAGCTAGGAGATCTGTTGCCAGCCAACCCACAGCTGTAGCCAGCAGCGTAGCCGCCACCCACCGCCAAGAGACCTGCCGCCGCAGCACTGCCCACTGCAGTAGCCCCGTCATCAGGCCAAGACCAGCCCCAACCACCGCCCCTTGGAGGGATCCGAAAGGAACCAGCAGCGGAGCCAAAGCCGCTAACCCTAGGTAGCCGCCGCCAGCTGCTGCCCCATTGGCCAAAAGCCAAGCCCAGGCCAACCTTCTGCCCCGCCGAGGTGTAGCTGTAGGAAACAGGGTAGGTCTGTGGTCAGAACCCACCTGCTGCTCGACCTCGCGTAGCCCCTGTTCTGCAAAGGGATTGCCCGGTTCCAGCCGCAGCACCCCTTGGTAGTCCATCTGGGCAAGACCCCAATGGCCTTGCCGTTGGTGAGCCAGGCCGCGGTAGAGATAGTAGCGGGCGTCGTTGGGAGTTTTCTGGATCAGCTCGCTGAGGAGGCGGACGGCCTTCTTGTACTCGCCTGCCTCGATCCAATGCACGGCTTGCTGCAGCTTTTTCTCATCTGCCTCCGAGCTGGAGGGAGCCTGTGGAGTCCCTTGCCCGCCAAAGCCCGCGGGGATATGCCGCGGAGAATAGACAGCCTGGAGCTCTTGAGCCAGCTCTTCCATAGTGGCGGGGCGAAGGGCAGGGTCTTTCTCCAAACAACGCAGCACCACCTTTTCCAGCGCCTCGGGGATAGGGTGAGGCAGGGGATGGTCTCGCAGGGGACGGGGCTGCTGAAAGTTATGGACGTGGTACCAGCCCTGCAAGGTATCGGTGTCGGGCTCGAAGGGAAGCTTGCCAGTGAGTAACTCGTACAGCACCACCCCCAGGGAGTAGATGTCGGAGCGGGCATCTAGTTTTTCTCCTCGCATTTGCTCCGGGGAGGCGTAGACCATCGTGCCCAGAAAATAGCCCGTCTGCGTCAAGCGGCGAGAGGCTTCTCCCATGAGCTTGGAAATGCCGAAGTCGAGGATTTTGACCCGCTCCTTGCCGTCAGGACCCTTTTGCACGAAGATATTGCTCGGCTTGATGTCGCGGTGGATAACGCCGCGAATGGAGTGTTTGCCTAGATCCATGTGGAAGTTGTGGGCATGGTGCAAGGCTGAGCAAATTTGCAAGGCCAAGTTCACCACCCGCTCAGGAGGCAGAGGGCCCTCTTGCGCCAGCACGGAGTCCAAACCTTGGCCCGTGTAGGGCTTGGCGTTTAGGTACTCCATCACCAGGTAGGGCTGGTTTTGGTACAGGCCGTAGGAGCGTACCTGCACAATGTTGGGGTGCTCCCCCAGCAAAGCACTTACCCTTGCCTCGTCCAGGAAACGCTGCTGCAGTTGCTGGTAGTACTCCGGCCCCATGTCCGGCGGCGGCGGGCGCAGCAACTTGACAGCTACCACCTCGTTGCCAAGCTGGGTATCCACTGCCTCGAACACCTGGCCATACCCCCCCTCACTGATGGGTCGGATCAGCCGGTAGCGGTTGCCAATCAGTTGTCCAATCAGTTGCGGGTTCATGGAGGAGGAAGGCCGGCTGTGGCAGACCTGTCAGCGATTCTAGTCGGCTTGGAGCTGAAGGCGGTCGGGGAAGAGAGGATCTGGCTGATCCTGGGCTACTTAGGCTGCCGCTAGGATTAGAGCATGGAGCTTTCCTCCTTTTGGCGCGAGGTCACCGAGTTTGCCCTCCAGCTGACAGCCCGGGTGGGCTCTCAGCTTCTAGCCGACTTTGGCCAGGCACGCTCCATGGAGAAGGCGGATGGCAGCTTAGTAACCTCTTCCGACAAGTGGGCCGATCGGGCCTTTCAGGAGGCCATTGCCGCTGCTTATCCGGATCACGGCTACTTGAGCGAGGAGTCAAACCACATCTTCCCCGAGACAGAGTGGTGCTGGGTGGTGGATCCCCTCGATGGCACCACCAATTTTGCCCACGGGATCCCCATCTGGGGCAGCTCGCTGGCGTTGCTGCACTGGGGCCTGCCTGTGTTTGGCTGTGTCCATTTGCCACCTATCCGCCAGACTTTTTACGGCTATTGGCCCCAGTTTCCCGGGGATGCCCCAGCAGGGGCTTTCCTCACCCGCCACGACCAGCATCCTGCTTGTCCTCAACCCATCCGCCCCAGCACCGCTCCACCTGGCCCCAACCAACTGTTTAATTTTTGCTCCCGCAGCGGCCATTGGATTAGCCCGGAATTTCCCTGCAAGGCGCGCATGCTAGGGGGAGCTGCCTACAACTTGCTCTTGGTGGCTAGCGGCAGCCTTTTGGGCGCGGTGGAGCGCTCGCCTAAGATCTGGGATGTGGCGGCAGTGTGGGCTATTGCGAAAGGAGCTGGCGCAGTGTGGGAGCCTCTGGGCCCGGCTGACCCGGATCCCGGCCAGCCTTTGAGGGTGGGCAAGGACTATGGCCAGCTGACCTACCCAACGCTCTTGGTGGCTCAGGCCAAGTGGGTGCCGCTGTTTCGCGCCTTTATTTCCCTGTAAGCGGCATAAACTGCTTGCACGTTATACCAGTTGAGAAAGAAAATCCGACACAGCTCTAGGGCCAGTTGGGATTGTCCCTTCTGGATTAGCCAGCGCAGCAGCGGTTCCAGTCGCTTTTCGTTCAACCAGCCCCCCAGCGACAGCAGGCCCCAAAGGACTTGGTGCAGGGGCGTTAGCTGGATCATGAAACGCACCGCCCAGGTGGGGTGTTTTTGGTAGAAAAGGATGCCCATGCGGCCCCGCTGCCGCTCCCGCTCAATGAGCGCTGGAAGTTGCTGCAGCTCAAAGGGGGGGTGCCAGTGGTAGCCAGTGGCCTGGGGACACTTGACCAGCCGCAAACCCAGGCGCTTGAGCCTCACCCCCAGCTCCAGGTCTTCCCAGCCATAGAGGTGAAACCGCTCGTCGAAGGGGCCGGCAGGGGTTTCGCAGACCTGCTCTAGCCAGTGGCGGGCAATAGCCACATTGCCGGTGGCAAAAAAAGCGGCCGAAAAGTCGGTGAGCTTGAAAGGCTCGGAGCGGGGATCCTGGAAGTTGCAGGTGTTGATTACCCGCCCGTAGGTGAAGACCTTGGCTTCGTGGGGCGAGTTGGGATTGCCAGTAACCCCATGCCGCCGCAGCATCTGGGCATGGGCGGCCAGGAAGTGATCCACCACCACTAGGTCGCTATCGATGAAGACGATGATGGATCCCTGGGCGTGGCGAAACCCCAGGTTGCGAGCTGCAGCAGGGCCGCGGTGCTCTTGGCACAAGAGTTTCAGGGGCGGCAAGGCCGGCGGCTGGCTCTGCAGCCATTCCACCGTCCCGTCGGTGGAGCCGTCGTCTACCACCACCACCTCGTAGCCGTCGTAGGGACCGGGCTGCTGTTGCGCCAAGGCTCGCAGACACTGCTGCAAGATGGGAAGGCGGTTGTAGGTGGGAATGATGACGCTGATGTACACCGAGGATCCCTAGCGCTGCAGCCAATGTTAGCGTTTAGGAGGCTTTTTGACGGCCAGCCCAGCTATGGTTGTTCAAAAGAAGAGGGCGAAGCATTTCCTAGGGCTGCGGCAACTTGGACGCCGAACCTGGAGCCTGCGCCTGCTCGGATTCCTCATGGCTGTGCTGCTACTGCTCCTCAAAGCGTGCGGGGGAAGAGGGGGTTTCTCTTCCTTAGAAGCCCTTCCTCCTCCAACTCTGCCTTCGCCAACAGTTGCCCCTGTTCCCCAGTTCACCATTGACGTTCGTTTCCCCGACAACAGCCTCACTCCCAGCCAACAAGCCATTGTCCGCAGCGCGGCCTTGAGGTGGCAGGAGATCATCATCGAGGATCAGCCGGATCTGCCGCCTACCACCATCCGGGCCGACGAGTGCGATGCGGGGTTTCCCAGCACCCCCCTTGATTTCCCCATCGACGATCTGCTGGTGGAGGTGCGGGCGAGAAACCTGGGCAACGAGCGGATTTTAGGGGGAGCCGCTCCCTGTTTTGTGCGGGCCTCCAATGGCCTGCCTTTCTACTCCGTTGTTGTGTTCAACAGCCAAAACCTCTCGGCTTTGGAAGAGCGGGGGGATCTGCCCATCACCGCCCTGCATGAGCTGGGCCATGCCCTTGGCTTTTTGCCCAGTGTCTGGAATCCCAAGGGGCTGACAGTGGGCTTGGTGGGGCGGGATCAGCCGACGCCGCCGGGCTATGACCCCCGCTTTATCGGCCCGCGGGCAGTTGAGGCTTTCTCCACGCTAGGAGGCAATGCCCCTTCTGTGCCGCTGGAGAACCAATTTGGGGTGGGATCCCGCGATTCCCACTGGCGGGAGAGTGTCTTGGGCCGCGAGCTGATGACCAGCCGTCTCGACCGGGGCGTGCCCAATCCCTTGAGCATCCTCACGGTGGGAGCCATGGCGGATATCGGCTATGGAGTGAACCCAGCAGCAGCCGATAGCTTTGAGCTGGGGCGCAGCCGGTTCATCTTGGAACCCCTGGAGCTGCAGGAGCTGGAGCTGGCCCTACCTCTGCGGCGCTTTGACGCCACTGGCAGAGAGGTGGGGGATCCCTGAGTCTAAGAACATTTACCCATAGCCAAGATGCTCGTTCCTCTCAATAATGAGTGCTAAGTTGCATAGCTTTACCTCTTTTTCGCAATTGGCTATGGGCATTCTCAAAAAGCTGTTTGGTGGTCTTTTTTCCTTCTTTGGCATCCTCTTCGGCGGCCTAGTGGATTTCATTACCGGGCCTTTTCGCCCGGCCTCAACCCAGCCGGCAGCTTCCTCCAAGCCTGCCCCAACGGCTGCGCCTGCTAAGCCTAAGGTGGTGGTCGAGAAGCCGTTTGTGCCCAACGAGATCCCGGCTCCGCGTCCCAACCGTCGCCCCGGCCCAGCTTTGGATTCATTCCGCGCCATGGCCCAAGAGATCCTCTCGGCGCGGGCCTAGGTTGCCCGACTTTGTGAGGAGCAGCCCGTAAGATGGAGGTGGCTCTGGATCCTAGAGACTGCTCCCTATGTCAGAGCAAGAACGGCTGAAACAGCTTGAGCTTGAACTGGAGCAGGCAACTGCGGCCGCTGCCAAGTTGCGGAGCTCGTCCCAGGGCAAAACTGCCCTTTGGGCTTGGGTTGGGACGTGGGGGCGCCCCCTGCTGCCGGTTCTGGCCATCCTGGGCTGTATCCTGCTGGTTGGGCTAGTCTTTCGGGTGTTCGTCACCCTTCTCAGGTGGGCGGTGGTGGCGGGGCTGGGCTACCTGCTCTACGCCTGGGTGGTGGCACCGCGGTTGGGCCTTTCCACCAAAGCGAAGCCGAAGCCGGAGGATCGAGATCTCGACAGCTTCTAATGCCCAGGGATCCCCGCCGAGCCTATGCCTATCTGGCGGCAGCCATCTTGGGTTGGGCCACGGCAGCCAGCGCCTTTAAGTTTGGCTTGCAACACCTTGCGCCGACGGCCTTGCTGATTCTTTCGGCGGGCAGCTCCTGCCTAATCTTGGGGATGGCTCTGGTGGTAACAGGGCGGGCGCATCTTGTTGCCCAACAGAAGGGATCCCAGCTTGCCCTGTCGGCGTTGCAGGGGCTGCTTAACCCGTTTGGCTACTACGGGGTGCTCTTCCAGGCTTACGATCGCCTCTCGGCCCAGGCGGCGCTGGCTTTGAACTACACCTGGCCGCTGGTGTTGGCTCTCTTGGCGGTGCCGCTGTTGGGGGAGCGCCTGCGCGGGCGGCTACTGCTGGCCTTGGGAACAAGCCTGCTGGGGGTGGTGCTGGTGGCCACGGGGGGATCCTGGGGCACCTTGCAGGTGGAGGATCCCTGGGGAGTGGTGCTGGCAGTGGGCAGCGCCGCTATTTGGGCTCTCTACTGGCTGCTCAATGTGCGGGATGGACGGGATGCCCTGCTGAAGCTGTTCATGGGATTTCTCTTCGGCAGCGGCTACTGTCTGCTACTGTTGCCGTTTCAGGAGCTGAGGTGGACAATGGCAGGGCTGGGCTGGGCGGCCTACATCGGCTTGGCGGAGATGGGCTTGACTTTTGTGTTCTGGTTGCGGGCGCTGGAGCTAGCGAACGAGCGGGGATCCCTGGCCAATTGGGTCTATGTAACACCCTTCTTGTCGCTGGGGCTGATTGCGGTGCTGTTGCGGGAGCAGATCGCTCCCGGCTCCGTGCTGGGCCTAGTTCTCATCTTGGCCAGCAACCTCTGGGTCTCCTGGCGGGAAAGACCTCAGCCTGTTCTTTCCTGAGGCTATGGCAGTGAAGCCGGTCCCTCTGTATGTGGCGGCAACGGCCCATGGGTTTGGGCATGTCACTCGCCTGGCGGCGGTGGTAAACGCTTTGCGGCGGCGGGATCCCAATGTCCTGCCCATTTGGGTGACACCAGCCCCCCGCTGGCTCCTGGAGCGCTATGTGGAGGGGCCGTTTCTCCATCGACAGCGGGCCCTGGATGTAGGCGTGGTGCAGCCCGATGGTCTGCAGGCAGATCTGCCGGCTACGTTAGCTGCCCTCAAGACGTTCAAAGCCGGGGCTGAGGCACTGATTCAGGAAGAAGCGGAGTTCATTCGCGCCCAGGGGATACCCTTGGTGTTGGCGGACGTGCCGCCGCTGGCTGCAGCAATTGCCCAGGCCGCCAGGATCCCCTGCTGGATGGCGAGCAACTTCGGCTGGGACTTTATCTATCAAGAGTATGGCCCCCAGTTCCAGCCTTTTGTGGTCTGGATCCGCGAGCTGTACGGGCGGTGCCAGCGGCTGTTTCGCCTGCCCTTTGCCGAGCCCATGGGCGCCTTTCCCTGCCAAGAGGCAGTAGGGCTGACGGGGTCGGATCCGCGCTACTTGGCGGAGGAGGTGGCCCAGCGCCTGGGGCTAGAGCGAGAGCGACCCACGGTTTTGTTGACCTTTGGCGGGCTGGGGCTGCAGGGCTTGCCCTACGGGCGGCTGGAGGATTTTCCCGACTGGCAGTTTCTCACCTTTGACCAGCAGGCTCCTGCCTTGCCCAACCTGCGAGTCCTAGACGGTCAAGTGTGGCGGCCAGTGGATGTGATGCCCCTCTGCCGCTGGGTGGTGTCCAAGCCGGGCTATGGCACCTTGGCAGAGGCACTGCGCTGTGGCACGCCCATGGCCTGTGTCAACCGCTTTGGGTTTGCCGAGTCGCCCCTATTGGTGGAGGGATTGCGGCGCTACGGCTGGCATCGCATCCTCTCTGCCGAGGAGTTTTTCGAGGGATCCTGGGACTTCTTGCGGGATCCCCCTCACCCTCCCCAGGCGCCGGAGGGGCTGGATCGCGGGGGCAATGAGGCCATTGCCGGCGCTATTGCGGCCTTCCTGGGGCAGTAGCATAAGAAGCAGCTTCCTAGGAGCGGATCCCATGGCTGGCAGCACGACTGAGTCTTTGCGGCAACTCTACGAGGAACTGCCCTATCCCAACGTGCCCCTCGAGACGTCAGGCCGCAACGCCATCGACAGCCTGTACCGCCTGAGCTGGACGACGGCCCAATACGCCCGTACCCGCGCCATCCTGCCCAGCGAGGGGATCACCATCCTCAATGTTGGCTGTGGCTCTGGCTGGGAGACCTTGCTCTTGGCGGAGGCCAATCCAGGGGCGCGGCTGGTGGCCTGTGATCTGGCGCCAGAGTCAGTGCGAGCAGCCGAGCGGCGCCTGCGCTACCACGGGTTCGGGGAGGTGGAGCTCTACGCCCTAGACTTGTTGGAGGTCGAACGGCTCGGGTTGCAGTTTGACTTTATCAGCCTTAACGATGTGCTCTATTTGCTGGACGACCCGGTGGCTGGGCTAAAGGCCCTCAAGCGAGTGCTCAAGCCAAACGGGATCCTGCGGGCCAACCTACACCACGCCTACCAGCGGGAGGTGATCTTCCGCATGCAGGAGGCGTTCCGGCTGCTGGGCCTGTTTGAGCTGCCCACCCCCGAAGCCTGCCGGCGGGTGCGGGAGTTCATGACCAGCCTGGCCTCCGACGAGCTGCGGGCTGCCCTGCACTGGGATCCCAAGATCTACAGCGACGACGGCAACATCCGGGCCAACTACCTCTTGCCTGGGGACAAGGGATTTCTGATCCCAGACCTAATGCGCATGCTCCAAGAGGCAGAGCTGGGCTTGGTTTGCCTCGTGGACTACGCCGACTGGGATCCGGCGCTGCTGTTTAAAGACAAAGCCCTGCCGGCTTGGCTAGAGGCGAAGCTGGACAGGCTCTCTCCTGCCGAGCAAAACCACCTCTACGAGCTGATCTGCCCCAACCACCGCCTCATCGACTTTTGGGCGGAGCACCCTGGCTCTTCCCTGGTCTTGCCCTGGAGTGATGAAGACTGGCTGAGAGGCAGGGTACAGCTCAACCCCATCTTGGCGGACAACGCTGAATTTCGCCACAACTTCGCCCAGGCCCACGAAAAAAAGCAGGAGTTTGCTATGAATTGGCCAGGGGCTAGCCGCGGGCGCCTAGCCATTCCCGGGGCCCAGATGGCCTGGCTGGGATCTCTGTTGCAGGGGCCAACGGCGGTGGCCAGCCTCATCGAGCAAGCAGCCCAAGCCAATCGAATAGACCAGGAAGCGGCTCAGGAGCAGGTGCTCACCTACCTGGCAGGGCTGGAGTCGTTTCTGTTTGTGATGTTGGATCCCACCCCTTCCCAAGAGAAGAGGGTTCTCCTCTAGTCCTTGATTCACCGGACAATTGGCCATTTTGTGGCACAACTAACCTTCTGCCTTGACGTAGATGGGCTGAGCTAGTAGGCTAGCCGGTAATCTTCTTGAGTAGGCGTTTTGCCTAGGCTAAAGTTGGCTCCGTCTTTAGCCTGTGTGCCTTATGTGGGCAAGGAGCAACTACCTGCAGCTCGCGGGGAAGTCACGCCTGGGGAGATCCCTCTGGCAGGGTGGTAGGGGTGCCACTAGCCATGGGTCGCTGAAGCAGGAAGAAAGCCTCAACCCCAAGCGAAAGTCTGATTTTGCCCGGGGTTGTATAAGTCTTTCAGAGCGGATTTCAGAGCGGAACGCTAGACCCCGCTGCCAAGCGGCTGCCGGCAGGCTAGGCCCAGGGATCGTCGTCGAAGGGGCTCTCCTGCCAATAGCCACCTGGCTGGGTGGGAGGAGACTGCTGAGGTGGGGGCGGTGGGTAGCCAATTGGAGGGGAAGGCGGCGGTGTGGGGATGGGAGTTGGCTTTTCCATATCCTCAAGCCGCGGCAGGTTAGCGGGTTTGGGCTCGACCCCGAGGCTTTTCAGCTTGGCCTGGGCCTCTTGGATCTGGGCGTTTAGCTCTTCCAAGTATGCGCGGTAGTGGTTGACGGCCTCTAGGTATTGCTGAGCTTTGCGCTCGTTGTCTTTGATCACCGCTTCCAGCTCTTTGTTGCGGACGGTGTAGTCGGCCTCCTGGTTGGTAAGGTTTTCAATGGCCTGGTTGAGCACAGCTCGACGGCGCTCCAGTTGGGCAACAATTTCCGAGAGCTGTCGTTCCCGTTCGCTGAGGCTGCGCTCGCGGTTTTGGGTTTGCTCCAGTTGAAAGGCAACTTGGCTGAGTTGTTCGCGCAGGTGCATCACCTGGGGCTCGATCTCGTTGCGCTCCTGCTGCAACTCAAAGACCCGCGCCTCCAAGTTCTCTTTTTCCTGCTGCAGCACTTCTCGCTCGTTCAAGAGGCGGGTATAGAGCTGGTTGAGGAAGTCCACTTCCATCACCACCTGGCTGAGCTGGGTGGCATATTCCCCCACCAAGGCCAACTCCCGGGCCAGGTTTTGGGTTTCGCTGGTGGCTTGGTCAGTGAAAAAGGGAGGAAGCTGGGTGGTTTCTCGGAGGCGTTGGGCAAATTGCCTGAAGCGGAAGGAAAAGTTGCTCGCCATGGCCGGTGCAGTAGCCTCGAAGTCGGGAGAATGCCGATGGTCTGGATCCCATCTAATCTAACATCGAGCTGCAGCTTTTTTGGGGGCAGAAATCCGTCCCCAAAACTCGGCTAAAGAAAAGCTGGGCTTTAGGGTGTGGCTGTCTTGGCCGAGGAAGCTGGCCCTGGGGATTGGTTTCCGTTCCTGCTTTAGGGTTGGGTTGGGACCCTGGCCAAACGGCGCAGCAGCCGCTGCAGCAAAAGGTTATGGCGAGTGCCAAAGCTGGAAAAGCGGCTTTCAATCTCTTCAGCAGGGATGGGGTCGATCTGGGCCAGCTCCAGATCGCTCAAGAAAAGAACCCGCGCTACAGCAAGAGGGATCTGCAAAAACACATTGGCTCCCCAAAAGCCAAAGGCAGCAATGACTAGACCCGCTAGCCGACTGCCATCGCCGGGAGTAAGGGGGGCAAAGAGAGGTGCCAAGTCGTAAAGACGCTCGAGAACCTCTAGCAGTAGGAACGCCGCCAACACCGTCAAGATCTTGTGTTCCGGGCTCACAAAAGCAGCCAGGATGCGGCGCTGGTCAGGGGAGAGGTCCTCAGGAGGGAAAGCGACCACCCACAGGCTGAAGACATTGAAGGGCTTGCGCCACTGCATGGCTAAAACCGGCCCAATGCCTGCCACCGCCACTGCGGCCTGCTCCACGCCCACCGGCAGGAGGGGATCCCCCATAGCCAACCCAACAATAGTTAGCCCTATCCACAGGGGGAAAAGGAGGATCCCAGCAGCGTGGATCCAGAGGAAAGGTTCCTGCCAGTGGCTGCGCATGGGAAGTCCCCGGGACACCCAAGCAAAGCTAGCGGCGGGACTTGTCCACCACTTCCAATTCCGTGAGGCGGAAGGTTACCAACTTATCCCAGTTGCCGCCTTCAAAAAGGACAGCAGCGTGGTCGTCGGTAACCCGCTGCACCTGGCCCTCAAAGAGGTAGTAGGTATCGTTGGGGTTGATGACCCGCACGGCAACGCCAGGGTAAATCGGAGGAAGCTCCTGGAGAAGGGAGGAAGGTGCAGTCATGACCGGTGTTTACGATTCCTCGCGGGCAAAAAGCCCTACCCTATTATAGGGGCATAGGGAAGGCCCTCTTTGGCCTCTCCGTCTCTAGCCAAGCTAACCCCAAGCCATGCCTGCCGACCCAGTTTCCCAAACTTGGCACGTTTTGGTGATCGACGACGAGCAGGGAAGGCGAGCCTTGGCCCTCAGTGCCGCTACCTATTCTATTGGCAGGGATCCCAGCAACGCCATTGTCATTCATTCGGCGGCTGTTTCTCGGCAACACGCCCTGCTCTTGCGGCTACCGCAAAAGGACGGGCAGTACACCTACCGCTTGCTGGATGGAAATATCGAGGGCAAGCGCAGCACGAACGGCCTCTCGGTCAACGGGCAGAGATGTTTGAGCTGGGATCTCAAAGACGGGGATCAAATTCTGTTGGGAGAGCAGGTGCGGCTGCAATACTACGTTTGCCGCTCTTCTGAGGCCGACTTGCAGCAGTACCTCCAGGAGGTAAGCTTCCGCAGCCTCAAGACCCAAGTCCTGGATCGGCGGGCAACCACGCTGCAGCGGTTCGAGCCGTCCCCAGTCCAAGTAGCACCGCCGGCGCAGGCAGCGGCCAAGGTTGCAGAAGGGGAGCCGAGCTGGCGCAATCCTATCCGGCTGCTGGTGCAGGCCATCTGGCGGCGCCTATGGGCGGAGCGGCAACCGTTCCATTAACTCTCGGGAATACCCAGCCGTTCCGAGGCCGGAGGGACAGGCTCTAGGGTGCCCTCAGCCCCTTTGCGATCTTGCTCTGTAACCTCGGCTTGGAGTTCTAGGAGAGAGGAAGGGGCCTCTGGAGCTGCCGTGGTGGCTGCTGTTGCTTCTCCACCCCCCAGCACTCCCCGCAGCCAGAGGGGGGCAACGAAGGTGGTGGCAATCACCATGACAACGATGCTGACGTCAAGGGCGCCGGAAAGAACACCGCTGGCCGATCCCACCCCAGCAAACACCAGGCCCACCTCACCGCGGGGAATCATGCCCACGCCGACAGCGTAACGGCTGAGGCCCGGCTTGCCAAACGCCCCCAGGCCAGCGGCCAGCTTGCCGAAAATGGCAACACTAACCAAGAAGGCGGCAATGATCAACCCTTCCCGGTTGGCAGGGAGGGTGGGGTTAAGGACGGCGAGGTTGGTTTTGGCCCCAACACAGACGAAGAAGATGGGCACCAGCAGGTCGGAAACGGGCTTGATCTGTTCTCCTAGCTCTTGGCGCTTGTCCGTTTCCCCCAAAATCAAGCCAGCGGCAAAGGCGCCCAGAATCGCCTCCAGGTGGATGGCCTGCCCCACGTAGGCCAACAGGAAAGCCAACACCAGAGCCGGCAGAAGGGGGTTGCCGCGGGTCTTCAGGTGGCTGAGGAGAGCCACAAAGTAGGGGCTGAGGAGTCGCCCCAAGACAATAGAGCCGACCAGAAAGACGACAGCGCTGACAAGGATGAAGCCCACATCGGCGACATCAACCTCGCCGGTTTTGGCCAAGCTCGCCACCACGGCCAAGATGATAATGCCCAACACGTCGTCCAGCACGGCGGCGCCAAGGATCACCTGGCCTTCGGGGGAGGCGAGTTTTTGCAGCTCGGCCAAGACGCGGGCGGTGATGCCAATGCTGGTTGCCGTCAGAGCTGCCCCCGCAAAGATGGCGGGGATGACGGGCACATGAAAAAGGTAGAGCAGGCCCAGTGTTCCCGCCGCGAAGGGGACAGCAACCCCAATAACGGCTACAGCCGCCGCCTGCGGGCCAACCCGCAACAGTTCCCCCAGATCGGACTCGAGGCCAATTTCAAAGAGGAGGATAATGACCCCGATTTCCGAGAGGACCTCGATGATCTCAGCCTGGGAGGCAAACACCGGCACCAGGGATCCCTCGTCAAGGCCAGCGGTGGCCTGTAAAAGTTGCATAAGAGCCGAGGCATGGGCCAAAGCAGGCAACGTCTCAGCAGAAGGCGGCCCCTCGGGAAAAACCAGCAGCCCCAGGGCAGAACCGCCCACCAGGACACCCCCCACTAGCTCGCCCAGTACAGGAGGAAAGCCGAAGCGGACGGCTATTTCCCCGGCAATGCGGCTGACCAGGTAGATAACCACCAGTGCCAGCAGCACCGCCACCAAGATCACAGGAGCGAGGTTGTCTCCCCCTGGCGGCCCAACGGAAGCAGCGGCTTCGACAGCTAGCAACACCGGATCCAAGACCCTCCCATGGACAGCTTTCCATCTAGGCTGGCCTCGGCAGAGCCGTATCTCTAGGGTCGCTCTGCCAGGAGACTGTTCCAAAAGCTAACCTCCTGCGTAGCCTGCTGGCAATGCCTAGGGGGCACGAATAGCGCCGGCTACCTTACGATGGGCGGAAGCCATCATCCACCGCTCCCAAGCTGGATCCCAGCCCAGGGGAACAAGGCGGCGCCGCGCAAGTGGCACAATGAGGAAGTCCCCCCTTGCCGGGTTTTCCGACAGGCCCTCTCTTGAATATGCGGCAGCTCCGTCTTCTCCTGCTGGTTGCCTGTTTCCTGTTAACGGGTTGGCTGTCTCCGCCTGCCCATGCTCTTCTCAACGACGACCGCTACGACGGCAACATCTTTGCCCTCTACGGCTCCAATGGGGGCATGGTTCCGCCGCGCGTCTCCCTAAAGCAGGCAAAGGAACAAGGGATCCCGGCCCTTCTTGTCTACTACATCGACGACAGCAGCGATTGCAAACGGTACGCGGCAACTCTCTCCAGCTTGCAGGTTCGCTATGGCCGGGCAGTCTATTTCATTCCTTACTCAGTGGATTCTCTTTTGCCAGGCGATGAGCGCGGCCAGTACTATAGCGGCCGAGTTCCCCAAACCCTTCTTTTTGACTCCCAGGGCAAGCTTGTCTACCACTCCATCGGCAACCGCCCCATCACGGAAGTGGAGAACGCCATTCGGGCTCTTTTCCAGCTGGATCCCCTTCCCCCGGGGGTGATCCAAGCCAAGCCCTTCAACGAAATTCAGACCGGATTTTTCACTCCAGCCAAGACCCAGCCGTGACAGCTCCTCCCGATTCCCCGGATCCGCTTGAGGCTCTGCAAGCAAGGCTTGAGATCTTACAGGCACGGCTAGCCGACCTGCGCAAGCTGGAGCGCCTGTCGCAGCTTTCCCCTGACCAATGGGCTGAGCTCCAGACGGAAGTCAGCCAGCTAGAAGAACGGCTGCAAGCCTATCTGCTGGAAGTGTTTCTCCCTGCAACCTTTTGGCAGGTGGTGCGCTTTGGCGGCCTGGGCTTGCTCCTTGGCATTGCCCTGCAGCGCTGGGTGCTGGGCTAGCTTGCTCTTCCCTCCGCAGCTACTGCAGATCCCGCTCTTGGGAGTGCCAGCAACGGCTAAGAGGCCAGTACAGAGCCGGTGCCCACAAACTACTTAAAATGGCCGAGGTAAGGACATTGCGTTGATGGTTCCACCAGATGCTCTCTAGGGAGCGGGGGCCGGCGCTGCCAAGGCTTCCTAGCGGGGAACTTGCCATGCCTGCCGGGGCAAAGGCCGTCAGCCACATCCATTGCAACGCCATCAGCGTTTCGGCAATCACCACCATGCCAAAGACAATCAAAGCTATGGAGATAAAGTCCTCGTGCATATAGCGCTGTTTCTGCAACCTGGCTGCGAGGATCCCGACCACGGCTAACCCCAGAGCATGGGTAGGATAGGGGTTGGTGAGGGCGTCCTGCAGAAACCCCAGGGTGATCCCGGCAACAGCCCCCTGCCAAGCTTTTCGCCGCACACTCCAGCACACCACCCAAATCAAAGGCCAATCGGGGGTCAAGCCCGCCAGCTCCAAGCCCGGCCCCCGCCACCACGGAGCCACCGCTGCTAACAGCCCTGACAGGACGGTAACCAGCCAGTTGAGGTGAGGTTTAAGAGGGGGAAGCCGCAGGTTGAGCATAGGGGTAGACCAAGGCCCATTCTAGAAACCCTAGCGGCGCCGACAGTTCAACAGTGGCCTGGGGAGCAGGGCTAGCATCTAAGTTAATTGCCCGAACTGTTCCCACGACAATCCCGGCGGGGTAGAGGCTGCTCAGCCCCGAGGTGACCACCACATCGCCCACCTCTACCTGAGGATTTTTATCAAAAAAGTCCAGAATAGCTTCCTGGCTGCCAGTGCCCCGCAAGATACCCATCTGCCGGCTGCGGCTTAGCGTCACCCCCACTCGACTGGTGGGATCGCTAATGAGCAGCACGCGACTGCTGTTGGGGGTTACTGCCTCAACCCGACCAATCAATCCTCCCGGCGCCACCACCACATCCCCTACCTTGATCCCTTGCCGGCTGCCGCGGTCAAGGGTAAGCTGCTGCCACCAGTGATCGGCACTGCGGCCCACTACGGCTGCCGGGATCTTCACCTGGGGCCCTTGCTCGGCAAGCTGCAGCAGCCGCCTTAGCTCGCGGTTTTGGTGCTGCAACTCGGCTACTAGGGCCTGTAGCTCACGGGTAGCAGCCTGCCGGAGCACCTCCTCGGGATTCACGGCTGGACGGAGTGGGGCCGTGAGCCAGGTGTACACCTCTACCAGCAGGGATCCCTTCGTTTGGCGCAGACTTAGGGCGGCCCCTAGGGCCAAAGTAGCCAGGAGCAGTCCCCCAACCTTGCGCCTCCATTGGCGTAGCCGACTCAAGCACTACTCCTCTTAACCACTCCACTCCCACCCAAAATGGAGAGCTGCAAACCCTGCTAGGCCTTGAAGCTGGCACTCAACACCCGACCCAGGGTTTTGAAATCCTCCAAAACTTTCCCCGTGCCGAGCACCACGCAACTGAGGGGATCGGGGGCAATGTGAACCATGATCCCAGTTTCATGGCTAATCAGAGCGTCCAGGCCCTTGAGCAGGGCTCCGCCTCCTGCCAACATGATGCCACGGTCAATGATGTCAGCAGCAAGCTCCGGCGGCGTGCGCTCCAGGGTACGCTTGATGGCCTCCACAATGACTGAGAGAGGCTCGGCCATGCTCTCGCGGATCTCCGTGCTTTTGACCGTCACGGTGCGAGGCAGGCCCGAGAGGAGGTGCAGCCCCCGCACTTCCATGCTCAGCTCTTCCTGAGTGGGGTAGGCAGAGCCAATTTGAATTTTGATCTCTTCGGCGGTGCGCTCTCCAATGGTAAGATTGTGGGCTTTTTTCATGTACTGGATGATGGCTTCGCTCAGCTCATCTCCTGCCACCCGCACCGATTCGCTTAGCACGATCCCTTGCAGGCTGAGGACAGCCACCTCAGTAGTGCCGCCGCCAATGTCGACAATCATGTTCCCTACGGGCTCCTGCACCGGTAGGCCAGCCCCAATTGCCGCTGCTACCGGCTCATCCACCAGGTACACTTCCCGCGACCCCGCCTGCAGGGCTGCCTCCATCACCGCCCGCCGCTCCACACCGGTCACCCCACTGGGGATGCCAATGACAATGCGCGGCGCAATCAAGTAATGACCTCCGTGTACCCGCTGGATGAAGTGCTTGAGCATCATCTCTGCCGTGTCAAAGTCGGCAATCACGCCATCCCGCAGAGGGCGCACGGCAACAATGTTGCTGGGGGTACGGCCCAGCATCTTTTTGGCCTCTTCCCCTACCGCCAGAAGTTGCTTGGTGTTTTGGTCGATGGCCACTACAGAAGGCTCTTGCAGGACAATGCCGCGCCCGGCCACGTAGACCAGCGTGTTGGCCGTGCCCAAGTCAATGCCCATGTCACGGGAAAAGCGGCTAAATAGCCCCAGCACGGTAGGTTGCTCCAGTTTTTTGTAAAGAGGCAGCAAGTCTTGCTACCTACTATAGTTCAACCTTGGGAGAGAGTGGAAAAGCAAAAGGGGGCTAGGGTTGCCATGGAGATTGCCGCGGCTTTGTTCAGCTTGGCCACCCCCAACTTACCTCGCTTGCTGCGCTTTTACCAAGCCCTCTTGGGGATCCCGCCCCAGGTTCGGGTTCCTCCCCAGGGCGAGCCAGTGTATGGGGAGTTTCGGCTGCCGGGACTGCGACTGGGCCTCTACCACAGCCGTGAGCCGGAGTTGGCAGTCCCAGGGGGGGCAGCCAGCCTCTGCCTGCAGGTGCGGGATCTAGCTGGATACTTGGGATCCCTAGCGGCGGTGTTAGCCGAGTACCAAATCTCCCCTTCCCCTCTGCGCCAGGCCTTTCACGGCCAAGAGGTGGAGCTGCGGGATCCCGATGGCAATCGCATCGTCCTGCACCAGCCTTCGGCCCCTTTCTGGGAGGCAATGGCCCTAGGCCCGATCCCTCAGGAGTCCTGGAGCTAACTGCACCTGGAGCTGCCGCACTGCCAGGGGCAGGGTTTGAGGTGCAAAAAATAGCCCCCTCCTTACAGAGGAGAGGGGAGCGATGAGAAGCTGGGCAAGCGATCCCTAGACCACAGCGGTCTTCTTCACCTGAGCCGACAGAGCGCCGGAAGCGTACTTAGCCGCCATCTCATCTAAGGTAACGACAGGAATTTTGGTGCCGTGACCGGCGCAGCCAAAGGCAATGTAGCGCTCGGCGCACACCTTTTGCATTTCCTTGATGGAAGGCTTGAGGAAAGAGCGGGGATCAAAGTCTTTCGGGTTCTCGGCCAGCGCGCGGCGCACGGCAGCCGTAATCGCTAGGCGGTTGTCCGTGTCGATGTTAATTTTGCGCACCCCATTTTTGATGGCCCGCTGGATTTCTTCAATGGGCACACCGTAGGTTTCGGGGATGGAGCCGCCGTACTGGTTGATGATGTCAATGAGCTCTTTGGGTACCGAGGAGGAGCCGTGCATCACCAAGTGAGTGTTGGGCAGACGGCGGTGGATCTCCGCAATGCGATCGATGTCTAGGATATCCCCCGTAGGCCGGCGGGAGAACTTGTAAGCGCCGTGGCTGGTGCCGATGGCTACGGCCAGCGCATCCACCTGGGTTTGCTCCACAAAGTCCACCGCCTGATCCGGGTCGGTAAGCAGTTGGTCGCGGCTAAGAGCCCCTTCGGCGCCGTGGCCGTCTTCCGCCTCGCCGCGGCCCGTCTCTAGTGACCCCAGGCAGCCCAGTTCCCCTTCCACCGTCACGCCAACCGCGTGGGCCACCTTCACCACCTCAGCAGTAACGGCTACGTTGTACTCATAGCTGGCCGGGGTTTTGGCATCTTCTTTGAGGGAGCCATCCATCATGACGCTGGTGAAGCCATTGCGGATGGCAGAGTAACAGGTGGCGGGGCTGTTGCCATGGTCTTGGTGCATGGCCACGGGGATGTGGGGATAGGTTTCCACCGCCGCCAGGATCAGGTGGCGCAAAAAGTGTTCGCCCGCATACTTGCGCGCCCCTCGAGAGGCTTGCAGGATGACTGGACTGTTGGTTTCATGGGCAGCCTGCATGATTGCTTGGATCTGCTCCATGTTGTTGACGTTGAAAGCTGGAATGCCGTAGTCATGTTCGGCGGCATGATCCAGCAGGATGCGCATGGGAACAAGAGCCATCGCTTACCTCCTGAGGTGCTGACTTGATGCGTTTGAGATTTGCTTACTGTTAATCCTAAGGTATCTTTTACGTTTTGCGGGACAAGATCCCAGGATTTGGGGATCTCGCTGAAAAATCCCTGCCACTGTTGGCTGCAATGCCCACGCTTAGGCGCACCAGGCGGCCTGAGAGCCCCAGATACACTGGAGGAGTATTGCTTGACATTTTGCTTGGGTTCGCTTGTGCGGAGGCGTGAGAAGGTGGACTTCAATCCATGGCGGGTCTTGGGTGCCAAGCAAGGCAGGAAACTCGCCGGTCGAGATCCAAATCGCAGAAAACGGCGTTTGGCTTTGGGGGTAGGCTGGGCCCTCACCTGCTGGTCAGTGGGCCTTTCGGCAGCCGCTTGGGGGATCCCTGGGCAAGCGCCAAGTCAGGTGGCTAGCTGGGTAAAAAACAACCCGGTGCTGCGGCCCCGCCCGGGCGAGACGTTAAACATCCATCGGGTGGAGCCGGATGGATCCCGGTTTACTTTCTTGGCCTCAGTCGCCCCACCAGGCCGGATCATCAACCCCCTGGATCGGGAGACGATCCGCTCGGAACGGATGACCTTTTTTCGCCCGCAAGGGCTGACGGCAGAGGATCTCTTTCGGGCTATTCGCGAGGTCTATGGCCCGGAGATCGCCGCCGATTTGGATCAGGCAGTGGAGGTCATCCGCTACCCGGCCCCTGCGGCCCTGGCTGGCAATCCCAGCTATAGCCTTGCCTTGGCCACGCAAGGCGTGGTGCTGCGGGGAAAGCAATTGGTGTATTGGCTAGAGCTGACGCAAAACCCCGATGGCCGCGTGCAGCAAGGGCAAGTGTGGGTGTTCCAAGAAGAATGGCTGTCTAAGGTAGAAGAGGAGCTGAGGCAGCGCTTCCCCTTGCAAGTCAAGGCCCGCTGAAGGGAGCAGCGGTGGTCTGGCTGGTTGGCCTTACGTTGTTTGCCAGCGCTTTCTGCCTCTTCTGGGGGCAGTTGTTGGTGGGCAAGTTGCTGCTGCCGCTGTGGGGAGGATCCCCCCTGGTGTGGAATACCTGCCTGGCCTTTTTCCAGCTTGTCCTGCTGTTGGGCTACCTGTGGGCGGATCGCCTGGGGCGGGGCCGCCATCCCGAGCGGGGCGTGCTGATCCACGGGATCCTCATGCTGGCGGGGCTTAAGTTTTTGCCTTTTGAGTTCAGGAGCCACCCGCAGCCGGAGGAGGCCTTTCCTCCGCTAGTTCTCTTGGCCAACTTGGCAGTCGGAGCAGGGGTGCCTCTATTGCTCCTCTCGGGAACGTCGCCACTGCTGCAACGGGGGCTGGGCAAGAGTAAGAGGGATCCCTACGGACTCTATGGAGCCAGCAATGCCGGCAGCTTGGCGGGACTGCTGGGTTATCCGCTGCTCTTGGAGCCGCGGCTGTCTTTGGCTGAGCAAACCCAGCTCTGGAGAGGAGCCTATGCGTTGGTGGCCGGATTGGTGCTCCTAGGCGGGGTGGGGCTGCTGCTAAAAAGACAGGGGACAGATCCCTCTGTCCTAGGGGAGCCGGTTGCAATGGGCAGGGCGGAGCCTAGCTTTCCGGGGGAGGGCTGGCGCTGGGCTGGCTGGGCCTTCTTACCGGCGGGTTTGGTGGTGGCAGTCACCACCCTCCTGACCACCGATGTGGCGGCGGTGCCCTTGCTGTGGGCCATCCCCCTGAGCATTTACCTAGTGACCTTTATGCTGGCCTTCGGCGGCATCCATCCCAACGAGTTGGCTTTGGGGACGACAGCTTTGCTGGCCTGCGGGGCGATAGGGGCGCAGGTCATGGGCTGGTTGAAGCCTTGGTCTGCAGTGTTGCCTCTACATCTAGGGGCTTTTGGCTTGGTGAGCTGGGCCTGCCACAGCCAGTTGGTCCGCTGTCGGCCGCCAGCCCAGCAGTTGACCCGGTTTTACCTGTGGCTGGCTTTGGGAGGGAGCTTGGGGGGCCTGTTTGCCGCTTTGCTAGCACCCCAGGTGTTTGAGGCGGTGCTGGAGTATCCACTCCTCCTGAGCCTAGCGCTGGCAGCCTTGGCGCCCCAGGGAGGACGGTTGGGCCTAGGGCTGGGGTTGGGGTTGCTCCTGCCCCTTTTGCTGGTGCACTTTCGTTTCCAGGCGCTCTTTCACCTTGGAGCAGCCGTAGGGCTGGGCTTGGGCTGGGCGGTGCTGGCCCTAGGGGGAGAAGGCAGGAGGGGATGGCCGCGCCGCCTAGGGGTGACCATGGGCTTGGTTTTGCTGCTGGGACAGCCTTGGCTGCCACCGGGGCTGCAGGTAGTAGCCAGCGAGCGCAGTGTCTTTGGCCTCCATCGCCTTGTGGAGTACCGCAACGAGGCGGGATCCTTCCGCAGCCTCCTGTACGGCACCACGCTGCACGGCAGCCAAAACCTGGATCCCCAGAAAGCCCTGGAGCCGCTCACCTATTTTTCCCGCCCAGGGCCGGTGGGCCAGGCGCTCCAGCGGTGGCGGGCGCAGCTAGGCTCTTCTCCGGCTCAGGTTGCGGTGTTGGGGCTGGGGATCGGCACCTTGGCCGCCTACGCCGAGCCGGGGGATGAGTGGACCTTTTTCGAGCTGGATCCCACTGTAGCCGACTGGGCAGGCCGCTACTTTGCTTACCTCGACTGGGCCAGCCAGCGGGCGCGGGTGCGGGTGATTCTGGGCGATGCCCGCCTCCGCCTGCAAGGGATCCCCGATGGCAGCTATGACCTACTGGTGATGGATGCCTTTAGCTCTGACGCTGTGCCCCTGCATCTGCTCACCCAGGAGGCCCTGACCCTCTACCTCAGCAAGCTTAAGCCCCAGGGCTGGCTACTTTTTAACATCACCAACCGCCACCTCAACTTGGCGCCAGTGTTGGCCGCCTTGGCCAGAGAATTGCAGCTTTCCGCCTGGCATCAAGCCCAGGAAGATCTCACCGCTGCCCAGCGCCAGGCGGGGCTGGCCCCTTCCCATTGGGTGCT
The DNA here is from genome assembly GCF_047461515.1 of Synechococcus sp. W70.1. NCBI lineage: Bacteria > Bacillati > Cyanobacteriota > Cyanophyceae > Synechococcales > Synechococcaceae > Synechococcus > Synechococcus sp. W70.1. The sequence continues at coordinate 249,805 of NZ_JANSHH010000013.1, forward strand.
GATGGCCAAGGGTTCCCTTGCTTTGCAGAGTTCCGACGGGGATCCCTGGCAGCCCCTTCTGCCCCAAGCCGGGGATCCCCTCTGGCAGGACGATTTTTCCAACCTGCTGCAGGTGCTCCGCTGGTCCTAGAGCTCTTGGCCTGGGCGGAAAGTGGGGAGTGACAACAGAGCAGAGTTAGTATGAGTTATGATTGTTTGCAAAATAACTGATATCTACCCGAGAGCACGGCTTATGTCTTCTTCAACTGGGCAAGCCCCCACCGCCAATTCTCAAACCGTCCTGGCCGCGGCCTCTGCACCTTGCTTTGTGGCCATTGGTGGCAGCCTGCGGCCCAACTCCCTGACCTATCGGGCCCTGGAGGTAGTGCGGCGCGAGTTCGAGAAGCTGGGGATACCGCTGCACCTTCTTGATTTGCGGCAGATGAAGTTGCCCTTTGCCGATGGTTCGGAATCCTACCCCGACTATCCCGATGTGGAGGTTTTGCGGGCAACGATGAAGCAGGCCGATGGGATCATTCTGGCCAGCCCGGAGTACCACGGCAGCATCAGCGGCAGCCTGAAGAATGCTCTGGATCTGCTGAGCTTTGAGCACTTGGAGGGCAAGGTCTTTGGGCTCATCAGTGTCTTGGGCGGCGAGAGCAACAGCGACACCCTTAACCAAATGCGCCTGATTGTGCGGTGGCTGCACGGTTGGGCGATCCCAGAGCAAATTGCCATCGGGCGGGCTTGGAGTGCCTTCGATGAGCAGGGCAACCTCAGGGACGAAAACCTGCGGCAGCGCTTCCAGCGCTTTGTGCAAAGTCTGGTAACCAATACGTCCAAATTGCGCGGGATCCCTCTCGTAACCAGGCAGTGAGGACTGCAAGTTAGCTCTATTGACGGCACAATACCCTGCAGGGGCATCTCCAACTGCCTTGGAAGTGTTGGCTTCCAAGAAACAGCAAGGTTAAGGTGAGCCAAGAGGGGGCTGGGCCTGCTTTCCCTCAAACCTGCCCAGCCAATGCTTGAACTATGGTTCAGTCTGTTTCTCCTCACTCTAGTGGAGCGGGGGCAGTCTCTCCGCTGGTGGCCCTACAGGCAACCTTGCAGCAGATGCGGGAGCAGACCGACGCTAGGGCCCTGATTCAGCTCACGCTGGAGTATGTCAAGGCAGTGCTTGGGGCGCCGCTGATCTGGCTAGCCCTCTACGACCATGCCAATCACCAGTTGGTGGGCCAAGGTGGCGTGACCCTGCGAGAGGAGGATCAACCTCTCTTGCAAGCTGCGTATCCCCTACAGCCGGGGGAGATCCTCGAGCAGGTGGTGTTCGAGCAGCGGCCCATCAGCGTGCCCGACCTTTCCCAGGAGCCGCGCATGGGTCTTTGGCAGCGAGAAGCCAAGCGGCTGGGCGGGATCCAAGGCTGCTTCATCTACCCCTTCTCTACGGTAGGGCGGCGGCGCTGCCTGGGGATCCTGATGCTGGGATCCCAACTGTGGGGCGCTACCACCCACCAGGAGGAAAAGGCGCTCCTGGGGATTTTGCTGGGGCAGTTGGCAGCCTCTTTGCAGAAGCTGGAAGATGCCTGGAAACGGCAGGCCGAAAAGCGCTTTGAAGAGTCGCTCCTGAGATTGGGGGCGGCGATGTGCCAGGCGGGATCCTTGCAAGAACGGGTTAGCCTGGTTACCCAGGAGCTGCAGTCCTGCTTGGGCGCCGTTCACATCCAGGTGTACTGGCACAAGCCCAGCGAGGGACGGTTTGTTCCCCATGAAAGCGCCGCTAGGCCTACTCCTGCCCCCACTGCCAGAGGAACCAAAGCCGGGGTAATCCCGATGGAAGAGGGCAGCCTTGCGCTCCGGGAATTGGGAAACCTGTACTCCTCTCTTGCGGCAGGCCAGGTGGTGGTGGGCGACCTGAGGACAGCGCGCTCCGAGGTTCCCCTCAAGTTGATGCAGCAATGGCGAGCGCAGTCGGCTTTGGCCGCCCCGATCCGGCTGCAGCAGGAGCTGCTGGGGTTTATCTGGGTGCAGTCGGAGGTGCCCCGCACCTGGCAAGCTGCCGAGCGCCAGTTGGTGGCCGCTGCCGCCCATGGGCTGGCCTTGGCCACTCCTCTGGAAAATCTGGATCGTCGCCTCCGCCAGTTGGCCGACGACCAGGAGTTCGTGCACCAGGTAGGCCAGGCCCTCTCCAACCCGGCTCAGCTGCAGCAGGCTCTCCAGCAAGCGGTGGTTGGCCTGGGCCAGCGCCTGCAAGCCGCCGCGGTAGCGGTGTTGACGCTGGATCCCAACCAACCTATCCCCCGCCTCTTCTACGAGTACCGCAGCGAGGGCCAGCAGGCTTTGCCGCAGCAGTTTAGCTCCCTCAGCGAGCAAGATTGGCAGGATCTGTTGCGCAGCGAGGTGGTGGTGGCAGAAAACTACGACCAAGATCTGCGCCTGCTCTCCTGGCGGCAGGAACTGGCCCCTCTGGGGGTACGTTCCCTCATGCTCACCCACACGGAAGTCGGCGGCTCTGCCACTCCCGCTGCCCTTCCGCAAGGGCTGATCCTGGTGCTCCATCCCCAGCGGCGGGCCTGGAGCCGGGAAGAACGGCAACTGCTGCGCGGGATCGCCCAACCCGTGGGCCTGATCCTGAGGCAAATCCAACTGGAACAGCGGCGGCAACGGCAAGAGCAACTGTTCAACGGCCTGGTTGCTGCCTGTCTGACGCTGCAGAACCTGACTACCCTGCCGGAGCTCTACGCCGCCACCGTCCAACAGACGGCCCAAGCGTTGGGGATCCCCTTGGCGCTGGTGGTGAGTTGGCAGCCAGGGGAGAGCCGGGCCCGCTTGCAGCCGCCTTTTGCCGCCGCCCCCGCGTTTTACCCCACCGGCCCCACTGAGATCGATCGCCAGGATCCCTTGCTGACCCGTGCGCTGCAGGCAAGAGGACCCCTCCAGCTTTCCCAAGACCAGATCCCAGCTGCCAGCCGCACCTGGTTGAACTCGACGGGCCTGGGATCCTGGCTGCTGCTGCCGCTGGGCGAGGGCGGCCCCGAGACTGGCGACTCCCCTGGTCTGGAGCCACTGGGGGTTTTGATCCTGGGAGCAGAGGCAGACAAGGTTTGGGAGCCGGAGGAGCAGGCGGCAGCGACAGTGATTGCCCAAACCTGCGGCTGGACGCTGCGGCGCTTGCTTTGGGTACAAACGCTGCAGGAGCGGCAGGAGGTGCTCAGCGAGCTGAACTGGTACAAGCACCGCCGCCTGCTGGATCTGCAAAGCGCCTTGCTGGACAGCCTGCACCGCCTAGGCCAGGTGCCAGCAACGCCAGGAGACGAGGCCACGCGCTGGCAAAAGGTGGTGGAAATTGCCAGAGGGCTGCGGGATCTGGCCGTCTCCGTGGAGCCCTTGTTGCAGGCAGAAACCTGGCAGGCGCAGCCGCAGTTGCAGTCGCTGTCTGTGGCTACTTTGGTGCGCAAGAGCCTGCGCCGGCTGGGGGGCCTGGCCCAGAAACGCAAGCTGTGGCCGCGCGCCCACGGCGACCTGAGCCTTACCGTCTGGGGGGATCCCGGACGCCTGGAGATGGTCCTCTGGGAGGTGCTGGTTGCCGCTGCTTTGCGCAGCCCGGAGGGGGGGCGGCTGGATCTGTGGAGCCGGGTCGCCGTTGGCGAGAGCGGTGCGGAGCACTCTGGCTATGCAGAACTGCTGGTGGTGGATCAAGGCCGCTTTGATCCCCACCTGCTGGCAGCCCTGCAAGGGGATCCCCGGCAGGTCGTCTCTGCCGATCCCTTGTTCCAGTCCCCGCTAGCGGCCAGCCCCGGCTTGGAGCTTAGCCTTTGCCAGCGGATTGTGCAGCGCCTGGGGGGGCAGCTGTCTTTCTACCTCTCCTCTGATGGGCGCTCGGTTTCCCAGCTGCTCCTGCCGCTATCTTTAGGGCGACAAAGCTCTCAGCAGCCAAAACAGGGGCAGGAGGGCCAGCGCTCCTCGATCTAGCCGCCGTAGCTGCAGACGGTGCCAGCGCAGAGGATGGTCGGGACCAGTTAGCCCTCGAGCTTGCATGGCCGCCGCTATCTCCTGCGCTCGCAGGAGCAGGTTTTCAAAAAAGCGCTCCACCAAAGCCAGAAGGGTTTGCATTCCACCCCGAAAGCTGAGGGATCCCCAGCGCACATCGCGGGTGCGCACCGCCCGCACCAAGTTCTGGACTTCCTCCATCACCAGCGGCAGGAAGCGGAGGGCCAAGGTGAGGGTGAGAATCACCTCGGCAACCGGCCAGCCCCAGCGCTTGAGAGGCTGTAACAGCCGGGCAATCCCCGCCGTAATTTCCTCGGGGGCGGTGGTCAGCAAGAACAAATTGGTGGCATAGAGCAGGGTAAAGATGAGGGTACCCAGCCGCAGAGCTACGGAGAGGGAACGCCGCGAGACTTGAAACGTTCGCCCTAGCAGGGAAACCTGCAGCAAGCGGTAGCGGTAGGGGGCTGGCCAGGCACGGGTTTGCTGCTGCCAGGCCTGTCTGGCCGCTGCCCTCTCCTTCACCTCCAGGTTGGAGTTGGAGATAAGTCCATAGCCCACCACCTGCGCGTCCTGCCGCTGCGGCTGGGGGAAGACCCCTAAGCCATCGGGGGCGAAGCTGGTGATCCCAAAAGCAAGCAGGCTGAGGGCCAACACCAGCGAAAGCTGGCCCGACCAGACCCGGCGCGGCAGACGGGCTGCTACCGTCAAGAGCAGGAGAACCGCCACCACGGCCAGCCGCCAGCCACTGCTGGCCAAAATTGGGCTGAGGAGAAAGCTAAGCAACCAGGCCAACTTCACCCGCGGGTCAAGACAGTGCAGCCAGGTGCGCGGCTCTTCCAGATAGATCCCTAGCGGGGCATTGCGCAGAATATCCACCACCGGAAAGCGGGAAACAAGCTATTGCCTAGGCAAGGCAAATGGCAGAAGAGGCTTAGAGTCGCTCAACCAGGCGAGTTGAGCCCGATTGAGCAGCAACCCACCCTCCTGGCGCCCCCTCTTGCTCGACGCGCAACCAGACAGGTACCTGTCCTTCACCTACTCGCACCTCTACCACCCGCAGTAAAGCTTGGCGGGGGGCCGTCCCGACAATGGCTCCGCTTAGGCTAGGCTGCTGGCGGATATTGATGCCATCGTTGGAGATCACCCGCACCCGTTGGACTCCTTGCCACTCAGCCAGGGGGCCAATCAACTCAGGCTCAGGCGAGGGCTTGGCCTGATCCGAATTCTCAAGAGTAACCGGTGGCTGCTCCAGTTGCACCTGGGGCTGTTCCAGCGGCGGTGGTGGGGTGAACAGGCTGCGCAGTATCTGCCAGCTAACCACGAGAGAGAGAATGCCCCCGCCGACCACGGCAGCCAAACGAAGGTGGAGGGAGGGGGCAGGACGCCCAGGCCGACTTCGTCTAGAACCCAAGTGGCTGCGGTGGTGACGCTCCACCTCCTGCAGCCCCCTCTTGTAGGCCTGAAGGCTCCCTTCTGATGGGGGAGAGCTGGCTGGCTCCCCGTCCCATGGAGCAGGCCACTTGGGCAAGTGCGACGGCTCTTGGGAAGCCCCCTGCTGAAAGGGAGCAGGCGGGTGATTAGCACCCCCAGCAGCGGGCGGTTGGGATAGAGGCAGGGTAGGAGGTGGAGATGGCGTACCTGCTGGCGAGCTCTCGCGGCTAGGCATCTCGTCCAGGTAAGCCTGCACCTGAGGGTTGTCGAAGTAGGCTTTCAGGCTAGCCTGGGCAGGATCCAAGGCGTAAAACTCTGGGAATACCTCATCCTGGAACCACTTTTCCGTAAAGCGACAGAGGCCTGGCAATTGATCCGGGGATCCGGCAGAGTGCTCCTCAATAAACTGCAAGGCTTCGGTTTCCTGACTGGCGCGTAGGTGACTAAGGGCTTCTTCAGTTTGCCCCAACAACAAGCTGCAGATAGCTTGCTCCAGATGCACATCTTGCCGCTGGGCGAGGCGAATCAGGTAGCCGCGCGCCCGCCGCACTAGAGCTGGCCGTTTCTCCACGTAGCCCGCTGTCAGCAGCACCTGCGCAGCCAAGTAGGCAGCGACCAAGGAAGGGCGCTCCGCCTCTTGCTCAAAAAGCTCCTGCTGTTCTTGCAGGGTGAGGTAGCGGCGCACGCGCTGGATGAAGCGTAAGAAATCTTCCGTACTCAAGCCAGAACCATCTTGCCCACCGCCCTCAATGCCGCCCCGCTCGTCGAGCATGGCCTTGAGGAGAGCCAGCCCCTGCTGCCGCGCCAGGGCAGGAGCTGCAGCTACTCCTTTGCCCATGGCAGCTGGGGCATTGGGGTCAAGGAGCTGCAAAATGCGGTAGGGGCGCAGCTTGCCCAGGTCGATGCGGAGCTCTGCCTGGAGCTGAGGAAAAGCCTGACACTCCTCCAGTTCGGCCAAGCCTGTCTGCAAAGAGTGCGCGGCTTCTTCATAGGCTCCTTGTCGCCAGGCTTCCCGGCCTAGCTCTAAACGGGCCACGGCCCGCCCCAAAATGGCATCAGAACGGGCGGGGTGTTCTTGATCAAGCATTTGCTGAGCCAAGCTTAAAGCCGCTGGGTACTCTCCAACTTCACAGCACAGGCACAGCACTCCCGGCAGAAGGACCTCGTCCACCGTCAGGGTGGGATGCGCTAGGGTTAGGTGTTCGTCGTAGCTGCGCCGTGCCTCAGGGTCGAGCAGCACAGAAGCGGCCTCCTGGACAAGCTGGGCACGAGCCTCCACGGCCTGCGGCGAGAACCCCACTAGCCAAGAACGTTCGCCTGGCTTGAGCTCGCGGCGCTCTTGGTAAGCCTGTTCGATCTGATGCTTGTCTGCCCGTGGCGACAGCATCAAGATTCGGTAGTAGTCGAGGGGCACCCGCACCGTCATCATCTCTTACGTTGTTCTCCTGCTTGGGTCGTCGGGGTGGCGTTTTTGAACACCTGACCCGCCTCGACCTTAACTGTAGTCCTTTTCCTTAACAAAAGGGATCCCCCTAGAAGACCTGGGGCAAGAGGCTAAGGGTCTAACTTGGGGCGCCTCAGCGCTCGGGTTTGGAGCTGGGATCCCTCAGCGAGTAAGAGTGCCCTAGGCCAACGCTTGCCACGACAGCAAGAACGAGCTGACCAAAAGCAGGGATCCCAACAGCCGCCGCCAGCCCCTCCAGGGAATCTCCGCCAAGACACCGCCAGCGCTCAGGCACAAGAAGGGCAGGGCCACTAGGCCCCAGCGGGCGCTTTGTTGCAGGAGGTACAGGGGCGGCTCCCCCCGACCCTCCAGCCAAGTTGCTAGCAGGCCCATCCAGAGGGCATGGCCCAAGCCGGCCAGGCTGAGCAAAGTTTGTTGGCGTTCTTCCCAAGGCCAGCCCAGCCGCACCAAGGCTAGCCCTAGGGGCAACATCAAAGTAGCCAGCGTAGGCAGGCCAGTTAGGCCTCTGGGCGAATAGGATCCCATGGCTGGAGAGAGAGTCTCTGTTCCCCGGAAGCGATCCCCAAGCCCCTCCGCTCTCCCGAGCCAGGAGAGGCCCATCACCAACAGCAGCAAGGCTGATCCCTGCAACCCTTGCCGCGGCCGGTGTTGGCTAATCCACAGCAGCGCCCAGAGCAAGGCCAAGGGCCAAACTCGGTAGCTCAGCCCACAGGCCAGCGCCAACCCCTCCCAGCGCAGGCGGGATCCCGGCCTAATGCCGCTGCTAGTTAGTAAGACCAGGAGAGCGAGGATCTCGCTGCTCGGCTCCAACCCCTGGGTCAGCACCCAGGGGCTAAGCCCCCACAGGCCGGCGCTCCAGAAATTGCCCCAGCTCCAACACAACAGTAGGATGGCCAGACAGGCTAGGGTCGACAAGGTTGCCAGCAGTCCTTGCGGCGGGATCCCGCTTTTTTGCCCTAGCCAAGGCAAAAGTTTCCCTGCCAGCCAGTGGTAGAGGGGGAGTTCCAGCGGAGCAAGGGATCCCCCAGAGCTACTGGCAGGCAAAACGCGCCACCACGCTTCCTGAGCCGGTTCTGCTAGAAGGCGAAGCCGTTGCCCAAAGAGCAGTCCCACTCCCCCACACAGCAGGCAGGGGCCTATCCAACTCAGCTTGGCCGGCTGCCGGCGCCGGAGTAGCCGTTTGCCCTGAGGAGGCATGGCGGGAGGAAACCTCACGGAGAAGAGGGCCTAGTCAACTCTAGATCGCCTGCTGAGGGACACCCCGACTGCTGCCAGCGGCGGATAGCTTGGGCGGTGAGCCCGTTTGTAACATCGCGAACGGGGATCCCGGCTCCAGTTACTCGGAGGCGCACCAACTGCCAGGGATCTCCTGGTTTATCCCGCAATCCACAGGCCTCATAGGCCAGATGCAGGGTTTCGCTGCGCCGTCCCGCTAGCGGGTTGTCCGGCTGCGGCGGCTGCCGAGGGAGAACCAAGCGGCGCTCCAGCGTGGTGAAGTAGAGGCAAAAGCCCTGGGCAGTGGAAGCGGCTGGGCTATCCGCCAACTCCTTGGCAGCAAGAGGCTCGACCTGCGGCTGGCCCACGAGTACCACCTGAAACTCTGAGCGGGAGCGGCTCAGGGCTAAATTGAGAAACAAAGGCAACTGGGCCGTCAGGGCCTCAGACCAAGTTTGGGGATCGCTGGCACAGACTTCTCCCCTGGCTAGTGTAGGAGCCAGGCCGGACAGTCCCAAAACCACTGCTAGAGCGGCTCCCCGCCTGCCTCCCAACGCCATTTCCCCAACCCTCAGCCCGCAGTCTCCACCAGCGCCTGGAAGCGTTGCCAGGCTGCCAGAGGATCGGTAGCTGCCGTGATGGGGCGACCCACCACCAGATAGTCTGCCCCCGCCCGCAGGGCTGTTGCAGGGCTACAAACCCGCCGCTGGTCGTCCCCTGCCTCTGGATCCCCCAGTCGGATCCCTGGGGTTACCAGCAGAACCTTCGGCCCCAGAGCTTGGCGCAGCCGCCCTACCTCCTGGGGAGAACAGACCAGCCCCGTCAAGCCCTGTTCCAAGGCCAGCTGGGCCAACTGCAACACATAGTCGCCGGGATCCCGCTCGATGCCCAGCTCCCGCCGCACCTGTTCAGGGCCAAGGCTGGTTAAAAGGGTAACTGCTAACAGCCGACAGGAACTGCCCTGGACGGCCGTTGCGGCTGAGTGCAACATGGCGCTCCCGCCGGCCGCATGGACGGTCAGCAAATCCACCCCATGGCCAACGGCTACTTGGACTGCCCGCCCCACTGTGCGAGGAATGTCGTGCAGCTTGAGATCCAAGAAAATGCGCTTGCCCCGCTCCTTCAGGGCTTGCAGAATTGGAGGGCCAACTGCCGTAAACAGCTCCAGGCCCACCTTCCACCACTGCACCTGGGGTAAGCGCTCCACCCACTCCAGCGCCTCCTCAAGGGAGGAGGTATCTAGAGCAACAATAAGGCGGCTATCCTGCATAGCCCACGCCCTCAGGCCGGCTAGCGCGTAGAGCCCTCCTCCCGCGGCTCATAGTGAGGACAGCCCTTGCAAGGGCCATAGGGGTTGACGGCACAGCGCAGTTGCGGGGAAAGGGCATTGTAGCGACAGGTGGGATCCCCAATCCAGCCAGGCGGCGAAGCGATATAGGTATAGACAACTACGCCTCCAAATCCCCAGGGGCTAACGAAAAAGCGGCTGGTGCTAAAGGACTGCCCCTCGGCAGGGTTAGACGCTTCCTCTGGGCGCTCGGGTTCCTCCTCCAGCCGCCAAAAGGTTTCCCACTGCCTGAGGGTTTGCTCGATAGGGGTGGCCAGCTGTTCTCCCAGCTCCCTCAAGGCGGCTTCTAGAGCAGCAAGGCCTGCCTCTGCCGCCTGCCTAGAGGCTGCCACCCATCCTTCCAAGAGCTTCTCCCAATCCATGCTGCAGCGACCTGAGGGCTTCCTTTAATACCCTAACTGCTTGCTTAGGCGATACGGCTAACTTCCTCTGACAGTTGCCCCTGCAGACATTGGCGCGGGTATGCCACTTCGCCCGCCTCTGCGCCGAGGGAATGCTGGGCTCGCGACTTGAATTCTTCTCAAGGTTTAGTTGCCGTACGCTGTCGCGGTTGAAGCCTGTCACAGAGGTCTGGGCCGCGGCTTGGCCACCAACAAGCAAGAGGGACAAAGCTATCCACGATAATCCCCCAAGGGCAGCACGGCGCATCTTGGGACTGGGCAGCGGAGGGCTGTTCAATCATAGCAGCTCTCTTGGGCAGCTGGCGGCTTGTCCAAGGCCGCTTTGGGCAGCCCAATCCCCGACCACTGCACGCAACGGCGGCCCTCTTCATCCTCCAGGGATCCCTCGCGGCGATAGGAAAAGAAATCCTGGGGCTGGCCAAAGGTGCAGTGGGGACTGATGGCAATGTGCTCAGGCGGGATCCCTTGCGCTTGGGCCTGGGCAGAGTTGACCCAGCGCAGATCCAGGCGAACCTTGCCAGGGATGGGATCAGGCCAGAGGGCAAGCTGCGGATCCACGCCTGCCGGCAGCGCCTGCAGCACCTTGTCAGCCACTGCTTGGGAAACTTGGTAAGCTGGCCCGGAAATAGCTGGCCCCAGGGCAATGCGGATTTCCTCGGCAGGGATCCCCCCCCGGAGAAAGACCTGGAGCACCTTGGGCAAGATGCTGGCAGCCGTCCCCCTCCAGCCAGCGTGAACTGCTGCCACCCACCGGCGACTGGCAACCAGAATCGGCACACAGTCAGCAGTACCAACCCAGGCAGAGTCTTCTGGGCAGCGGGCAATTACGGCATCGACTGCAGGACGCTGAACCCTGCTTTCTGCTTTCCCTGCCGGGATCGTGGTGAGGGCATCGGCCCACATCCACTGACAGCCGTGGACCTGGTGGCCCCAAGCTGCCCGTTCGGGGGTCAGCCGCAGCTGCTCAGCCAGTTCAGCCGGTTGATAGAAGGAGCTGCGCCGGCACCCAAAAGCATGCGGCCAGTCTGCCAAGAGCTGACACTGCAGCCAACGCCACCCCCCTTGCTCTTGCCAAACCCAGCCCTCCGAACTGCTCATCGGCCCACGCCGCGAAAAGGGGATCTCTGGGCGTGCAGATGTCCCACGTGCTCCTCTAGGCAAAGTCGCAGCTCAACTGGGTTAAAGAGCATTGGCAGAAAGTGGATGCCTCGGTTTTCCCGGAAGAAAAAGAGAATGGGTACAGGCCGCCAGAAAATCTGCCAATCCTGCCACTCGCTGTAGGGGAACTCGCGGATGCGCCGGGAGCCGCTGTAGACTTGCAGGGCTGTGCGGGTAAAGGCCAGCCCGATAAGACAAGTCTGCACCAGCAAAAACAGGCCAAACAATCCCATGGCCAGCCCTGCCCAAAGCGAAAGCCAAAACAGCGGCACTGCCAAAACCAACACTGCCAGACTGAGGCGAAAGTCGGGGGTCAACAAATGGGCAGAGTAGGGTTTGATCACGCCTTGCTTCTCCTCCGGATCCCAGGGCTATTCTAGCCCCTCCCAACAGCGCTCCCTGGGGTTTCCCCACCTAATCTCCAAAGAGCTTGATGGCCGGCGGCCTGGGATCGAAGACCTCATTGGGATCCACCCGCGGCTGCCCCACCCCTTGCAGGGGATAGAGAGGACGACCCGTGTCGAATTGAAAGAGATAGATGGGCAACTGACTGCTCCCCAAAGACAAAAAGGCCACGGTATCGATCTGGGTGAGGGCATTGCGGCTGGCCGGTCGGGTGAGGTTAAAGGCGGCGATGCGGTCTTCCAAGGGGGTCTCTGCAGCAGTGCGTCTGCCCAGGCCAATTCTAAACTGCTGGTTCCCCTGCTCATCCACCCCCAAGACCTGCACATCCCCCAGCTCCAGTTGGGGCGCGCTTTCCGGCAGGCCGGCCACCACTGGCGGCGCATCCAGCGGCGGCTGCGAGGGCAAAAAGCGCAACTGCACTCCTTCCGGCAAGATGCGATAGTCCTGGTAGTCGTGCCGGATGGCAAGGGATCCCCTGAACACGCGGCGGGTCAGGCCCTCCAGCGTCCAAAACCCATAGCTCAGGTTGATGCGGGTGCTCTCCGGCAGCCAATAGCGAAGGCCTCCCTCGGGCGCGGGCACTGCCGTAAACCCCATGAGGACGTAGGCCTGTCCCCACACCCCTGACAAAAACAAGAGCACCTGCCGCGGCAGCCCCGACTCCGGATCTAGCCATAGCTCCCGCACCTGGCCTTTTTGAAGGGGTTCCAGGCGCAAGTGCTGGACAGGGGATCCCGCCAGATCCGCCCGTTCTGAGGAGAAGACGCGGTAGCGGGTGGGATCAGCCTCTAAGTGAAAGTTCACCGAGGGCAGGAGCGCTTCGGGCCGGCTCACGTACACCGAATACAGCCTGAGTAAGTCCGATTGGTTCACCGCTTCCAGTTGCCGCGAATCCAACAGGCGGACGCGATCCCCTTCGGCTACCCAAGCCTGCCAACTGCCGTCGCGGCGGCGGAGCACATCCAGGGTGGCTGTAAAGGTTTGGGATCCCTCGACCCGCACCTGCTGGCGGTACTGCAAGTTGGGCAAAGGGGGCAGTTGCTTCAAAGCAGCGTTGTAGCGCTCCAGCCAAAGCTGGGGATCCTGGTCAGAGCCTCTCGAGGAAATGAGCTCCGCTTGGGCCAAAGCCAAATCTGCTGAGGGTAAGCCAACTAGCCCCGCAAGCAAAAGCACAACCCCGCCCAGATAGCCATAGAGGGATCCCTGCCGTCGCCACCTTCTTACAGATTGTCCGGGGGACATCAGCTCACCTTGGCCTACTTTGCTGAATGGGGAGGCTCTCTCCTGTCTCCATGCCTACTCAATGGCAATAGACTGGGGGCCTTGCGTGGAGGCAGGCGGATCCTCCACCCTCAAGCCCTGCGACTCTAGCCAACTGCGTAGCGGATCCTGCCTTACATCCAAACGCAGCAGGCCGCTGAGAAAGCCCCCGCAGAAGACAACAGGGTTGCTCAGAAAGGTCTTCCAAACCTCGTTGTGAGTAAACATAGTTGGCATCTCAAACCCTTCCCCATCCTAGCAGGGCCCACAGGGAAGAACCCCCTACCCTGCTAGACGGCAATCAATTTCTGGCGATCTATGTTTTGCAGGACACTGAAGATGTTGCTGCCGAGGTTCTGGAACTCCTTGCCGCTCTTGTCAGCAAAATGAAGTACCCAGGGAAGCCTACAGGCTTGGAATCCACTGGCAGGATGAAGCTGGGAAAGGTGGTAAGTCTGCAGGGCCAAGATCTCCAAAGGCGTACTGCCATATTCGTGGACAACTCGCAGGGGTCTTGCGCTACCAATGGAGCCCGTGCCTTCCCTGCTAATGGGCTGGCTTGTGACCAGAGTAAACGACTTTCGCGAGTAGTCGAAAACAACAGTACCTATTTTGGCATCTTTGTACTTACCTTCTTCCTCTATCCCCATCCTTCCTGTACCGCTTTTGCGTATTCCGACAACATCCACAGCAATCTTTTCTTTTTCTAACTCCTTAATTGTCTTTCCAAATTCACCTTCTTGCACTAAACCATCCCTCATTAAGAGAACCTTGGTGGGATATCGACTGAGCTTGTTATGAAACTTATTGACAAGTTTGGACACAGTCTGATAAATTGCATCACCAGAGAAGGTTTCTCCTCTTTGCACAGCAGGGAGCTCCCAACCTAAGCTCTGCCCATCAGCAAGAACAGCGAAGGCAGAGGCTCCGTAGTACAGCTGTCGATCGGTTCCCACATCGAAGCCGATGATCAGCTCAGGGCGTTCAGGATAGTCGAGGGGTTCCAGGAGTACGGGCTGCCATGCTGCCTTGCACAGAAGGCCTAGGACGACGTTTAGGGCTTTGTAGGAATCAGCGCCAGGGATCATAAACTGAGTTGCTATCCCCGCTTCGAGAGCCTCCACACGGATCTTTTGCTTGTGCTCATTGGGTGGCCACGGCATAACGACCAAAACGGTTTTGATCCCTTGCTCAGCCCAGCTTTGCCAGAATCTTTTTCGGGCGAGCTCGTTCTCAGGGTAGTCCTGCCGAGTAGCATAGAAGTCTACGTCGACTTTTACTCCGCTTTTTTGGGCTACCTCAAGCAAGCACTTGCGCACTTCGCTAGGATACTCTTGCTTGTCGTCGTAGAGGTTTAGACATCCAAACTTAGTCTCGCCTACCTTCGCACATCCCTGGTACCTAACCCGGGCGGGATTTTGGACTTGCCTGTGACCCGATCCCAATAGCTTTGGCTTGGGCAAGATGTAGCCCTTAGTCTTCAGTGGTTCAATTTCCCTTCTGGTAAGGTTGTAGACTCTCTCTATAATAGTCTTTGCTGTCTTTTTAGACTCTTGCAGTCGTTCTTGTAAACTTTTTCTAATACGCTCGGTAACAGCGGTGCTAACCTTTTTAGCGAGGCTACTGTTGCACTCTAGACTGGCTAGTATTTCCAAGGTTAGGACAGGCGATAGTCTTCGAGAAAGATGGGGAAAACGCCCTTCCCTTGAAGCTACCTCGACTACCCAAGAGCTTTCCACCTCTTCTAGAGGAGCATTGTATTTTCGCAAATGAAACTCCGCCAGACTAATGTTCAGCCCTGCCAGCTGAACCTCCCGCGGCGACTGGTTGGAAAGAATACGCAGATATTTCCAAGTCCGGTGTTTATCGTATGTGTTCCGAACCAACTTGATTGGAACATCTGGATAGTTTTCCAGCCATTCATGCAAAGTCCACGGTGTGTAGAGACGGTAATGAATATCGACTTCTAAATAAAGCTTTCCGTCTGTTTCAACAGCAACATCTATCATTCTTCCTCTGTGGATTTCCCAGCCATCCCCGAAAAGTTCTACCCCTTCCTGACTAGTAATCCACCAGAGCAAGCCTCCCCCTGTTGATTCAACTTCAGTTTTTTTGAACAGAGACTTAAGGCGGGACTCTATCCTCTTGCGCTCAAAGCTTTCGAGAGCGCTTCTTTCTTGGACATCGGTACAGGTTAAAACCCTAGGCTCTAGCTCTTCTAACTCCCAACCCTCTGTCCTGAGCTTACTGGTTGGAACTTTTTCCTGAGTTATAATTCGATTTCCCAGACGAACAGCTAGCACTTCTAGCTGATTACAGATCCTGGAGATTTTGGAAAAAGTTTTCCGCACATCCTCTGGCTCTGGGAGGGGGTTTGGCCTACAGTTGTACTCATAAAAGGTGAGGTCTTCCTGAGTTAGCTCCTTAACAAGAAAGCGATTGAGGATAACTGGGACTTCCTGCTGAAGCAGTCTCATTGGCAAACTCTGAGTTCAAGCTTCTCTCTAGAATAAGCCCTAATTTTCCCGATCGCGCCTTGGGGATCCCCCTAGGTTAGAGCTGAAACAACTCGGGCGGAGCCAGGTCGTGGCTAAGCGCCTCAGCCTCAAAGTGGCCGCTCATGCCTACCACCTGCCACTCAGCACTGCGATTCCCCTGACGGAAGCGCAGCCGTCGAGCCCGCAACGGCACCACGGCTACAACTTCTACTGGAAATTGTTGGTATTCGCCCAAGTACTCCCGGTAGTCCGGCGGCAGGTCGGCGCTGCTTTCGATTTGAATCCAAAACACCCGCCCTGCCTGGTTGCCGTAGGCGCGGATCTGCTCCTGACCCTGGTACTGCTCCACGCCGCGTAGCCGCTGCCGCCCCACTTGCATAGACTGAGCCCACTCCGGCAAGGGATCTCCCAAACCAATTGGCCAGGCCGGCCCGCCCAACCCCAGCCAACACACTAGGAGCAGAACCCAGATCCAGGACCAGCGACGTGCCCTTCTGCGCGCAGGGATCCCGTCCTGAGCAAGCATTGGTTTCCTCCCCAGTTCAACTCAAAACTTGGTCTCAACGCAGGCGAAAGCCAATCCGACCACGTTCACTATCGAAAGCAACGTCGGCGTTGAAAAACAAGGGCATGCCCAACAGTTGCACGCTCTGGTTGCCGTTGACAAAGATCCGATCCCGGCTGGGCGTTACCGGAAAGCCAACGCGAATGCGATAGTCAAAGGCTCCTCCCAGCACAGCTCGCCACTCCGAGCCTGGGGGTAGGGTAGCGGTGGGAAAAGGAGCGGATCCCAACAGTCGAACGTTGAGGAAGATGTCGGAAGCGCCGCTGTCAAATACGGTGGGGCTAGGGACATTTTGAATAGAAGTGTTGCTGATGCTGTAGGCCACTTGCAGGGCTTCATCCCGCCAGATGGGCGTGCCATCGGGAAAACTTCCCACCTGGGGCAGTTGCCGAAAACTGAAGCCAGCGGTGTTGGCCTCGGTCAGGCCGACGGTGAAAAGGCCCTGAGCAGACTCAAAGCCGCCGGTTTGGATGATGTACCCCGAGCGAAAATTGCCCGGCAGGCGAGTGAGGGGGCTAAACAGGTCGCGATTAGGGCTGCGCTCGTCCAAAGAGGTGCCCAGGATCCCGGCAAAGGGCCGCCCTGGTCCAAACAGCCTGTCGGAACAGCTGGCCACCAGCGGCTCCACACAGGTAATTTGGTCAATCAACTGAACTGTGACTGGCTCTCGACTCTGGATCCCACCCAAGCTGAAGGGAGCGCGAGCCAGCACACCGATAAATTGCGTGCCATCGGCGAAGGTTACCGTGGAAGGGATCCCCGTCCGCTCTAAGCCAAAGCGCCCTGCCACCGACGACAGAATACGCAGCCCTGCTGAGCCGGTATCCAGAAGCACTTCAGCCTCGCTCCCAGCCACACCCACTGTCAAGCCCAGCAACTTAAAGCGGCTGGTGCCCAGAGTGCGCACCGCTAGAGGAATCGACCGGCTGCCCGGCTCAGGCGGAGGAGGGATCAATCCAGGAGGGGAAGTCCCAGAGCCCTTGAGGCTAGAACAGGCGATCCCCAGCAGCACCACCAGCGCCAGCACCAGCCCCCTTAGCCTGCGCCAGATTTCCACCGTCCAGGCTTTCCTCGGGAGCTGCGCTCCTGTCTGCATCAGATCCTCCAGCCACCAAGCGCTCGAGCAGGGAAAACCGGCCTATGCCAACCCCCCCTGCCCCTAGCTTGCCGAGGGGGCTGCCAAGGCGCGCAGTGCTCGGATATGCCGGCCAAGAACAGTGTAGCCAGAGCCCGAGGCGGGATCCCCCCTCTGCTAGCGGGACGGGTTCTCGCCCTGCGGGCTAGCCTCCGGCATCAGACAGCCGAGGGCATCACACCCTGCTGGCCCCTCTGCTATTAGGGCGAGGTTGCGGTCATAGCGCGCCAGCGCCTCGTAAAAGTTGTCAGTCTTTCGTCTTTGCTTGACCTCGGCCATCAGCCGCTCGTAGGTGGCCTTGTCGATTTTCTCGAAGGGCAAGCGGGGGAAGGGAGCGTCGAAGCGGGCCAGCAGTGCTGCGCTGATGTAGCCCTCGTCGTCGCGGATGGCCTCGTAAATGCGGGATCCCAGCGCTTCGATCTCGTCCTCGCGCAGCTCGATGGTGGCGGAGGTGTTGTGGGTGGTGTAGTACTTTTGCACCTGCATGTAGAAGTCAAACTGAGCCAGGGCAGAGAAGCGCTCAACCTCAATCTCCTCGGCGCCCGGCAAATTGGCCCACTCCACCTCCACCGGCAGCTCTACCAACCACTCGGTGCAGCGGGGATCAAAGGGGTCGTTGAGCAGGTTGCCGTGCTCATCCTTGTCCGACTGGGCGGGCACCACCGAGTAGCCGTAGTCCAGACAGGCCAGGGCCACGGGGTCGTTTTTGGCAAAGGTGATGCGGCGAATGTAGCGCTGAGCCTTGGGCGGGTGCCAGCCGGGAGAGGCGTTGGTCAGGAGCGACTTGGTGCCGGCAGGTTGAACGGTGGTGCAGCGGTTGGGGCGGCGCAACCCGTGACGGTCGCAGTAGTCCCAAACCACGCGGTGAACGACCTCCTTCCAAAAGCTGAGGTATTCCCGCTCCTGCTGCTTAAACTCCCGCCCCAGAGGCGTATCGGGCCTCCCTTCCTGCCACCAGCGCAGCCAGTCCACCCCAAAGGCTTTGACGCAAAAGTCAAATAGACCAGTAAACGAGACGCCGACAATGGGATCCCATTCCCTTGAGCGCTGGAAGCGGGGCTCAACAAAGCGGTGGTGCAACAGCGCCGCAGCCGACAGGGCCCCTGCCGTAAAGGCCTCCTCTTGCTCCTGGCGGTTGTGGGGATCTAGCCGGTTGAGGTGGATCTCGGCCAGATTGCAGTGGAAGTCGCATCCGATGATCTCACCGCAGTTGTGGACAACCAACCCATTGGCATCAAAGCAGCTTGGGCCGGGCACGGTGCAGTCATAGACCGGTTCCACGCCCTCAGGCTCCAGGGCTGCAACTGTAACCGTAAACCGCTCCCGGTTGAGCCGGCGCTGGTCGCTGCCGAGCAGTTCACCTAGCTTCTGAGCTTTGCGCGGTTCTCGAAAGCCCACCACTGCCTGAAACTGGTGCAGGTTGTCCCCGCTAATGACCAGCTCGTGCTGCACCTTGCAGGCGTAGGGGGCTGGCTGGCGCTTGCTATCAGGCAGCAGACGATACCCAGCGGGACGGCGATCCTCGTAGATGACCGAGACAATCCCTAGACGCGCCAGCATGCGCTGCACAGCTTTGAGGGTGTCCAGGTTGCTTTGGGAAAGCCGCACACTAACTCCCTTCTCTTGACCGCCCTGCACACTGCCATCCGCATCAAACAGGCCGCACAAGAAGCCGCGGTGGAAATCAAAGCTTGTGGCTTCCAGTGCCGCAGTCATTTTCTTCTGTCCTGGAGCCATGCCGAACTTAGCCGCCAGTCTCGCCAAGCCGGTGGAATGGATAACCCGGCACTTCAGCTTGGGGTGATAACAGGTCTCTGGCCGGCGAGGTTCGTACCCTACCGCAGCCTGCAGCAACCGAGCCGCGTGTAGGCTCATCTCCTGCTGCGTATCCTGCCAATAGCGCAGTACAGCCGTGTCATTCCACTGGGTTGTGGCAAGGCTGCCGTCGCCTAGCAAATTCCCCAAGAGCCAGCCTTCCTCCCAGGTCCCCTCACCATCCCAGGGGGTTAGGTCGCGATGGTTGTGCAGCAGAATGCAGTCGCCCGGGCGGAGCTCTTCTGCCGGCACCCATTCCGTGTATTGCGCCTTTGGAGTCTGGGCAATGACTTTGAGAACACGATGGTTGCCCGTCAGCCGAAGAGAAAATCCCTCCTGGGTCACCAGCTTGAGCACGGGCTTGGTGCCGGAGTAGAAAAACCCCTCTGGGGTCGTGCTGAATAGCTCGCCGTTGACGTAGGTACTGTGCTGCTTGCCAATAAGGTCTTTCACCTGGCGCGGGCCGTCGCCCGTGTGGATCCAAGTGTCTGCGGTAACGCAGGGGTTCAGCCCATACCGTTGCACCCTATGCCACGTTGGCGGTTGGACAGACGGAGAGCTACTAGCTGCCTGCCGCTCCTCTATCCAGCGCCTAGCTCCCTCGGGTCCCTCCGAGGCATAGACGTTGAGGAACTCCCGCTTCAGCTCGGGGGTGTTGATTAGGTCGGCGTTGGCCCGCGCTACGGCTTCCCCAGCCCACTGGATAGCCCCCTCGCCGGAGTAAAACTGCTTGCGCACGGCAGCAATGCACTCTTCCCGCGTTGGCTTGCGGTGAAATACCCGGGTGTGGTTGGCCATGCGCAGGGCATCTCGATCAGGGTCAATTCTCCAGTTGCCCTGCTCGTCCTGCTGCCAGAGATTGTCTTTGGCGCTAGATCCCAGCTCGTCGTCAGCGGCAAACTGGCGCATACCTGCACTACGGCGGATATTCCCCGCCACCACCGTTGCGGCCGCCTCGTCAATGAGCAGGCAGCACTCCACCGAGTTCAGTTGCCTGCCCACGGCTTTGTTGAGGATGGCGGCACAGCGCTGGTACAAGCCAGGCAGCTTGATGGGGTTGGCCACGCCCCCAAACCCTTTTAGCCGCTCCCCAGCGGGGCGCACATGGCTGAGATCCACCGTCACCTCCACCTGACCCCCAAAACTGGGATCCGCCGCCAGCTCCAAGAGAGCTTGGTAAGACTCCACCCAGCCGCGGCGGCTATCGCCCACCTGGATGTGCACGTGAGAGCCCTGGCGCTGGATGCGGGTGTGTTCCTGCCGCGCTTCGGGGGGGGTGGCACCAATGGATCCTACTACCTGCACCTCTAGGCGGTTGAGGATGGGGGGCAACTGGCTGATGAACTGAGGCTCCAGCACCGCTCCCGTGCCACAGCCCATCATGGCCAGATCCATCATCAGGCCAAAGGAGCGCCAGTCCACCACGGTGAGGCTAGTGCAGTTGTAGGCGCCGGAGTAGTTTTCCGGCTTCTGGATCCACTCGGTGCCCATCACCCACAGGGCCCGACCTGAGATCAACGCTTTCAACTGCCGCTGCAGACGTTCCAACAGCTCCCGCTCCTGGGGAGTAAGGCGCCCTAGGCGGGCAATATCGGCCAGGGTGCGATCGCAGACGTCACTCCAAGTCTCGCGGCTGCCATCGGGGCGGCGCCGACTATAGGTGCGGTAGAACACTGGGGCAGCCGTTGGGGCTGTCGCGGGGAACTCGTCTACAAAACCTGGCGCTTGTTCCTGGGGCGAGGGTACCGCTTTGCTCTGCTCGTAGGAGGAAGTCGATACCATAGCTGTTTCCGT
Organism: Synechococcus sp. W70.1; assembly: GCF_047461515.1. Classification (NCBI taxonomy): domain Bacteria; kingdom Bacillati; phylum Cyanobacteriota; class Cyanophyceae; order Synechococcales; family Synechococcaceae; genus Synechococcus; species Synechococcus sp. W70.1. Next base: position 270,261 of record NZ_JANSHH010000013.1, read on the forward strand.
CGTCCCCCAGAAAGAGGGACAAAAAAATAGGGTCACTGTGGCTAACCCGGCCGCTCTAGCAGGGTTGCCTGGTTTGCTGGACAGCTACCCAGGGTACCACAAGGATTCGCTGCGAAGCCCCGGAAAGGGCTAGAGTGGAAAGAAAGGGATCCCCAGGAGAAAGGTTGCCTGCTGTCCTAAAAGCCCTCCTGGGCAAGAGCTGTGTAGGAGTTAAGGCCATGACCAGTCGCCTGCGCATCGGGAATTTGTGGGGGATCCCCTTGTTCCTCGACTACACCTGGTTTCCAGCGGCTCTGCTGCTGGTGCTCTCCTACGGGGTGGTGCCAGCGGTGGGGCTTTTTCTTTCGCTATTGGCCCATGAGTTGGCCCACAGCCTAGTCGCCCGCGCCTATGGAGTACGGGTGAGCTCCATCACCCTGTTCATCTTTGGCGGCATGGCGGCCATTGAGCGAGAAGTGCCTCGCCCCCTGGGCGCTTTTTGGGTGGCTTTGGCAGGGCCCCTTCTCAGTTTGGGCTTGTTTGTCCTCTTCAGCGTGGCTGGAACTTGGGTTGGGCCAGGGTCGCCGCTGACCTCAATGCTTGCCAGCTTGGCTGCCATCAACCTAGTGATTGCCCTGTTTAACCTGCTGCCAGGGCTGCCCCTGGATGGGGGGCAGATGCTTAAAGCAGCCATCTGGGGTTGGACAGGGGATCGGCAAAAGGGCATGCTGTGGGCAGCTCGAGCTGGCCAGGGAGTGGGCTGGGGCTTGGTGGGCCTGGGTCTAGTAGTGGTATTTTTGGGGAGCCTCAATGGCCTTTGGACGGGGCTAATTGGCTTGTTTATTTTAAATAGCGCCCGTCGCTACGAGCAGTATGCGCAGCTGCAGCGGGTGTTGGCTCGCCTGAAGGCCGCAGATGTCATGAGCCGCCGCTTTCGCGTGGTGGATGCGGGCATGAGCCTGCGGGAGTTTGTCGATCGCTACCTGATCCCTGCCTCCCTCCAGCCAGAGACCGCAAGAGGCGTTCAGGAAGTGTACTTTGCCGAGGAGGACGGTCGCTACCGGGGCCTGGTTAGGCCGGAACTGCTCAACGACATCGAGCGCAGCCAGTGGGATCACCTCACCCTCAAAGCCATTCTCAAGCCAATGGAGCAACTTCAAGGGGTGCGGGAGGAAACTCCCATTGTCCAGGTCATCCAGATGATGGGCCAGGCGGAGTCGCGCCGAGTCTTGGTCTTCACCCCCAGCGGCGCCATTGCCGGCCTGATTGATCGGGGAGACGTGGTGGCCGTAGCCGCGCGGGAGCTGGGAGTGACCCTGCCTAAGGAAGTGGTGCAGCGGGTGCGTGAAAGTGAAGAATGGCCGCCTGGCTTTCAGGTAGAAGAGAGCCTAGTTGGCGAGGGATCCCCCAGCTTGTTGCGGCCAGGATCAACGGATACCCCTTCCCAAAACTAGAAAGATGAACCCAATTGCTCCCTGAAGGCTCTCAGCGGCGGTTGTGCGGGTAAGATTAAGATTGTTCTCTGCTGATTAAGCACTTTGACCTTGAGCCGCGCACCGCGTCTTCTTCCTGCTTACACCCATCGCCTAAACAACGGGCTAAGCGTCATTCTTCACCCCCTTCCCATTGCCGATTCGGCCACGGTGGACGTCTGGGTCCAAACAGGCGGGCGCAACGAGCCGCCGCAGTGGCTGGGCATATCCCACTTTCTGGAGCACATGGTCTTTAAGGGCAGCGAGCGGCTGGCCCCCGGGGAGCTGGATCGGGTTATTGAAGGGCGGGGAGGGAGCACCAACGCTGCCACTGGCCAGGATTACACCCACTACTACATCACCGTAGCTGCCACCGACCTGCCGGATACCTTGCCCTATCTGGCGGAGGCAGTGTTGCGGGCCAGGATCCCTCCGGAGGAGATGGAGCGGGAGCGCCAGGTGGTTTTGGAGGAGATTCGCCGCGCTGCCGACAACCTAGGGCACACGGCCTATCAGCTTCTCCTGGAAACTGCCTTTGGGGTGGAGCACCCCTATGGGCAACCCGTGCTGGGCACGCCAGAAAGCCTGATGGGGTTGACCCCAGAGCTGCTACGCGCCTACCACCGCGGCTGGTACCGACCCGAGTACATGACGGTGGTGGTGACGGGAGGCATTGATCCGGACCAGGTGCTGGCGCTCGTGGAAAGAGAGTTTGGGGATCCTGCCAGCGGCTCTGCCTGGACAAGGCCCCCAATCCCGCCTCAGCCTCGTCCCCAAGGGATCCTGCGCCGCGAGAGCACCCATACCCGCCTGGAGCAGGCTCGTCTAAAATTGGCCTGGCCCACCGTCAGCCTCGAGGCCTGGGAGCAGGTTTGCGGCCTGGAGCTGTTGGCCGCGGTACTGGGGGGAGGCCGTACTTCGCGGCTGGTGCATCTGTTGCGAGAGCAGCGCGGCTGGGTGAGGAGGGTGGGCTGTTCTTCACTGGTGCTGAAAGAGGGGGGGCTTTTTTGCATTAGTGCTCGCCTGGAAGTGGAAAACCTGGAGCGGGTGGAGGCAACAATCTTGCGCGAGATTGAGAAGCTGCAGCAGGAGGGTATCGGTCAGGCTGAGCTAGATCGAGCGCGGCGCCTGCTGACCCACGAACTCCTCTTCTCTGCCGAGTCGCCTAGCCAACTGGCAAGCATCTACGGCTACTACGAGACCCTGGTTGGGGTGCAGCGCCTGCAGGAGTACCTGGAGCTGTTGCAAGCGTTTACCCCAGCCCAAGTCCGTGAGCTAGCTCAGCAGTACCTCTCTCCAGAGGCTTACGTGGTGGTCTTGCTCAAGCCGGCTGCCTCTGGCGCTGCTGCGGCTTCGGAGCTGCAACTGGCCTGCCGGTAGGTAGATCCCTTGCCCCTAGGAGCTTCCCTCTCTTTGCCATGCAACGTGGCCGTTTACAGCGCCTTCGCCTGAGCAACGGCATCACGCTGCTGTTGGGCCAGAATCCGGCAACGGAAATCCTGGCTGCTCACTGTTTTCTTCGCGGCGGCAGCCGGGTGGAGCGACCGCAGCAGGCAGGCTTGAGCCACTTGCTGGCGGCTGTCCTCACCAAGGGCACCCAGCAGCGCGACTCCCAGGCCATTGCTGCCTGGGTGGAATCCCTAGGGGCTGGGCTTGGGGTGGAAAGCTCTGCCGACTGTCTCGAGGTCGCGCTACAGTGTGTGGCGGCTGATTTCCCCGAGCTGCTGAGGTTGCTTGCGGAAATCCTCCGGGAGCCCAGCTTTCCGGAAGCGGAGGTAGAGCGCGAGCGGGAGCTGCTGTTGCAGACCATTCGCGCCCAACAGGAGCGACCCTTCAGCCTTGCCTTCAACCAGGTTCAGCAGACCCTCTATGGGGATCACCCCTATGCCCTTCCCGAGCTGGGATGGCTGGAGACGGTGGGATCCCTGACCCGGGAGGACTTGCTGGTCTACCACGCCACCTACTGCCGCCCGGAGGGAATGGTGATGGCGGTAATCGGTCCAGAGCTGCCGGAGACGATGGCGGCCCAAGTGGAAGCTGTCCTGGGAGATTGGGTGAGCGCCAGCCCGCCTGATCCTGAACTAGACCTGTCGCTGCCCCCTTTGGAGAAGCCGCAACTGCGAAAGCTATTCCAACCCACCCAGCAGACAACGATTGTGCTTGGCTTTCGCGGATCCCCCGCTGCTTCTGCGGATTACCCGGCCCTGAAGCTGCTGGCCACTTACCTAGGCAGCGGCCTGTCCAGCCGCCTGTTTGTGGAGCTGCGGGAGCGCAGTGGCCTGGCCTATGAGGTCTCGGCCTTCTTTGCCACCCGCCGGGATCCTGCCCCTTTTGTGGCCTACCTGGGCACGGCAGCGGAGAACACTCCAGTGGCCCTGGAGCGCCTGCAGGCGGAGATCCATCGCCTACACAAAACCCTCCTTAGCGATGAGGAAGTGGAGATGGCCCAGCGCAAGCTGTTGGGCCAACATGCCCTCAGCAAACAGACCAACGCCCAGGTGGCGCAACTAGCCGGCTGGTACGAGATTCTGGGCCTGGGCATGGAGTTCGACCAGCAGTATTTGCAGAGGGTGAGGCAGCTCACACCTGCCCAGCTCCAGCAGGCTGCAAAAACCTACCTAGTTAACGCAGCCATTGCTCTGGTGGGGCCGGAAGAAGCTCTGGCAGGGGTTGAATTGTAGGCACGTGCCCCAGCAAGGGGTTGGCATTCTCCCCAACCCTGGAGGTGGGATTCTTTACTTGCTCCCTGTAGGCTACACCAGTGCGCCGAGGTGGATGCCACCACCCACCCCTGAAGGGCGCTATTCTCCCGTTACCGAGGTCTGCCCACCTCTTGCGCAGCGCGGGGAGACCCAAGCGAGGTTCGGCGGGAACAGGATTGAGTTTTGGCAGCGGCTGTCTCTTCCAGGGCACAACTAGCGGAGGATTTCCGCGTCTGCTGGTTCCTCCGCACCCCCCATCAAGGTCGTGTTTTTGAGGACAGCACGACGTTTACACCGGCTGGCGGGAAAGGCCGAGCAGCCTGCCCGCAACGGCATCACGCCCTATCCTCCACCGTAACCAAGCGATAGGGGTGATGGGGACGACCAACGGAGCGGTAGAAATCGCTGCAGACATTGTGAGTAAAGCGATTGCTGAGGCTGCGGGTAACCTGCTGCACCACTTGGCTGCCCACTCCCTGAACCAACTTGCGCGGCAGAACGTGCAAAAACTTGGGCAAATGCAGGCGCACATCCAGATGGAGATCCCAGTGGACACGGGTGGTGGCAGGGGATCCCGGCAGCTCCTCCAGCCGGAAGCTGGCCTGACAATCCACCCGATAGGGCAGGGCAGCATCCCCCGGCAGCTCAATGGAGGTGAGCCGAAATAGGTAATCTTCCTCCGGCCAAATCTTGATCCCAAAGCTGGGCTCCAGCTCAAATCCTAGGCCGCCCATGCGGAAGAACTGCAGCCTGTAGGTTTCAGCAGAGAGGGGCTCCACTCGCAACGGCTGGAAGCAGCGCTGGATCCACTGGCCATGGCCCCGCAGGTAACAAGCCAACGTCTCCCGATCGGTTTCCAGATCCACCTGGCCCCATCGCCCGGCCTGCAACTCCAAGGGGGTCTTGGCTGGGGGCTGATCCATCTCCTCCAAAAGCGGCTCCCCTCCCTTGGACAGAGCACCTTCACTGAGGGGAACGACGGGCTTGGAGCTGGCGATAGACATCCCGAATATCCACCTGATAGTGAGCAAGAGCCACAAGGCAGTGGTACCAGAGATCCGCCACCTCGCGGGCCAGGGCTGTCTTGTCCCCCTCCTTTGCCGCCATCACCACCTCAGCCGTCTCCTCGCCGAGTTTTTTCAGGATGGCGTTGTCTCCCTTGGCCAGCAGGCTGCTGGTGTAGGAATCGGGCCGGGGATCCGCCTGGCGGGCTTTGACGACGGCAAACACCTGCGACAGGGTATCGGCTGCCGGAATGGGATCCCCTGGCAGCGTGCGGAAGAAGCAGCTCCGTGCCCCCGTGTGGCATGCCGCATCCCCCACCTGCTCCACCAAGATGACCAGCGCGTCGCTGTCGCAGTCGTAGCGGATTTGCTTGACCCACTGGACGTGGCCAGAAGTTTCTCCTTTGGGCCACAGCGCCTGCCGCGAGCGGCTCCAGAACCAGGTGCGGCCTGTTTCCAAAGTTTTTTGCAGGGACTCCCGGTTCATCCAGGCCATCATCAGCACCGTCCCATCCAGGTAGTCCTGCACGATGGCCGGGATCAAACCCTGTTCGTTGTAGCGGAGGCTGTCTAGACGAGCAACCTCTGCTTGTAGAAGAGGGCGGGGCAGATCTGCTGAAGCAGAAGAAGCCATAGGAAGCAGCAGAAAAGTATTGAAAGCAAGATAGCAAAACCAGCTTCAGAAAGGATATCCCTCCAGGTCCCAACCCCCCTTGGCCACTTTCAACAGTCGCAATCAGCCCGGCTGCTGTCAGAACCCAGGGGGTGACAAACTTCACCCCGCAAACCAAGGGAACCTGGCCTAGCTTTGGCCTCAGCTTGAGGTTAAATGCTGCGCTCACCGACTCTTTGCAGCCATAGCTCAATCTAGAGCCACCCTGGGCAGCAGTTTCCGGGTTGGCTTGCGCTCCAGAGGCCAAGTTGGCCGCTCCAGGCGCGTATCCACCAGCACAGCGCTAGGAGAGAAGTCCACCCGCTCCAGCAGCCGCTTCAGCAGTTGGGCGTCGATGGCGTCCCCGCCTCCAGACAGAGGGGCAGTTCCCGCGCCTAGGGGTGTAGGGGTTGCTAGAGGGGATCCCTCCTCACTGCGCCCAGGTTCGGCTAGCAGCAATTCCGCCACTGCCTGAGCCAGTTCTTGGCCGTACACGCCATCGGGGCCAGAGGGGAGCAGATCCAGCCGTCCCTGCTGAGCAGCCAGGTGGCTCAACCCCAGTTGCACCGCCACTACCGCCGGGCCCCGATCCCCCTGCCTCAAAGTGCGCTGGCCGGCCAGAATGCTCTTCAGTTGGACCCTGGCTGCCTCTTGGTCGCTAGCCGGCAAAAGTTGCACCAGCCCCTCCAGCCGATCTCCCTCAGAGCCAGCCTCGGCTTCTGGATGGGGATCCCTTGCCCATAGGCGGTTCAGGTCGTAGAGCAGAATGGCATGGGGCACAGGGCGGCTGGGCTGGTTGGGGCCGGCATGGCCAGTAGCGAGGATCTCCCCTTGGTAGACCAGCGAGGTGCTAAAGCCAGAGTCCAGCAGCACCGCCTCGCGGATCCCACTTTTGGGCAGAAGACGGGCCAGGATGGCGGCGTTGACGTGGGTTTTGGTAACTCCGATCACTACCTGGTCTTGGTTGTCCACCCCAAAGAAAGCCCTGGGGCGAAACTCGGCGGCGCTAGAGAGGCGGAAGGAATCGATCTCCGCCTGGGAGAGGGCATGGCCGTCCTTAACCAGCCACAGGCCCGCCACAAACAGATCCGTAACCTCCGGCATCAACTGTCGGATGTTCTCAAGCCGGGTCATAGTGTCGGGATCAAAGGGCACAAAGCGCAGCCGATCCCTGCCCAGCAGCACCAGGGGGCGACCGCGCAGCACCTTGTCATCTTCGGGGCGACCGGGGATGAAGGTCTTGTGGTTGGCAGCCATCACCGGCCCCACCATGACGTTGCTAGCGGAGTTAATCCAGGGAATAGAGAAGAAGCTGCCGTTAATGCCCGCATCGGCCTGGTAGCGCCGGACTAGGGTCCTTACCTCGTAGCGCCGTTCTGCGTGCACCGTGGCTGGCCGTCCGCCGCGGATGGTGAGTACCCGCACCCCGTCAATCACTTCGTCAGTCAAAGCCAACGGCTGAGTAACATCCAGCCAGTAGTCGGGGCTGCGGCCAAGGGTGAAGGTGCGAGCGCCAATAATGGCTTCGGTGAGGCGAAACTGGTTGAAGCGGCGCACCTCCAGCAAGTTGGGAGACTGGCCTGTAAAGCCAGGATCCATGGTGAAAGCCATCCGATAGCCCGCCTCGGCAAGAAACCGCTTCACTCGCTCGTCCCGATTGCCTTCGGGATAGGCAAAGTAGTAGATGGGGTGGCCCAGCTCCTGCTCCAGCTTGACCTTGCAGTCAAACACCTCTCGCCGCAGACGGTTGTCGTCTAGCACCCGCAGGTCGGGAGGATGGTTAACGGTGTGGGCGGCAAAGTCGATCAACCCACTGGCGTCCATCTCCCGCATCTGATCCCAGGTAAAGTGATCCTTGCCGGTGGGCACGCCGACAAAGCCAGTTTGCACAAAGTAGGTGGCGGGGTAGTTGTACTCCTTTAGAAGCGGGTAGGCGTTCTCGTACAGGCCCAGGTAAGCGTCGTCAAAGGTCAGCAAAATAGCCTTTTCCGGCAAGGGATCCCCGTCCCGCAGGTGTTTGTACAGTTGGTCAATGTGGATGGGGGTCAGCCCCGCCTGCTTAATGGCCTCGAAGTGCTGCCGCAGCTCGGCTACCGTGGTGTCAAACCAGACCTGTTTGCGGCCAGCTACCACGTCGTGGTACATGATGGCCGGCACGTAAGAGAAGCTGGCTGTGGGATGAAGAGCGAAGGGATCCCGCTTCAGTTGCGGCTCTTGGGGAAGGGTCAGGCGCTGTTGGGCCGCCTTGGCTTGGGCGCGGGGAGCAGGTATCTCGGCTGCAGGCACTAGCCCCAGCAGGCGGCTGGCCCAGTTGGGATGAGCAGTTACCCAGGCCGCTAGGGCGCCGGCTCCAAACCCCAGCACCGTGACTAATAAGGCCAACAAGCCGAGGAGCCGGAAGCGCAACTTCGTTGGCAGTTGCCGTACGGAAGCAGAAAAACTTCGGTGGCGGAAGGAGGAAGGAGGGAGCTGGCTTCCCCTTTTTGCGCTAGGGACTGGATAGCCACCCCAGCGCCTCGGCGGCTGTCGAGACGTCATGTTCTCCTCCTCACCGGCAAAACCAGCGTTAGCCTACCACCCTCATCTGCTGGTGGGGATCCAGCAGAGCCACAGCTCACCGCCCCAGCTGCCTTCTGGGCAAGTTAGCTGAGGTTGCTCAACAAATTGGACTCCGTAATGCTGACGATTTTGCCTCCCATTTGGGTAATCCGCTTAACTTCTTGGGAGAGCCGGCTGAAGGGCACTTTGTACTCGACAACGCTCTTGCGCACGCCTCCTCCTACCAGGCCGGATACCTTGATGGTAAAGACCTTATCGCGGTTGGACGCCGAGGGGCCTGAGGCAGGGCTAGCTGGGGCAGCCTTGGATGGGGAAGCTGCTGCCGCCTGGGCAATCTCGGCACTTGCCCGCTCCAGGAGGAGTCGCCAGCTGCGGGGATAGGCAGGTGCCAAACGATAGACCACCTTGTAGGAGCCCGCTATGTGGTCATCCTCGGACTCCACCCTCACCACCGTTCCTGGGGGGATATCTAGCTTAGCTCCCTTGGACATGACTTTAATTCCAGGCCAATTGGTGGGCACATCCGTCAGTAGCTCCACCTCAAAGGACTGATCCCCCAACAACAACTTGGCCATGGGAATAACTCCGTTGTGCTCGCTAGCGTCTGCAGCCAGGGATCTGCCCTCGGCCGCCCCTTCACCGCTAGACATTTTACCGTCGCCAGGTGTTCCCCTGAAGCCTCTGGCTAGCCGCTGTCATCCAGGGTAGGTTTGTTGTAGATTTGTTACAGACTGTGGGTTTGTGGCGCTAGTGGAGGGATCCCGATGTTGGGCTTGGCCTTGCCCGATCTGTCGGCAGTTTCCGAGTCGTTGACGGCTGCCTTGCAGCCAGTAGCCCAGTTCTTTGCTGGCTTCAACCTGCCCCAACCAGTTGTGCAATGGGGACATCCTTTGATGATGGGCATTGTGGTAGTGGTCATGGGCAGCTTTGTTGGCCTAACGGGCTGGCGGGGGCGGGTCTTGCGCCTGGCAGGCGGGGGCTCCCTATCGGAATCGGCCCAAAAGCCCCTCTTGGATCACCGCAAAGTAGCCCCTTGGATGGCCACCTTCATTGCCTTGGGCTACACCGGCGGCCTTCTTTCTCTTGTGATGCAGGGCCAGCCCCTGCTGAGGAGCCCTCACTTCTGGACGGGATCCCTGGTGTTGCTGCTGCTGGCGGCCAACAGTGCTTTGTCCCTGAGCGGTTTTGGCGGCAACCGTGAGACCTGGCGCACAGCCCATGCCTATTTGGGCAGCCTCATTCTTTGCTTGCTCTTTACCCATGCCCTGCTGGGCCTGAAGCTGGGTCTATCTCTGTAGCGAGTCCTTAGTAGCCCCTGGAGCCAAACCTAGCGAAGGTACTGCACCAAAGTTCGCGAAGAACGGCCCACCCGTAGCTTGCGCAAGGCATCCCGTTCGATCTGCCGAATCCGCTCCCGCGTCAAGTTAAAGTGATCCCCCACTTCTTGCAGGGTTCTTGCCCTTTGCCCGTCTAGCCCATAGCGCAACTCCAACACTTGCCTCTCAATGGGCTTCAGGGTCTGCAGGGCAGAACGCACATCTTGCCGCAGGGAGTGCTCCAGGATCTCCTCAAAGGGTTGCTCCTGCCGTTCATCCGGCAGCAGATCTCCCAGGCGGCTTTCCCCTTCCTGGCCAACCGGCACATCCAACGACAGAGGCAAAGCGGCAGCCTGTTGGATCAGGCGCAACTTCTTGATCTTGATGCCCAGTGCCTCAGCCAGCTCGGCTTCGGTAGGCCGCCGTCCTCGGGCCTTCATGAGCTCGCGGTTGGTGCGCTTGAGCAAGCGCACTTTGTCCACCATGTGCACTGGCAGGCGGATGGTTCGGGCTTGGTTGGCAATGCAGCGGGTAATGCCTTGGCGAATCCACCAGTGGGCGTAGGTGCTGAAGCGAAAACCTCGCTCGGCATTGAATTTCTCAGTGGCTCGAATGAGGCCCATGTTGCCCTCTTGGATTAAGTCCAGAAAGGGCACCCCCCGGTTGAGGTACTTCTTGGCCACACTGACCACCAGACGCAGGTTGGCGTTGATGAGCTTGCGCTGAGCTTGCTCTCCCTGGCGGATGCGCGAGCGCAGAGTAGCTACAGGGATCTGCAGGGCTGCCGCCAATTCCTCATCGCTGGGATCCTGCCCCCGCTGCTGCCGCCATTCCTTGCGGGCTTGATCAATGAGCAGCTTCTGCTGAATTTTGCGCGCCAGCTCGATTTCTTCCGCGTGATCGATGCGGGGCACCCGGCCAATCGTATTCAAGTAGTGGTCGACCGCATCTTCATTGAGGCGCCGGCTACCGGCCTCTAAATCAGCCTCTGCAGCCGAATCCAGAGCCTCCGGCCAGGGCTCCTCGAGCTCCTGAGGGGATAAAGGACGAGAGAAAACCACAGCCACCTGAGGAGAGAACTTCACTCCCTAGTCTAGGAAAGTTTCTCCTCCTGTGTAAGCGAAAATCGATCATGCTAGTCATTCTTGCTAAGAATTCTCTTCCCTGTAGGCGGGAGTAACGGAGATTGATAGGTCAAGCATCCTGGACATAAACGGCTGTGAGCAATTTTCGATCCAGAGCTTGATGTAGGATGCCTAGGAGACAGCTAGGCTACCTGCTCCGACAAAATCGTGCTAGCTTAGGCTATCATGGGGCGCCGGAGAAGCCATCAGACCCCCCAAGCTGGAAAGGACCAGCACCGCCCTGCGGCCAACTTGATTGGAGAGCGGGTGCGCTGGGTACGAGAGAAGTTGCAGCTAACCCAAGATCAACTGGCGGGTCGCCTGGCCAAGTACGGTGTGCATTTGGACTACGTCAAGGTTGGCCAGGTGGAAAAGGGCAAACGGCGGGTCATCGACAAAGAACTGGTGGCTTTTGCCAAGGCGCTGGGAGTCTCGGTTACCTGGCTGCTGAGCGGCGACGAGTCCCACCTCTAGTTTGCAGCAGCAGGAAGAGCAGCCCCTGCTGGGCCTGGGCTTAGTCTGGCCATGTAACTGATAGCAAGCGTTACAAATAGTTGAGAAGCTGCAGCAGAGCAAAGCAGAGACTGGCGCTGCCCAATGGCACAGTCAGATTGTCCAGCCCCCACCAAGACAACATCTCCAAGCCCATGGCCACCCCCCCCACCCCGACGCTGACAGCAAGCAACAAGGGGGAGAAGCCAAAGTACCCCACAAGCAGCAGTGCCATCACCAAACTGCTCACCACCCACATGGTCAGGGATCCCTCCCAGCTTTTTTGGAGAGATCCCAGTCGATACAGGTGTTTGCCCCAACTTTTGCCCACCAGCCCTGCCAGGGCATCGGCCCAGGTCATCACCAGAATGCCAATGACAGCGAAAACTTGTTGCTGGGGCCGCCAAAACCAGAAGAGCAATAGACCAACGCTGACAGCGTAAAAAAAAGTACCGAAGCTGCGCCGCCCAACGCCGTTTAGGCTAGGCAAGATGGCCACCCGGTAGGAGAGCAGCGCCAAGCCCGCAAACACCAGGGAGAACCCCACTCCCACCCAGCGGGGCACCTGGAGGGCCCAGGCCAGCAAGATGATGTTGCCTACGCCAATGTGGATAACTTTGCGCACCCATTCGCCGTCTACCTGCTGGGAGCGCAGCCATTCCGCAAAAGCAAAAACGGAGGCCAGCCAGAGAGCATAGCAAGCAAGCTGCTGTGTCAGGCCCATGAGCCGGCCTCAGAGCGTTTTCAGGTAGCTAAGCAAGTCTGCCATTGCTTGGGGATCGGGCTGAAACTGGGGCATGGGCGGGGTTTTGCCGCTAGTTACTCGGTCAATGATAAACCGGTCGGAGCGGCGGCTGCTTACTCCCCGCAGGCTGGGGCCCACACGGCCATCCCCTTCTTCGCCATGGCAAGCCGCACAGTTAAGGGCAAATAGCGAGGCTCCCCTGCTGGCTTGTCCTTCTAGACTTAAAACAGCCTCGGTGTAGGGATCCGGCCGCATGGCTGCCGCTAGCCAACTCCAGCCAAAGACCGCTAGACCCACAAGAGCTAGACTCAATCCCAGGTTCCTCGCCCAGTCAACTGACCACATCGCCTGCAGGAGGGCAAAAAATGGGCTCAGGGGCTGCCACCTGGAGGGCTGAGAGCAGGCTTGCCCTCCTCCCCCGCCAGAAGCCAAGCGAGGGCTACCGGAAATGTCGAGGTGGGGGAAAAAGAAAGGCACAGCCGACAACCCTGAGAGAGACGTTTCAATCTTTTACATTTCCACCAATACAATAGCTTAGGAGCCCCTTCCTGCCAACAATCCGTAACGGCATTTACTTTCTCTTAATGATCTGCAGCAGCTTGCTGAAGCCTGCCCTTCTCCAGCAGGGGTCGGCTGGGAAACAGGCGTTGCATGACTGCCAATTGAGCAAGGGAATCGGCGTTGAGGCTGTGGATGGCGTTGGCCCATTGAAAGTAACTCTGGAGGCGATGACAAACCGCCAAGTTTCCATAAGTAACAACGGCTGCTATCCGCTCCCGCCACCGCCTTAGCCAATCCACCACGTAGTTGGGCAGAGCCTCGTGGACAAAGGCCTGGAGAATCAACTGGCCGCCGCTGCTAAGGGCTGCCTCCAGCAAGCTCAAGGGGGTAAGGGAATGGCTGAGTAGGGGCGGAAGACCCAAGCTCGCGGGAATGCTTAGGGCAGGGGACTCGGCTAGGAGCACTGCCTCAGCGCCCAGGGAGAGATCTTGCCAGATCCAGTTCCAACTGCCAGGCGGCAAGGGGAGAGGCAGAGGCTGACCGCCGGTCACTCCGCCGCGGGCCATGGCTGCCTGACAAGGGGCAATGTCGCTCTCGGCTAGAAGAGATCCCAATTGGGCAGCCCTAGGAAGGTGGGAGCGGGCGCTAAACAGCTTGGCAAGGGGTGAATCCTTGGCGAGGGGATCCCCCAGCAGCAGGGGTTTTAGGTGCTCGTCGGGAAAACCGCGGTTGACCTGAGCCCCCATCCAGCCAGGCAGCAAGCTAAAGTCCGTTTCTGCCAGGGGCGGCCACACCTGCTTGAGTAGGGCCGAGGCGGAGGGAAAAAGCCGCTGCTTGGCCCGCAGCAGCCGCGTTACCGACTGGGCAATGGCCTGGGGGTCTAGGGATCCCCGCTGCACAGCTTCCACAATGGCTGCGACAGCCGCCAAAGGGTCGGGAGGGGCCAAAAGGAGGTCGGCGCCGGCCTGGAGAGCCCGCACCGCCAGCAGGGGGGGATCAGCCAGGTTGGCTAGGAAGTTTTGGTCGAGGCCCTCTGCCACAATGAGACCGCTAAACCCCCACTCTTGGCGCAGCAGCTGGGTCAGCCGCCCCGGCAAAAGAGAGAGCGGCCAGCGCTCGTCCCACTCCGGCAGCACCACTGGCGCAACCGAGATGGCTCCTACCTGGTCCACCAGACCGCGGAACGGCAGCCAGGGTCCTGCTTGCAGCTCCTCCAAGGTGAGGCTTAGGCGAGGACACCAGGGGTCAGCAGTTGGCTTTAGCAACAGCAGGGGGTTGGCCCGCCCCTCTGCCCAGCCCTGGCCGGGGAAGGCTCTGGCGGTGGTTAGAATCCCCTCCGGAACCGCTTGCTCGCAGCCGCGCACAAAGGCCCGCGCCAGTTGCAACGCCAGCTGTGGCTCCTCTGCCAGCGCCAGTCTTGCTAGACCCTGCCCCAGGGGCTCAGCCACCGGGCCAAGCAGCCAGTTGATGCCGATGGCCGCCGCCTCCCGCGCCGTGATCCTTCCCCACTGTTCCGCCCAGCGCTCGGCCTCAGAGCCCAGGCGGCTCAGGCCCAGGGGGTGGGGGAAGGAAGTGGCTCCCTGCAGAGCCAGGCCGCGACTGGCCTCGGCTGCCACAAGAAGGGGCAGAGTCGCCCAAGACTGCGCCTCCTCAATGAGGAGCAGGGCCTCAGCCACATGGCCATCGGTAATCCAGATGCCTCCAATCCCCACCTCTTGGATCAGCCGCTTGAGAACCTCTCGGGGAGGAGCCTGGGATCCCAGGCGGGCCGAGACCGGCACCACTAGCAGTTGCGCCACCTGCTTTGCCAGGGACAAGGGCTGCTCAAGCGCTGCAACCGGGGATCCAGAACCACCCATGGACACTCCAGGAAAGCCTCAGCGAGGGGATCCTATCGCTGGCCACAAGGCTGGGCAAGCACCCATCAGCGCCTTTGGGAAGCCCGGCAGCGGTCGCAGGTGCCGCAGGGCAGACCAGGCTGGTTCTCAGGGTAGCCAAAATGCCGCAGGATGACCTGCCAGCGACAGCCGCGGCTGTGGATGAGGTCGTCCATCCCCCGCCAGGGATCCTGGCGCGGCGGCGGCTGCCAGCGGCGGTGCAGCACTTGAAAGTGAAAGGGATCTGGCCAGTGCAGACAGCCCATCTCCTGCAGCAGGCCCAGGGCCACCCGCGTCTCTCCGGGGGGCAAGTCGGCGTAGGATCCCTGGGGGGGCAGCGTTTGCAGCAAACGCCGCGCCTGGGCCAGCAAGCGCTCCTGCTGGGAATAGAAATAGGCTTGGCGCTGGCGATCGGTGGGATCCAAGAGGCCTGTCGGCTCGGAGACCAACATCAGGGCCTGGCAAGGGCCGCCATCCCGCCCGCCTCGACCCACCTCCTGCAGGTAGTCCATTAAGTTGGGGGGCGGGTGAAAGTGCAGCACCCAGCGCACGTCGGGCTTGTTGATCCCCAAGCCGAAGGCGTTGGTGCAGACCAGAAAGCGCAGCTCGCCCTCCAGCCAGACCCGCTCCAGCCGACGGCGGGATCCCGCCTCCAGGCCGCCGTGGTAGGTGGCGGTTTTCTGGTTGTGGCGGCCCAACCACTCGGCCAGCTCCTCCCCATCCCGTCGCGTGCGCACGTACACCAGGCCCGAGCCGGGGTTTTCCGCCAGAAAGCGCAGCAGGCGCCGACGGCGATCCGCTGGGCTCCAGGCCACCGCCACGTTGAGAGAAATGTTGGTTCGCAGCGGGTCAGCGCGAATGCATTCCGGATTCTGCAGGTCGAGGATGTGGCGCAGGCGGCTGAGGGTTTCGGGATCGGCAGTGGCGGTAAAGGCGGCAATGGGAAAGGTAGGCTGGCCCAGGGCAGGGCGGACCAACCCCAGACGGCGGTAGTCGGGCCGGAAGGATCCCCCCCAGTGCACCAAGGTGTGCGCCTCGTCAACAATGAGGCCGTTGAGGGGCACCTGCTGCAGCCGCTCCCAGACTGGCGGGCTGAAGAGGGTTTCCGGCCCCAGATACAGTAGACGCAGCCGGTTCTCCTCCAAAGCCCGCAACACCCGCTTGCGCAGAGCCGGATCCAGCTCGCTGTGCAAACAGGCCGCCGGCAGACGGCGCTTCCAGAGATCCTGCACCTGATCTTCCATCAGGGCAATCAGAGGCGAGACCACCAGGGTCAGCCCTGTCTGCAGCAGAGCCGGCAGTTGAAAGCACAGAGACTTGCCGAAACCCGTCGGCAACACCACCAGCGCATCCCGCTTCTCCAGCAAGGCGCGGATGACCTGCTCCTGAGGTGGGCGTAGCGCCTCGTAGCCCCAGTACTGCTTGAGGGCCCGTTGAACTTGCTGCCAATCCTGCAAGGAACACTCTCCCCCTCTGCAACCTGAGCCCGCCTGCCCCCCTTGCCAAAGACGCTGATTCTGACACCCCTACCTGTGCGATCCTAGAGCTGGGACTTCCTAGTGCTCCCCTACCCTTGCCATGACAGCCATCGACTCCCCCCGCCTACTGCAGCCCAGGACGGCCTCGGTTCACCGCCGCACCAACGAAACGGACGTTCAAGTGCATCTCAACCTCGATGGCAGAGGGCAGTACGAGATCGACACTGGGATCCCCTTCTTGGACCACATGCTGGCTCAGCTCAGCACCCATGGGCTAATTGATCTCCAGATCAAGGCCGTGGGGGATCTGCACATCGACGACCACCACACCAATGAGGACGTGGGCATTGCCCTGGGACAGGCGCTGGCGCAGGCGCTGCAGGATCGGCGCGGCATTTACCGTTTTGGCCATTTTTGGGCGCCTTTGGATGAGGCCTTGGTGCAGGTAGTGCTGGACTTTTCCGGGCGCCCCCACCTCAGCTATGGTCTGGAGCTGACTGTCGAACGCATTGGCCGCTACGAGACCCAGTTGGTGCGCGAGTTTTACCAGGCGGTGGCCAACCACGCCCAGCTTACCCTGCACATCCGCCAGGTGGCGGGTCTCAATGCCCACCACATCGTCGAGGCCAGTTTCAAGGCCTTTGCCCGCGCCCTGCGCATGGCCGTAGAACGGGATCCGCGCCGACAAGATGGGATCCCTAGCTCAAAGGGAGTGCTGTAAGCCTAACTCCCGCCCGAGCCGAGGACGGCGCGACTGGCCAAAACAGCACTGCCGCAAGTGGGCCAACTCCGCCTCGCTGAGATCTTGCCACTGGCCAGGAGCCAGCCCCGCTAGGGAAAGGGGGCCCAGTCCTACCCGAACCAGCCTCAGCGTTGGGATCCCGACCGCAGCAGTCATGCGGCGCACCTGGCGATTGCGACCTTCCCGCAGCGTCAGCTCCAGCCAGGTGGTGGGGATGGAGCGGCGAAAGCGAATGGGCGGATCCCGCGGTGGCAGATCCGGCTCCTCGGCCAGAACTCTAACCTCAGCCGGTCGGGTCTTTCGCCCCTGGATGATCACTCCCTCTTGCAACTGTTGCAGAGCCTGCGGCGTAGGGATCCCTTCCACCTGCACCCAGTAGGTGCGCTTGTGGCCAAATTTGGGATCGATCAGGCGGGCGTGGAGCTGGCCGTCATCGGTGAGCAAGAGCAGTCCTTCGCTATCGCGATCTAGCCGCCCCACTGGATAGACGCTGGGCACTGGGATGAAGGCCTTGAGGGTGAGGCGCCCTGCCGGGTCGGTAAACTGGGTGAGCACGCCGTAGGGTTTATAAAACTTGAGGTAGCGCATGGCAAAAGTGTGGATCCCGTCTTTTAAGATTGGGCAAAGCAGCTTCGACGGTAAGATTCAGGAAGCAGCATTTCTCCACAGGCAGCAGCGTTTGGTGGATTGCACCTAATGGCGATAGACAACACTCTACTCTGGGTTTTAGTGGCAACGGCAGGGCTCTCCCTTCTCAGCTTGGTCTATGTCTGGGTGGACGAAGCCCTCAAGCGGCGCCGCTACGAGCGGCAAAAGCAAGAAGAAGCCGTTCCCTCCACCGCTGCTGCTTCTGAACCTGAAGCCGGGATCCCCCCTGCTGCCCCAGAGCCAGAAGCCGAGCCTAGCCCTCCTGCTCAGGAGGTAACGGCAACCCCCGAAACCCTCGACACAGCGCCCGAGCAAGTCGATAAACCAGGGGAAACGCCGGAGACTTAAGGGCACCTCCCTTTCTAACCTCGCTCCAGGAGCAGCTGCGCTAACCTGAGACAGAACTGCCCTAGCCACTGCTAGCGACGCGTCGGGCAGGTGGGGTATGCTGCGCCTGTTGCGGATTGAAAACTTCGCCCTGATTGAGCAGTTGGAGATCCCCTTTCGGGCAGGGCTCAACGTGCTTACCGGGGAAACGGGGGCAGGCAAGTCCATTATTCTCGAGGCCCTCGATGCGGCTTTGGGCGGGCCAGCGCGGGCTTTGCGCAGTGGCAGCAAGCGGGGCCTAGTGGAAGCTATTTTTCAACCCAATGCCGATCTGGAAGCCTGGCTAGAGCAGGAACAGATCGAGCCCCTGGAAGAGGGCCTGGTCTGCAGCCGCGAACTGGTGGTGCGTAGCGGCAAGCTCACCAGCCGCCTGCGAGTCAACGGGGTGGTGGTCAACAAAGCCCAGATGCTCAGGCTGCGCTCCCAACTGCTGGAGATCACTGCCCAAGGGCAAACGGCTCAAATTCAGTCTCCCCAAGCCCAGCGCCGCTGGCTGGATGCCTTTGGCGGCGAAGAGCTGCTGCGGGCACGGACCCAGGTGGCAGCTTGCTACCAGACCTGGAGCCAGCTCAAAGCTGAAATGGAGTCCCGGCAGCAGACTCAACAACTGCGCCTGCAGCGTCTAGATCTATTAGAGCTGCAAGCCCGAGAGCTGGCTGCCCTGCGCCTGGAGGATCCCGAGGAGCTGAGCAAACTGGAGCGGGAGCGGGAGCGCCTAGTCCACCGGGTGGAGTTGCGGCAGCAAAGCCATGCCGCCCACCAACTGCTCTACCAAAATGACAGCGGCTCGCCAGCCATTGCCGATCTCTTGGCCCAGGCCGAGCGGCTGCTGCGGAGCATGGCTCAACGGGATCCCGAGCTTGCCCCCTTGGCGGAAATGGTTAGCAACGCCCTCGTGCAGGTAGAGGAAGCGGGGCGGGAGCTGCTGCGCTACAGCGAGGCCCTGGAGGCCGATCCCAGTCGGTTAAGCAAAATTGAACGGCGCTTAGCTCAACTGCGCCAGGCCTGCCGCAAATACGGCCCCACCTTGGCGGAGGTGATGGCTCATGCGGAGCGGGTCCAGGTGGAGCTAGCCCGCCTGCGGGACGAGAGCACCGACTTGGAGGAACTAGAGGCGCAGCTGAACCAAGCAGCCCAGGAGCTGGAGCACCACTGCCAGAGGCTCTCCCAACTGCGGCAGCAGGCAGCCCGGAAACTGGAGAGAGCCCTGCTGCAGGAACTCAGACCCCTGGGGATGAGCGGCGTGCAGTTCCAGGTGCAGATTCAAGCCGGATCTCCCACTGCCGAAGGGGTGGATCAGGTGAGCTTTTGGTTTAGTCCCAACCCTGGGGAGCCCCTGCAACCGCTAGCCGACATTGCCTCCGGCGGCGAGATGAGCCGTTTTCTCCTGGCCTTAAAAGCAGTCTTCAGCCGCGTCGATCCGGTGGCTACTCTGGTCTTTGACGAGATCGACGTCGGCGTATCCGGCAAGGTAGCACAGGCCATTGCCGCCAAACTGCACCAGCTTGCCCGTAGCCACCAAGTTCTCTGCGTTACCCACCAACCCTTGATTGCTGCCCTAGCGGATCACCACCTGCGGGTTCACAAAGTGGTGCAAGAAGGGCGAACTTGCGTGCGGGTGGATCCTCTAGGAGAAAAGGAGCGCCGGGAAGAACTGGCCCAACTGGCTGCCGGCCACTCCGCCCAGGAAGCGATGAGCTTCGTGGAAGCTCTTCTCAAGCAAGCAGCCCAACTGCGCCAGCTGCAACTAGCTAGCTCTGCTTAGCTCCTGTCTCAGCCCCCCAAAAACAGCTCCAGCACCTGGGGGTTGCGCAACAAGTTGGGGCCAGTATCTTCAAAGCGGTTTTCTCCCATCGAGAGGACGTAGCCCCAGTCCGCTAAGCTCAGGGCCTGCTTGGCATTTTGCTCCACCATCAGGATGCTGACGCCAAGGCGGTTGATTTCTTGCAAGAGGGCAAAGGTCTGCTCGACATACAGCGGCGACAGGCCGGCTGTCGGCTCATCCAGCAACAACAGTTGCGGCTCCGCCATCAACGCCCGCCCTATGGCTAGCATCTGCCGCTGCCCGCCGGAGAGGGATCCCGCCGCTTGCTTTCGCTTTTCCCTTAGCGGCGGAAACAGCTCGTAAACCCGCTCCCGTTGGGCAGTGTAGTCGTCTCGTCGGATAAAGGCCCCCATCTCCAGGTTTTCCTCGACGGTGAGGGAGGGAAAGACATTGTTGGTCTGAGGCACAAAGCCGATCCCCCGCCGCACCAGTTGCTCGGCAGCAAGATGCGTGATGTCAGAACCTTGGAACAGCACTCGGCCCGAGCGGATGGTGGCCAACCCAAAGAGGGATTTAAGCACTGTCGATTTGCCCGCTCCGTTGGGGCCGATGATCACCACGATTTGCCCCAGGTTGACCTTGAGGCGGATCCCTTTGAGGATGTCCACGCCGCGGTAGCCGCTGTAGAGATCTTGAATCTCGAGCAAAGGAGTCATGGCGGGGATCCCTCCGGCGAGAGGGTGGAGGCTGGCCCCGAGCTGAGGGCATCTGCCAAAGCGATGGATCCCAAATAGGCCTCGCGCACGGCAGGGTTTTGCCGAATTTCCTGCATGGATCCTTGGGTTAACACCCTTCCCCCTGCCATGACCACCACATGGTGGCAAAGGCGGGTCACCAGATCCAGGTCGTGTTCAATGATGCAGAAGGTGCAGCCGCGCTCGCGGTTGAGGTACTCAATAAAGCGGATTAGGTCTGCCAGCAACGTGCGGTTGACCCCAGCCCCCGGCTCGTCCAAGAGGATGACCCGCGCATCGGTCATCAGGGTGCGTCCCAGTTCCAGCAGCTTCTTTTGCCCGCCCGAAAGGTTGACTGCCAGTTGATCCCGCAGGTGGATGAGGTTGAGCCGTTCCAAAACTTCTTCAGCCCGAGCCTGAAGCTGGCGCTCCTGCCGCTGTACTCGCCGCCAGCGGAACCAGGCGTTAAATAGGTTTTCTCCAGCCTGATGGGGAGGAACAACCATTAAGTTTTCCAGAACAGTCATGCGGCCAAACTCCCGCGGGATCTGGAAGGTGCGCACCAGCCCACGTTGAAACAACTGGTGGGGAGGCAAGCCCGTGACGTCTTCCCCATCTAGCCAGATGCGTCCGCTATTGGGCCGAATAAAACCGGCGATGATGTTGAAAAGAGTTGTTTTCCCCGCCCCGTTGGGACCAATCAAGCCCGTGATCCGACCAGCTTCGATGCGGAAGGAACAGTGATCTAGGGCATTGACGCCGCCAAACTGTTTGGAGATGTCGTCAATAACGATCACACCGCTACCCTGGGAAAGCTCCATTCCCTAATGGATTCACCATTTTATGAGCTTTCGTCGTAGGGTAAAGAAGCTTGCTTAACCAAATGCGGGTAGGTTTGCCAAGAAGCCCTTCCGCGGGGGTTGGGCTGGCTCTTGGAGGGAACCCTTTGAGGTGGGCCAGCGTCTACCTCTATACCACCGACCTTTGAGAATTGCAGTTTTATTCCCTCATTGGAGCTCATTGGAGGTTCTTGGTTATGTCTCCCATGCACAAACTGACCCGGCGGGCCTTCGCGACGGCGGCAGCCCTGACGGCAGCGGCGCTGGCCACCACCCTGCTGCCAAGCACAGCTCAGCAAGCAGCCAAAGCCCCGATCAAGATAGGAGCGCTGCTGTCTTTGACGGGCGACCTGCAGGCCTATGGGGAAAACTGCCTCAAGGGCATCAAGCTGGCCCTCAAGCAGATCAACGAAGCTGGCGGCGTCCTCGGATCTCAAGTTCAAGTGGTGGAAGCGGATGACCAGACGTCAGCCCAGCCGGCTATTGATGCGGCCAAGCGGTTAGTGAACGTGGAGAAGGTGGCCGCCATTGTTGGCGCTTTGGGCAGTGGCGTTACCATTCCGGTGGCCACGACAGTAACGGTTCCCAGCAAGATTCCGCAAATTTCACCGGCCTCTACCGCGCCCACCATCACCACCTTGGACGACAATGACTTTTTGTTCCGCACCGTTCCTTCCGATGCTTTCCAAGGGGTAGCCCTAGCGCAGATTACCCGTGAAGAGAAGCTGGATCGCCTGGCTGTTATCTACATCAACAACGACTACGGCCAGGGTCTAGCCGACAGTTTCAAGGCTGCCTTTGAGAAGCGGGGGGGCAAGATCACCAAGGCCGTCCCCTACGAGCCAGGCAAAGCTTCCTACCGCGGCGAGCTGGATCAGCTCAAGGAAGGGAACCCCCAGGCGCTGGTGGTCATTGGCTATCCAGAAAACGGCGCGGTTATCTTGCGGCAAGCCTTGGAAGGGGGGCTATTTAAGCGCTTTGTCTTAACAGACGGCATGCGCTCTCCTGATCTGGCTGCCCAGGTGGGGGCAGATAAGCTAGAGGGATCCATTGGCACTTCGCCCCAGGCCCGCACTGACACCAAGGCTTACCAGAGCTTTGTTCAAGCCTACAAAGGTGCCTACGGGGAAGTGCCCCCCACTCCCTACATCGACACTGCCTACGATGCTGCCTTCCTTCTGGCTCTGGCCATCCAAAAAGCAGGCAGCACCGATGGCACTGCTATCCGCGATGCCCTGCGGCAAGTGGCCAATCCCCCTGGCACCGAAATCCTGCCTGGCGAGTGGGCCAAGGCGGTGGAGCTGCTGAAGAAAGGGGAAGACATCAATTACACTGGCGCTTCTGGCTCGCTGGACTTCGATGAAAAGGGAGACGTAGCCGGAACCTTTGCCCACTGGACCTTCAAGGGCGGGAAGATCGTAGACTTGAAGGTGTTTGAGCCGAAGAGCTAAAGACTGGGCTGCTGTCTTCGACAAGTAGGGGTTTGCCGGGGAGATGACTGGCAAGCCCCTGCTTTTCACTGCCAGCGCAACTCCCACTCGTTGGATTTTGGGGTAAGGCCAACCTTGATTGAGGGGAGGACGTCACGCGTACTCGGCAACAACGACCGTGATGTTGTCCCGACCTCCTCGCTCTTTGGCTGCCTCGATTAACTCGAGGACAAGCTGCTCCAAGTCTGGCACCTTCAAGCAATATTCGGCAATGACTTCGTCGTCCAGCTCCTCGGTTAGTCCATCGCTGCACAACAGGAGGCGATCCCCAGGAAGCAGGGTAATGGGTTGGATAGCAGGTGGCCCTGTGTCAGGCCGGCCCAGGCAGCGCTCAAGGATGTGCCGCCAGGGGTGGATGCGGGCCTGCTCTTGGGTTAACTCCCCCTGGCGAACCGAGCGGGCGACTAGCGTGTGATCTTCCGTCATCTGCTGCAGCTGGGATCCGCGCAGGCGGTAGAGGCGGGAGTCGCCGATGTGAGCACTCCAGCAATTGTTTTTGGGATCCACCATCGCCACCACCACAGTGGTGCCCATGTCTGCCCGTTGCGGGTTTTCCCGCTGATCTTTGAGAATGGCCTCGTTGGCGGCTTCCACTGCTTCGCTAAGGAGCTTGGGCGCCGGCACCATCTCCCAGCCTCGATCCAAATAGGCTCGAATGGTCTCAACTGCCAGCTGGCTGGCTACGGCTCCTGCTGCATGTCCACCCATGCCATCGGCAACGATGAAGTAGCGACCTTCCGGATCGCAGTAGTAAGCATCCTGATTGCCGCTGCGAACCTTGCCCGGATCCGTAGCGCCAGCATAGCGTCGCATCACCTCAGCCGATCCAATTCCTTTGCCTTTAAGAGTACCCTGAGCAGCGCCGCGGCGGCCAAGACAGCCAAGGCCAGGGTGACCATCGCTAAAGTAGCATGCCCAGCCAAAAATAGCTGCGTGGCGCTAAGAAAAAAAGTTGCAAACAGCACCGCGTAAGTGGTGCCCCAGCCCGTCGAGTTGAGCTGACGCAGCAGGCGTTCCGTCTCACTGGAGCGAACCCGCAGGCGCAGCTCCCCCTGTTCCAATTTACTTAAGGCCGTCTCCAGGCGGCGGGGCAGGCTGAGGCTGGTGCTGGTAAACTCTACCGCCTGGCGGCTGACCTGAGCCAGCAGGGTTTCCCTCTCCGGGTGGCTACTGTTCATGAGCTCCTCTGCAAAAGGCTTGGCCACCTCAATAAAGTTAAACTCTGGATCCAGCCCTTTTCCCAGCCCCTCCAGGGTCGTGAGGGCTCGCAGGACAAAGGTAAAGGTGGCGGGGAAGCGAAACGGCTGCTCATAGGCCAGCTCGTAGAGGTCTTCGCTGAGGGCCGCCACCGAGATCTCGTCCAGCTTGCTGGAGAAGGGTTTGTCTAGGAAGTGATCCAGAAGGTACTGCACCGAGCGGCGTACTGGTGCCAGATCGGCAGTGGGTACTAGAACACCCAGCTCCACCAACAGGGCTACCACCTGGTCGGCATTCTTGGCCACCACTGCTGCTAGCATATCTGCCAGTTTTTCCTTGATGCCGGGACGAAGGCGCCCCATCATACCGAAGTCGTAGAAGATCAGCGTGCCATCTGGCTTGACGGCAATATTGCCAGGGTGGGGATCGGCGTGGAAAAAGCCGTCTTTGAGCAGTTGCCGCAGATAGGCCTCCGCCCCCAAGCGGGCCAAAGCCTTGCGATCCAATCCCGCCGCGCTCAGTGCCTCGTAGTCGCTAATTTTGATCCCTGGCAGGTATTCCAATGTCAGCAGACGGGGGGAGGTGTAGCGCCAGTACACCTTGGGAACAGCAATCTGGGGCATGTCGCGAAAGTTGCGGCGGAAAGTGTCGGCGTTGCGGCCCTCGTTGAGATAGTCCACCTCCTCCCAGAGGGTGCGGCGACACTCTTCGTAGATGCCAAGCCAGTCGCGGCCCGCTCCACCCCACGGGGTGTGGTGCTGAAAAAACTCAGCAATGCCGCGACCGATCTCCAGGTCAATGGTAAATAGCTGCACCAAGCCCGGTCGCTGTACCTTCACCACCACTTCTTCGCCGCTTTTCAGCTTGGCGCGATGCACTTGCCCCAAGCTGGCTGCTGCCAAAGGGGTGGGATCGAAGTAGCTGTAAATCTGCTCAATGGGCTTGCCGAGCTCCTGCTGCACGATGGCCGCCACCTGTTCGTAACCAAAGGCGGGCACCTGATCCTGCAGCTTGGACAGCTCCTCGACGTACTCGGAGGGGAAGAGATCGGCGCGGGTGGAGAAAAACTGCCCCACCTTAATAAAGGTAGGGCCGAGGTGGAGCAACGTCTCGCGGATCCAAATGGCTCGGGCGCGGCGGCGTTTAGCCTTTCGCTCTGGCGTGGGCTGCCCCCCATAGCTCCAGGCCTGCTGATCCAGCCAGAGATAGAAGAGCCAGGTCAGCACAAAGCGCCAGATGTCGAAAAGACGGCCCCAGCGGCTGTAGTTCTCTCGGGCCCACCGGTAGGCGGTGTAGGGCTTAGCAGGCTTGGATCCCTTTGCTGTGCTTGCCTTCAAGCGCTTCGATTCCGGTACTTCTGCAACTCAGAGCGTAGCTGCGCCACCTCGGCCCGCAGGTCATCTAGAGTTGCCTGCAAATCCTCCACCTTGTAGGTGGACGAGGCCATCTCTTGGGTAGCTAGCGATGCTTCCGCCTCAGCTCGGGCCATGACATCCTGGGCAAAAGTCTGCCAGCTCTCCTGCAGCTCTGCCCACAGCTTGCCCACCTCCGCAGCAAGGTCGGCAAGAGCGCCTTCCCAACGCTCGCGCAGAACATCGGCCACTGCTTTGCCGACGAAAAAAGCTCGCACAACGGGATTCCTCATGCAGCCCAAGTGTTAAGAAGCATCACCCAGATTATAACGAATCTTGCCGCAACCGAACTGCCGAGCCCCCCCAGCCAAACAGCCTCGGAGCATCGGCCCGGCAGTCCCGCAAGCAATTGTCCTAGAGAGCTTGTCTAGGGCTAGCGACGGTTGGTGGTCATGTCGGGGATCTTCAGATCGAAGACGCTAATGTTTTGCCGCGCTGCCGGCTTGGGGTTGAGCATGCGAGCCATGTTGAGGAAGTTCTCCGGATCGCCGGGCTTAGGCAAGCGAACAACCCGATAGGTGCGCACCACCTCCCGAGCCGAGGGCCTCACGCCGGAGATATCCCGCCAACGGGCTCCGTAGCGGGGGGTAACCAAGTTGGTCGGTTTCTCCGAAAGGCGGCGGCGCTGGTAGGGCACCACATCGTCCCCAAAAGCAGCGTCGTACTCCTCGCTATCGACAATGGCGTCGATAAAGCCGTCTAGGCCGCGGGTGGCCAGGATGATGGAGTACTTGATGCGCTCCATTTGGCTGTAGGTGGGCCGACCCAGGAAGCGCTGGAAGGTGATCTCAACGAAGCGGTAGTTGTCGTTGGGAACCATGACCAAGTCGCGGTAGACCTCCGACTTGCCCAGGCCCCGGATAAACTCTTTTACCGAAATTGCTCCATTGCGCAGCTGGGATTCCAGCGCTTTCTGCCGGTAGCTCTCCAGCATCAGGTGCTCGCTGAAGATTTGGCGGTAGGCGGCGCGGATAACATTCTCAATGCCCGCCGGGTCATCGAGGCGGTAGACGGGCGGAGTTTCGTCGCTGGGTACAAAGTAGCGGTTTACCCGCTCGTTTTGCGTAGTGGGGCGATCGGCAATCAACGGAAGAGACATAGGCTGTGCTCCTAACAAGAAACAAACAACAAAGAAAAGAGCCTACGCCTCCCTAGCCAGTTCCTGCTGGCTTAGGCGGGCGCGGAGAGGGATCAGAGGATCCGCATCCTGCAAAGCTATCTGAAGGGCTGCCTCGGCAGCAGCTCGCAGAGAAAGTTCCCCCAGGCGGGCTAGATCCGTTAGGGCTGCAACAGCGGCATAGCGCACTCCCCAATCGGCATCTCCCAGGCATTGCCGCAGTAGCTGCAAAGCTTGCTCTTGATCGGACAGGGGTCGCTGGGCAGCCACCCGTCCCAGCCCGCGCGTTGCTGCCCGCCGCACGCTGGGGGCAAAATCGGCCACAATGGCCTCGACCAAAAAGGGGTAGGCATCCCCATGGCCAATGCGGGCTAAAGCTCGCACCGAGTAGGCCCGCGCCCCGTAGTCAAAGCCGTCAATGTTGGCCAGCAAGGGCTGTACTGCCGCTTCTCCAAAGCGCAGCACCTCCTCCAGAGCCGCCTCCCCTACAGCAGGACGGTTGAAGCCAAAAGCGCGAATGAGCAGGGGGATCCCTTCTACCTGTCCTAGGGATCCCAGGGCTCGCACCACCCCCAGCAGCTCTGCCTCTGAAGTGGCCTGCTCCAGCTGGGTAGCCAATTGGGCCACAGCAGGAGGAAGCCCTTGTGCAGCTGATGAAGAGGACATGACCAGCCTAGAAGCTAAGGTAGTAAGGTTAGAGGTTCCAGGTCTAAAACAGCTTGTCCAGCTGGGGGATAATTGCCGCTGCCACCTGATCTGGCGGCACCCACCCCAACTGCAAGGCCACGTCAAACAGCCGCTTTAAAGCATTGAGGCGCAGGTTGAGGGCTACGTTGGCGGTTGCCAGCAGGGATGCCCCCGCCAGCCAGCCCGATTCAGCCAGATCAAAGAGGGCCGCCTGGCGCAAGCTAAAGTTAGGGTGGGCTAGCAGCGCCACCAAAATCTGGGTCAGCTCCTCCGCTTGGGTAAAGCGATAGAGTACCCAAGCTGCTGCCGAGCGCACTCTTTCTGAGGGGTGATCTAAGAAGGGCCGAATGGCTGCTTCCGCTTCTGTGGCGTTGAGGTGGCCCAGCGCCTCAATGAAAGCCTCCCAAGGCTGCTCCTCTTGCGACCTTAACAAAGCTAAAAGAGGCTGCACCGCCCGTTTATCTCCCAACTGGGCTAGAGCGTAGGCCGCCTCTTCTCGCACCAGCAAATCGCTACAGCTAAGCGCCTCAATTAGCCCAGGTACCGCCCGGACATCGCCAATTTGCCCTAGAGCTTTAGCGGCACTACGCCGCAGCGGATAGCCTCCCAACGCCGTGCGATCCCGCTCGTCCTGCAACGCCAACAGCAAAGGCTCCACTGCCCGCGCCTCGCGAGCCGTGCCCAGGTACCAGGCTGCATAGTAGCGATCCTGCGGATCGTCTCCTTGCAGCCAAGCTATTGCTTGCTCCCAGGTAAGCTGCTGGGGCAGCACCGCCGTGTTGGAGGCTATGCGAGCTGTTGCCGAACCGTTCATGTAACTAGGGCAGCTCTCTCAACGACTGCTTGCCCAGAGCCACGCTCCAGCGCAGCCAGATCCTTCACTGGGAAGTAGGAGATCCCGTAAGAGGAGTAACCCGGAGAACCTTGCCACCCATCCGGAGAATGCGCTGCATCTCAGCAGACAGCCGGCTGTAGGGAACTGTAAGCGTAGCAGTGCTGCGGCGTACCTTCGCTGAGGTGGTCAGGGCATCGGGCGGGTTAAGGAGGCCAGTGTACTCAATCTTGTAAACCCGGCTACCGGCTTCCGTTAGAGCTTCCGGGCTGCTGGTGCTTTGACCAAACATGGCTTTCCCCCGCTGTTAACACTCCCGCTTATCAAAGTCGCATGGGCAAAAAGGAGCTTTTCCAAAGCGCTATCAAGCTGCTTTGCAGCAAGTTTAGGAATGCCTTCCCTCTGGCTTGAGCCTGCAGGCAAGCAACCCGGCTTTCTCCAGGCTGCTGCCTGCCAGGCAAACTGCTAGAAGGAATTGCTCCCCTGCCTAAGGAGCCCTAGCTTAGCCTCCCCTAGCTAAGGGCGTTGATGGCGTAATCGAAGTAGATGGCAGCTTCATTGGCCGCTTGGCCCTTCAGCATGCCCAGAGCACGGCTCTTCATGTGTTGCAGAGCCACAATGTACCAGCTGGGGGAAAGGTTAAAAGCGCGGTTCACTTCCCGCAGACCGGCCACCAGGTATTCATCGAGAGGACCAGTGCCACCGGCAACCAGCGAGTAGGTGATAAAGCGCAGGTAGTAGCCGATGTCACGGGCACACTTGGCCTGGAAGACCTCGCCATGCCCCATTTCACCCGGCTGGCTCAAGTAGGGGAAGCGCTTGAACACTTCCTGCACCGCTTCGCGCACCAGCGTCTGCTGGTTCTGGGTCAACACCCGAGCCGCTTCTAGAGAGGCAGCAGCCCGCTGGTAGCGACCGCTCACCGCCTGCAGCTCGCTGGCGTTGAGAAAGCGCCCTTGATTGTCAGCAGCGGCAATTGCTTCGGTGATAACGGTTTTCATTTGCAACTCCTCAATACGTTGACTGTTAGTAAAAGCAACCAACAGGCAGCTCCTTTACTGCCCCGTTAGATTCTCGGCTGGCTATGAAAGAAACTGACCCTCGCCGAAAACCGAGATACCTTACAGAATGGCAGCAGCCGCCTTATCGAAGTAGCTGGCCACTTCGCTTTGGATTGCTGAGCAGTCGCCAGGGGTGATGCCGTTTGGATCCATAATCTTGGCCAGGGCTTCCCTCTTCATAGCCGCAATGGCATTGGCCATGGAGCTGGTGGGCACCCCCAGGGCAATGTAAGTTTCTCGCAGACCGTTCAGGCAGCGATCTTCCAGCACTGAGCTGTCCCCTGCCAAGGTGGCGTAGGTAATGTAGCGCAGGATAATCTCAAGGTCGCGCAGGCAAGCAGCCATGCGACGGTTAGTGTAGGCGTTACCGCCAGGAGCAATGAGATCTGGCTCCTGGGCAAACAGAGAACGGGCTGCGTTGACCACAATTTGGGCAGCGTTGCTGGTCATGCGATTGACGGCATCCAGGCGCTTGTTGCCTTCTGCCACCAAAGCTTCCAAACGGGCAAAGTCTTGTTCGCTTAGAAAAGCCCCACGTGCATCTGCCTGAGTAATCACCCGGGTAAAGGCGTCTTGCATAATGGATCTCCTTTTGTTTTTTTTCCAAAGTCAAGGATGAGCGACTGGCTGATCCTCTCAAAAGCCAGCTACCGAGCCTTGCTGGATGCGGAATCCGTTTCCCAAAAACCGGGGATCCCGTGGAGGTTGCTTGAAACTCCCCCACTGAAGCCCCAGAGTTTGAGATCGGTCGAGAACTCCTGCAACCTTCAGACAGCCGAGCATCCAGGTCAATTTTATAGCGCGGGAGCGATGAGGATTTTGTGAAGATTTACAAACAAGCCGACACCGAAAGGTCTAGTCGGCTGCCGAGTTTCCAGTTCTAGAGTCCAGCGAGCAGGGAATTGGCCGGCAGGGGGCTAAAAGGATGTAAATATTTGTTTCATTCCCTTTGAGGGCTCCGGCTGCAGCCGTCAAAGGTGCAGAGTTCCCACTCCTTGCAGGGCAGCCTTGAGATCGCGGCAGAAGTAGGCAATCTGTTGCAGCCCCTGGGCAGGGGTGGGAGCTCTGGCCAGCCGCTGCACAAAGGCGCTGCCAACAATAGCTGCATCTGCTCCCCAGAGGGCGATCTGGCGGGCTTGCTCAGGGGTAGAGATGCCGAAGCCCACCCCAATCGGCAGGGAGGTGGATTGGCGCAACTGCTGCAGCAAGGCGGGGAGCCGCTGCTCCAGAGTGGATCGCTCGCCGGTAACGCCGGTGGTGCTGACCAGGTAGACAAAGCCGCTGGAGTGTTGGGCGATGCGCCTCATGCGCTCAGGGGGGCTGGTGGGGGCCACCAGTAAGATGAGGTCGATCCCCTCTGCCTGCGTCGCTTCCCGCAGGGGTTCAGCCTCTTCTAGGGGTAGGTCGGGGACGACTAAGCCGGCACAGCCGGCCCGGCGCAGCTGCTGCACAAAGGTGGGAATGCCGAGCTGGTAGATGGGGTTGTAGTAGGTAAAGAGGATGAGAGGGGCCTGCAGCGAGAGGCCCCGCAGACCCTGCAAAATGGCGCCCAAGGTCACGCCCCGCCGGAGAGCACGGCTAGCTGCTGCTTGGATCACTGGCCCATCGGCGAGGGGATCCGAGTAGGGTACCCCCAGCTCGATAAGATCGGCGCCGCTCTGATCCAGAACCTGCAAAGCCTCAAAGGTGGTTTCCAAGTCGGGATCCCCAGCGGTGAGGTAGGGGATGAGGGCTTTTTCACCACGGCTGCGCAGCGCCTGAAAGCAGGCTGTGATCCGAGTGGGCATGGGATCCATTCGATTCTGAGGAGATTGAGAGCATCCCCCACTGTAGCGTCTGCCGGGATCCCTAGGGGAGAGGCACAAAATCGTAGCCGGTACCGGAGCGGTTGCCGGGCTCAACCCGCACCAGCACATGGGGAGCATTGCGGTCGCCGGAGGGCAAGAAGCGCACTTCTCCGGAAGCGCCGTCCGGCAAGCGGAAGTTCGGGTCGCCCAGGGCGGCGAGCACAGCGCTGCGGCTGGGGGATCCCTGCTGGATGGCTCGCAAAAAAGCCCGGGTGGCGTCGTAGGCCAGAGCGGTGCGCCAGCTCACCTGCCCTCCCCAGAGCTGGGCTGCCTTCTGGGCAAACTCGCGGTTGCGCGGCACCTGGGGATGCCAGGGTACCGCCACCACCAAGCCCTCTACCGCTGCTCCCCCTTCTTGCAATGTGGTGAGGCTGAAGAGCACATCGCCGCCCAGAAGAGCAAGGGGCTTACCAGCTACAGCGTTCTCGCGGGCTACAGCCAGCGCTTTTTCGGCTACGGAAGCCGTGGGAGCTAAAAAAGCTACCTGGGCTCCTTGGCCGACGGCCCTTTGCAGGCTGGCCTGGGGGTTGAAGTCCGACGCCGATAAGTCGAACTCCGCCAGCAC
Source organism: Synechococcus sp. W70.1 (assembly GCF_047461515.1). Lineage (NCBI taxonomy): Bacteria > Bacillati > Cyanobacteriota > Cyanophyceae > Synechococcales > Synechococcaceae > Synechococcus > Synechococcus sp. W70.1. The sequence goes on from NZ_JANSHH010000013.1 coordinate 301,485, forward strand.
GATGCCCCCTTCGCTGGTCAGGGTGGAGGCAAAGGCATCGCGCAAGCTGGAGCTGTAGGCGCTGTTGGGGTTGTAGAAGATGGCCACCCTTTGCAGCCGCAACGTGTTGAGAGCATAACGGGCCAGTTGTGTGCCGGCCACTTGATCCGAGGGCACGGTGCGAAAAATGGCATCCCCCAGCATGCTGATGCGAGTGCTGGTGGAGGTGGAGGAGATCATCGCCAAGCCGGCAGGCTGATAAACCTCGGCTGCAGCCAGGGTGGCGTCGCTGGTGTTATGGCCAATCACCCCCAAGATCTCAGGCTGCGCCACCAGGGCTTTGGCCACCGCTGCTGCTTGCTCAGGGTTATCGCCATCGTCGGCAATCACTACCCGCAGCAGCCGTCCTCCGATTCCCCCCTGTTGGAAAAGCTCCTCCTGAGCTTGCGCCACCCCGCGCAGGGTCTCTTTGGCGCGGTTGGGGTTGCTGGAGATGGGCACCACCACCGCCAGGCTCAAGGGACTGCCCTGCTGCTGGGCACGGGCATTGTTCAAGAAAATGCGAGCTTCCGGGTCGTTGCGGTTGCTTTGCAGCCCCATCTCCAACACCGAGATGGCCGCGCTGAGGTTACCTTGGCGTAATAGCTCCGCCGCTGCCGTGGCCGTGGGGCTGCTATCGGCAAACAAGGTGCGCTCGCCGCTGGTCAGGAGCAGATCTTGTGCTCCACCCCCCAACCCTGGCAGTGATACTGGCGGTAGAGAAATGCCTTCCGGCCAGCGAACATAGCCCGCCTGCCAAGCGCGATGACCGCCCCAGAGTAGCAATAGCCCCAAGGCAATGTAGACAATGGGTGGTGGAGACTTGGCAACCATATATGAGAGAAAACGCTAGCTTTTGGCCAGCAAAGACACTGCTTGTATCCTCAGGAATCCTCAAAAGTCATCTTTCCAAGGATCTCTAAGGATCTCCGACTATGCATCAGCATGAGTGCGGGAGTATGTCACGGATCGGGACGGTAGGAAGGGCTGTTGCGGTATTGGCGCTCTAGCTGCTCCACAATGGAAATGGGAACGGATGAGGTCTCGGAGGGCTCTTCCGATCTGCGTCTCGGTCTCCACATTGAACTGCCGAGATGTTGCCCAAACCACTGCTGCAATCAGCAAAAGGACGATAGCGGCACCGTAAAGAAAGGCGACGATGGCCATCGGGTCAATGGTTTAGCTTTCCCCTTCCATGATAAAGGCTGTCGAGAATTACCCACTTCAGGATCCCCTAGAGCAAGCCCTATGGGACTGGCACCGCGGCCAGGCCAAGGGATCCCTGCGCTTGTACGCCTACAGTCTGGAGGGGATCCCTCTGGCGGAAGAGCCCCAGGTGGTCTCCCCCGAGGTGTTCTTCACCCAAGAGCTGCCGGAGGTGGAGGCCCTGGCTTTGGATCTCTGTCGGGGTCGGGTGTTGGACCTGGGCGCTGGCACAGGCCGCCACAGCCTGCTGCTGCAGGAAGAAGGGTTGGCGGTGGCCGCTTTGGATCGCTCGCCGGTGGCGTTGCAGATCATGGCCGAACGGGGAGTGCGCTGCCGCATTGCTGCCGACCTGTTCCACTGGGCAGGGCCGGAAGAGCCCTTCGACACGCTGCTGTTGCTGATGAACGGCGCTGGCCTATTGGGATCCCTAGCGGGGTTGGAGCGTTTTTTGTGCCGGGCTCGCCATTGGATTCAGCCCACCGGCCAGTTGCTTGTGGACTCCACCGAGCTCAGCGACTTCAGCGAAGAGGGCGACTCGGCGCCTCTGGAGGATCTGCTGCCAGATCCAGAGCCGACCGTTCCTAGGGACTTAGAGGGGGGGAAAGCAGAAACCAAGGTAGTGAACTTTGTGGCTGAATACAACGGCCGGCGCGGGGATCCTTTCCCCTGGCTTTTTGTGGACCCAGAAACCCTGCTGCACTATGCCCACGCCAACGGCTGGCAAGGACAAATTCTCTACCAGGAGGCGGAGGGGGCTTTCCTAGCGCGGCTTACCCCTTTGTGAGCGGCTCATCTCTAGGGAGGCCAGCCAAACCCCACAGCAGGGCCCTAGGCGATACTCTAGTAAGGTGTTCTCGAGTTCAACCGGTGCAAACGATGGCTCAGCCTGCCCTGCGCATCCTGCTTGTGCGCCACGGTGAGAGCACCTTCAACGTCGAAAACCGCATCCAAGGCCGCTCCGATCTCTCTCGCCTCACCCCCAGTGGAGAAGCGCAGGCGCAACGGGTAGCTGAGGTCCTGACCGGGATCCCTTTGGACTATGTCTACTCTAGCCCTCTCTCCCGCGCCCTCGACACTGCCCACATTCTTCTCAAGGAGCGAGCGGGAGTCCCTTTGTTGATTAGCGAGCAGCTGCGGGAGATCGACCTAACGGAGTGGGAAGGCCTGACCTTTGCCGAGGTGAAGGAAAAGTACCCAGAAGAGTACTCCCGATGGCGGTACCATCCCGACGAGCTGGAGCTAGGGGGACGCTTTCCAGTGCGGGATCTCTGGCAGCAAGCCCAGCGCTTTTGGCAACAGTTGGCTGAGCAGGTGCAGGCGGATCCCCGCTCAGAGCGGGGGGGGGATCCTAAGCATCCCCTCAACGTTCTTATCGTCGGCCACAGCGGCCTCAACCGTGCCCTGGTCAGCACGGCCATTGGCTTGGGGCCAGTCCACTACCACCGCCTGGGGCAAAACAACTGTGCCATTAGCGTCCTCAACTTTCCCCAGGGTCTGGGGGGGCCACCCCAACTGGAATCCTGGAACATCACCGCCCACCTGGGCCAATCCCTGCCCCAGCGCAAGCAGGGGATGCGCATTCTGCTCGTGCGCCATGGCGAGACGCAGTGGAACCGGGAGCAACGCTTCCAGGGGCAGCGGGATATCCCCCTCAACGCCACCGGTGAGGAGCAGGCAGCCAAGGTAGCCGAATTTCTGGCGGACCAGCCGCTGAATCTAGCCTTTTCCAGCCCCCTCAAGCGGCCCTGGGCTACTGCTGATGCCATTTGCCGCTACCACCCCAACCTCATCCTGCGTCCAATGGTGGAGCTGCAAGAAATCTGCCACGGCGACTGGGAGGGCAAGCTGCAGAGCGAGGTGGAGGCCCAATACCCCGGCGAGCTGGAGCGCTGGCAGCGGGATCCTGCGGCTGTGCAGATGCCCAACGGGGAAAATCTCTACCAAGTTTGGGCCCGCACCCGCTCAGCCTGGGAAGAAATTTTGGCCACTACTGCTGCTCAGTTTCCTGAAGGTACGGCAGTGGTGGTAGCCCATGATGCCATCAACAAAGCCATCATCTGCCAGTTGTTCGACCTTTCTCCCCATGCCTTTTGGATCTTCAAGCAAGGCAATGGCGGCATTACCGTCATCGACTACCCGGAAGGAAAGGAGGGTGCCCCAGTCTTAAGAGTGCTCAACCTCACCACCCACCTGTCCGGCCAGATTTTCGACTGCACCACGGCGGGCGCTCTCTAGGGGGTAAAAGATGGGATCCCCTCTTCTTGCCGACCTGGGTTTGCCAGACATTTGCCTCCAAGGGGTACGCCTGTTGGATCCCTGCCGCCAGCGCGATGGCGTGGCTGACGTTTGGCTACGTCGGGGCCGCCTCCTGCTTGTCGAGGCAACGGCAATCCCCGCCAAGATCCCCCGTCTGGACGCCGCCGGCTGGGTGCTGGGCCCAGGCCTGATCGACCTGTACACCTCTAGTGGCGAGCTGGAAGACAATGGCCTCTCCGCTGGCCGCGAGACTCTCACTTCCTTGGCAGCAGCGGCGCGGGCAGGCGGCTTTACCCAAGTTGGCCTGCTGCCCACTCCTCTTGCGGGGACGGCAGCTTTTCCCGTGCTGGATCAGCCAGAGCAGCTAGGTCGCTATCGTCGCCGGCCTGGGGATCCTCGCTGGCTGCCCTGGGCTGCCTTGAGCTTGGGTGGGCGGGAAGAAGCTCCCAGCCCCTGGGGAGAGCTGGCCCGCGCTGGAGCCATTGGCTTTGTGACCCGGCTTGGGGGAGCAGAGTCGCTGCGCTCCCTGGCCCTGGTGCGACAAGCTCTGGAGTACTTGCGGCCCTGGAACAAGCCCCTGCTGGTTTGGGCCTGGGATCCCACCCTGGCTGGCTCGGGCAGTCTCTACGAGGGGGTGTGGGCCCTGCGGCTGGGGCTAAAGGGCATCCCAGCCAGTGCCGAGACCGCCGCCCTAGCCCGCCTCCTGGAAGTGCTGCGCAGCGTTCCCTCGCCGCCGCCAGTGCATGTGATGCGCCTCAGCCAGGCCCGCAGCCTGGAGCTTATCCAGCAGGCGCAGGCAGAGGGGCTGCCGGTTACCGCCAGTACCACCTGGATGCACCTCCTCCTGTCTGAGGAAGCTGTCTTCGAGAGTGGCTACAATCCCAACTTGCGCCTACTGCCTCCTCTTCCCCACGCCGCCGACCGGAAGGCCCTCATCGCTGGGATCCGCAGCGGTAGCCTGGGCATTGCCGTCGATCATGCCCCCTACACCTACGAGGAGAAGACCCTGCCCTTTGCCGACGCACCCCCTGGGGCCATGGGTCTGGAGCTGGCCCTGCCGCTGCTGTGGCAGAACCTGGTGGAGACGGGAGCGCTGACGGCGCTACAGCTCTGGTCGGCCCTTAGCCTCTACCCGGCCCGCTGCCTGGGGTTGGAGCCGCCCAGCCTGGAGCCCGGCAGCGATTGGGTGCTCTTTGATCCAACCCATACCTGGACAGTTTCGGCAGCCACGCTCCGCTCCCACTCGCAGGCCACTCCCTGGCTGGGCAAGACCCTACGCGGCAGGGTGCTGCACACCCACGTGGAGGAAGAGAGCAAGCGCTGAGCTGCAGAAGGAGACATTGCCCTCCCCCTGGCTTGACAATGGAGGTAGGAAGGGGATCCCCAGCTTGCCCAATGCCAACGCAGATTCTTCCCCCCACCCCCGAGCACCTTGCCCTAGCCGCTGAAGCCCTGCGGCAAGGTCAACTGGTAGCCATGCCTACGGAGACGGTGTACGGCCTGGCGGGCCACGGCTTCAACGAACAGGCGGTGGCCACCATCTTTGCTGTCAAGGAGCGTCCCCGTTTCGATCCCCTGATCTTGCACCTGCCAGCTGGGGTCTGCCTTGAGGCGCTGGACGGGGAGCTGGTGGATCTGTCGGCTTTTACTGCCGCCGCCCGCGCTCGGCTGGGATCCCTTGTCGACACCTTCTGGCCGGGCCCGCTGACGCTGGTGCTGCCCAAGGGACCCCGGGTGCTGGATCTCGTCACCACTGGCTTGCCTACAGTGGCGCTGCGGATGCCTGCCCACCCCGTGGCCCAGGCTTTGCTGCAGGCAGTTCAGGTGCCTCTAGCTGCCCCCAGCGCCAACCGCTTTGGCCGCCTTAGCCCCACCTCCGCCCAGGCGGTCTATGCCGAGTTGGCGGGGCGGATCCCCTACATTTTGGACGGAGGAGAGTGCAGCGTGGGCTTGGAATCGACTGTGCTTAAGCTCAGCCCTGACGGCACGCCCACGCTGTTGCGCCCTGGCGGGATCCCGCGGGAAGTGCTGGAAGCTCATCTCGGCCTGCCCCTCCAGACTGCACCGGACAGCAACCTAAGGCCCGAGGCACCGGGAGGGCTTAGCAGCCACTACGCCCCCACCAAGCCCCTCTGGTTGTTGCCTGTTGCCTTTGACCAGCTCCGCCCTGAGGAGTGGCAGCGGTTGCGGCAGGAGACAGCTGAACATGCCCACCTGGGCGTCCTCAGTTTCTCAGCCGATGCCCAGGCGCTGGCGGAAAGCTTTGCCCACCACTGGCCGGGAGTTGCGCTGACCTTTGAATGCCTGGGGCCGGATCCCACTGCGGCAGCGCGGGCTCTCTTTGCCAGCCTGCGCCGCTTGGACGAAGGGGCAGCCACCCTGCTGCTGGCTGAGCCCCCCCCGGTTTTGACAGGGCTGGGCTATGCGATTATGGATCGGCTACGACGGGCCAGCAAGCCATGGAAGACTCCCCTCTTGTCGCCATCGTGATGGGCAGCGATTCGGATCTGCCCACCTTGGCCCCCGCCGCTCAGGTGTGCGAGGAGTTTGGGATCCCCTATCTCCTCCAGATCCTCAGCGCTCACCGCACCCCCGAAGCGATGGTGGAGTTTGCCCGCAGTGCCCACACCCGCGGCATCCGCGTCATCATTGCCGGCGCTGGCGGGGCGGCCCATCTGCCGGGGATGGTAGCCTCCCTTACCCCTCTGCCAGTCATCGGGGTGCCGGTGTTCAGCCAGTCCCTGCAGGGGCTGGACTCCCTGTATTCGATAGTGCAGATGCCCAAGGGGATCCCCGTGGCTACCGTAGCCATTGGCAACGGCTATAACGCCGGTCTCTTGGCGGTGCAGATCCTAGCCAGCGGGGATCCTGAACTGCTACAGCGGGTGCTTGCCTACCGGGAAAACCTCAAGCAGGCTGTGCAGGAGAAAAATGCCCAGTTGCAAGCTCAGGGGTGGAAAGCCTATCTCCGCTCTGCCGACAGAGCATAATTAAAGCGTTGACCTGTCTTGGCAGAGAAAAAGTTGGGAGAGTTGCCGGCGGTGAAGAAGGGATCCAGTCGCCCCTCTTCTGGCCAGGGATCCTGGCAGGAGTATCTTCAGCGGGTTCAGAAAGGGGCAGAGGAAAGGGGAGCCCAGGCGGCGGGGTGGCTGCTGGGGGGATCGCAGGGGCGGGTTTTGACGGTGTCAGGCTTGGCGTTGGCGGGGCTAGCCTTTTGGCACTGGCGCCTGGCCCTTTCCCTAGCAGTGGGCACTGGGGTGATGCTAGGGGTGTACGCGGCTTGCAGCCCTGAGTTTAGCCGCCGCTGGCAGGAGTGGCAGGCTTGGTTTCGCCAAGCTGACCGCTCCCTTTTGCTAGCCGTTACTGGTGGGGCAGCCGCCACCCTCGGCACCTACCTTGTGGTCTCAATCTGGGCAGAAGCCAACCAGCGCTGGCTGGCCACGGGCGCCATTGTGCAGGGGCTAGCCACCTTTGCCCTGCTGTCACTGCTGTTTTGGGAGTGGCTCAGCCGCCGGCAAGAGCGGCAGCGTTCTCAATGGGAGCGGGATCTTAGCGACATTGCTTCCCCCGATCCCTACAGGCGGCTGCTGGGGGTACGCCGGCTGCAGAGCCGCCTGCCCCATCTGGATCCCGAACAAACTCGGCTGGCAGTGGATTATCTGCGCCTGGCCCTTGACCAAGAAACCGTGGCCGTTGTGCGGGAGGCCCTCTTGGAAGCCCTGCAGGGATGGGGGATCCTGCGCCGCCTTAACGATTTGACCAGTCCCAACCCAGCCGAAAGCAGCGGCGATCCCTCGGCAAGCCGCAGGGGCAACGCCTAAACAGCTAGCAGCTCCACCACGGGAAGTAAGGAACTCGAGCCAGAGGCTGTCCGTCGTAAAGGAGTGTAGACCTACTCTTTACGGAGGGTTACATTCCATGGTTCGTAAGCTCTTCACGCTCTCTTTAGCCGTTGCCTCGGCCACGGTGTTGGCTGCAGCTCCCGGAGTCCAGGCTAGCAGCCCCAGCCCTAGCCCAGCGCCTGCAAGCGCGAAGACTGCGGCTCCTGCCCAAAAAGCCAAAACCATTGTGGATGTTGCTGCTGAGGCTGGTTCCTTTTCCACCTTGCTCAAAGCCCTGGAGGCTGCTGACCTGGTGAAGACGCTCTCTGAGAAGGGCCCCTTCACCGTTTTTGCCCCTACTGATGAAGCCTTTGCGGCCCTGCCGAAAGGCACGCTAGACGACTTGCTCAAGCCAGAAAACAAGGAGAAATTGAAGCGAGTGCTCAGCTACCATGTCGTGTCTGGCGAGCTTCCCTCTCAAAATCTAAAGGCCGGTAAGGTGACTACCCTTGCTGAAGTGCCGGTGGAGATCTCCGTCAAGGATGGGATCCGGGTCAACGACGCCAAGGTGGCAACCCCCGATCTCAAAGCCTCCAACGGCATTATCCACGTCATTGACAAAGTCCTCCTGCCACCGGAGAAATAGTCTTCTCGGCCTTGCAATCCTAAATCTAAGTCTGTAGAAAGCCTTCCTAGCACCCCCAGCTTCAAGGCTGGGGGTTTCGGGCGCGATCCCTGGCTTGGCTCTTGGGATTCCTACAAGTCAATACCAACGCTGGAGTTGTAGATTGCCTCCACCGACACACCGGCCACCCGCTGGGGGCGCACGATCATGTACTCATTGTCCATTTGCTTGGGCAAGGTGATGAACTCGTCCCCACCCACCATCAGTTGGTTGATCAGCTCTGTGTATTCTCTGGCTTCCTTGACCCGTACCTGCAGGGTCTGACCCCCTTCCAGCATGATGTGAACGAGGTAGCCATCGGGTTTTCTGGGCATGAGCGCTCCTGCTTGGCTGCAGCAAAGGTCGATAAACATTATTCCCCCCTTCGAGAAACTTGACCAACCTCCGGCTCCTCCTGTCGGCAGGAGGCCATAACAAGCGGTGGATAGGAGAGGGGGCTTCCCCGGGGTGGTCGATGGGCCTACAGTAACAGGATGTGCCCATTTTGGGTTCTTTTCCGCTACCTCTTGTGGCTGGAATGGCTGACACGCCTTGCCCTCAACGGCTGGACTGGCGCAACCTCAACACCCTCTGGGGATCCGTTTTGGCCGAGACCTTGAGCCGGCTGGGCTGTCGAGTGGCCGTGGTGTGTCCGGGATCCCGCTCTGCCCCCCTCACCTATGCTCTGGCGCAGCACCCTGAGATCGAGGCCATTCCGGTGCTGGATGAGCGGTCGGCGGCCTTCTTTGCCCTTGGCTTGGCCCAGCAGCTACGGCAGCCCATCCCGCTAGTGTGTACCTCTGGCAGTGCCGGCGCCCATTTTTTTCCCGCTCTCATCGAGGCAGCAGAAAGTGGTTGGCCGCTTTTGGTTTTGACGGCGGATCGGCCGCCGGAGCTGCGCCACTGCCGTGCCGGGCAGACCATCGACCAGGTGAAGCTCTACGGCCACTACCCCAACTGGCAGGCGGAGCTAGCCCTGCCCAGCGCCGACCTAGAAGCTCTGGCCTACCTGCGCCAGACCGTCATTCACGCCTGGGAGCGTGCCCTCTACCCTTTCCCGGGTCCAGTGCATCTCAACGTGCCTTTGCGGGAGCCCTTGGCTCCCATTGCTGACGGCAGCACCGCGCCCCTGGCCCGTTGGCAGAAAAATCCGGAGTTTGAGAAGAGCTTTTTTCGGGGGGTTGCTCCGGCCGGATCTTCCTGCCAGGCGCTGCGGGGCAGTCTTCAGATGGAGAGGGCTTCCTTTTGGCAGGAGTGGTGCAGCTGTGAGCGGGGAGCGATCTTGGCAGGGCCGGCCCAAGCGGCGAATCCCCGCGCCTACGCTGAGGCGGTGGCCCGTCTGGCCCTAGCCCTGGGCTGGCCGGTGTTGGCAGAAGGCCTTTCCCCCCTGCGCAACTACGCTTCCCTTAACCCCTACCTCATCACCACCTACGATTTTCTCCTCCAGGGAGAGCAGCCCCATCTTTGGCCGGAGCAGGTCATCCAACTGGGACCCTTGCCCACCAGCAAGGCCCTGCGGCAAGCCCTGGCCCAAGCCCGACCCCGCACCTGGCTGCTCGACCCTCGGCCCCAGAACGCCGATCCTCTCCACAACTCCACGACCCACTTGCCCTTTGCCTTGGAGGAGGTGGCGGCAGGGATCCCAGTAGGCAAAGCCAAAACAACCGCTTTTCTGCAAGCCTGGCTGCAGGCGGAAGCAAAAGCTCGGGTTGAGCTGGATCGGCTGCTGGCAGCTCTGCCGGAGTGGTTTGAGGGCAAGATTGCCTGGTGGCTGGCCCATCACCTGCCGCCGGAGACGCCGCTATTTATTGCCAACAGCACACCGGTGCGGGATGTGGAGTGGTTTTGGCCACCCAACGACCGCCATATCCGGCCTTACTTTAACCGCGGCACCAACGGCATCGACGGCATCCTCTCGACCGCCTTTGGGGTGGCCCATCGCCAGCGCCCGACGGTGGTGCTGACCGGGGATCTGGCCTTTTTGCACGACTGTGGTGGCCTGCGTCTTGCCCAATGCCTTCAGGGATCCCTGACGATTCTTCTCATCAACAACCAGGGGGGCGGTATCTTTGAGCTCTTGCCCATTGCCAAGGCGGCTCGCCAGGAGCCCAACCCTCCCTTTGAGACCTACTTTGCCACCCCCCAGGCCGTGGATTTTGCCCTCCTCTGCCAGGCCCATGGCATCCTCCACCGGCGGATAGAGACCTGGGAGGAGCTGGCCCAAGCCTTGGATCCCTTGCCGGCCCAGGGGGTGCGGGTGTTGGAGATCCTTACGGATCGGCGGGCGGACGCGCAGCGACGGCAGGACTGGTTTCAGCGCTGGTCTGAGCGGCCATCCACGCCGTAACCCGGCTCCAGATTTGCTCCGGCAGATCCTCGGCCTCGCAGTCCAGCCATTGGATCCCTGGCATGGCCCGAAACCAGGTCATCTGCCGCTTGGCAAACTGGCGGGTGCGCCGCACAATCAAAGGCTGTAGCTCCGCTTCTGGGATCCGCCCTTCTAGGTAGGCGCCAATCTCCGCGTAGCCCAAGGTTTGTAAGAGGGGCAGGTCTGGCCCGTAGCGCTCCCGCAGCGTTTTCACCTCCTCAATCCAGCCTGCTGCCAGCATTTCTGCCGTGCGCCGAGCAATGCGTTGTTCCAGACGGGGCATTGGGCAGCGCAGCCCCAAGATGAGGATGGGGTAGCTGGGAGGATGGGCCTGCCTCAGGCGGGAAGCTGGCTTGCCGGTGGTGTAGATGATCTCCAAAGCCCGCAGGGTGCGCACTGTGTCATGGGGATGGATGTGCTCGGCGGCAACGGGATCCAACTGCTGCAGCCAGGCGTAGCGGATCTCGGGCGGCCACGTCTCTAGTTGAGCGCGCAACTCGGGCTGCGGCGGAACTGCCGGGATCCCCAACCCTGCAGTAATGGATTGGATGTAGAGCCCCGTCCCCCCTACCAGAATGGGAGTCTGTCCCTGCCGATGGGCCTCGGCAATGCGCGACTGGGCCGCCTGCTGAAACTCGGCCACGGTGTAGGTGTGGCGGGGATCCACAAAGTCCATCAACTCGTGCGGCCAGAGGGCCCGCTCAGCGGGGGTAGGCTTGGCAGTGCCGATGTCGAACTCCCGGTAGACCTGGCGAGAGTCGGCATTCAGCAGAGGGGATCCCAGCCGCTGGGCCAGCAGCAGCGCCTGACGTGACTTGCCAGTGGCGGTGGGGCCGGCAATAACAATTAGGCCTGGAGTTACCATGCCGGAAGTGTTACTTGTTGTACTGGGTGGCAGACATTCAGAACCTGCAAAAATTTATGCAAGTCAACAAAATTTCTAAAAGGCTTTAGCTCTGTGGCTAGAATAGACTTCCTAACAGCTTTGGGCTCTTTGAAATTGCGGTGATCTCATCTTACGTTCCAGCTTTTGTTGGGTTGGACACTCAGCTTAGGCTGTCTCTCCAGCTCCCGAGGCTAGCCCCATGGCTGCTTGCCTTGGTCAAGCCTGGTCTCGGCTACCTGGGCCGGGCAGTTGGGGCAGAGGTCCTAGCGGCGTTGCTGGCGTGGAAACCTTGTCCAGCCCTGGCGGAAGTTTTGGTGCTCAAGCAAGGAGAAGTGCGCACTCTGCCCTTGTTGCAAACGCGGGCCCGACCCTCCTTGCAGATGGAGATGCTTTATCTAGGCATGGTGGAGGAGCGCTTCTTAGGCTACGCCCACGCCAACAACTGGGAGACTATTTCCAGCGACCGAGAGGATCCCCGCTGGAGCCGCTGGCAACTGCGACCGGGCGGTGAGGCCCTCTATCCGCCGGATGCCCCTCCGTCGCGCGATCCCTCAGAGCCCCCCCTCTATGCCCGCGGGTTTTATGTAGAGGCCTACTTCATGGGCGGGCGGCTAGTGGGGATGCACCTCATTTACAATCCGGAAGAGCCAGGCTTCAATTTCAGGCAACTGCAAAGGCTTGTTCGCGCCTGGTTCCCCGATAACCGCCTAATGTTGCACTACCAGGTGCTGCCAGAGGATCCCGACCAGCATGTCCTAAGAGCCTACTGGGGCACCATCCCTCCCCCTTACCTTGCCGACATTCAGCGCAACAGCCGCCTGCCCTTCTGCCAGGTTTTTTTCAGCCCTACCTCGCCTCAGCCGCTCGTTCCCCCCTCTGCGCCTCCTCACTGCCTGGGTCAAGCTGAAGCAGGTGCCTCCCCTGTCGCTGCCCAGAAGAAGACGGCCGCTCTGCGCTAAAGCTTTGCGCGGGCTAGGGCTTAAGCTGGGGCTGCTTGCAGCGTTGCCGGCCTACGGGAAGAAAGCCCTAAACCGTCACCAGCTCGGGGCGGTGGCTGTGGCGAATGGCGCGAATGGCTTCCCCATAGTCCCTGGCCTTGAATACGGCTGAGCCCGCCACCAGGGCATTGGCCCCCGCCTCGATGACCTGCCAGGCGTTGCTGGCCTTGATGCCGCCATCCACCTCGATCCAGGGATCCAAGCCCCGCTCGTCGCACAGGGCCCGCAACTGGCGAATCTTGGGCACCACCGCCGGGATGAAGCTCTGGCCGCCAAAGCCAGGGTTGACACTCATGATCAACACCAGGTCCACCAGATCCAGCACGTACTGAATCAGCTCCAGGGGGCTGGCCGGGTTGAGCACCACACCTGCCTGTTTGCCCAGATCTTTGATTTGGCTGAGGGTGCGGTGCAGGTGGATGGTGGAGCTGGACTCGGCGTGAACGGAGATGATGTCGGCCCCCGCCTTGGCAAAGTCGGCCACATATTTCTCCGGCTCCACAATCATCAGGTGGACATCCAGAGGCTTGGCCGTAACCGGGCGCAGCGCTTCCACCACCAGCGGGCCGATGGTGATGTTGGGCACAAAGCGGCCATCCATCACATCTACGTGGATCCAGTCGGCCCCCGCCTCGTCCACTGCCCGCACTTCTTCCCCCAAGCGGCTAAAATCGGCTGAAAGAATAGAAGGGGCGACGACAATCGGCTTTTGCCCAGAAGCTGCTGAGGGCTGAGTCATGGTGAGTACCCAAGGTGTAAACCGCAAAACAGGGGAGCCTGCTCCTCTATGGTACGGAGTTTGATCCCCTTTGCAAAGCACCACCCGGCTTCTAGGGGATCCCGACAAAGCCGGCCCTGGCCAGTTGCACCCTCCGGAAAACTTGGGCCAGAGGCTCTCAGCGATCCGGCGGCTGCGCGTTGCTCTGAGGCTCTGGAGAGGCTTGCTCTGAGGGAGCTGGCTTCACCTTTTCTTCTAGCCGCAGGGCAAGCTGCTGCAACTGCATATAGATGCTGTTGGCGGCCAGCATAGCCAGGACAGTGCCGAAAAACTTGGTGCGGGATCCCATAGACCAACCCCTGGGCAAGGCCAAACACTCGTTGCCCTAGCTCCAACTTAGCGCACAGGCGGAACAGACCCTCAGAGAAGAACTTCATTAGACCTAGCGTCATGCCTGCCTATCAGCACTTACATACTGCCCTTTGGGTTAGCGATCTGACCAGAGCCGAGCATTTCTACGGGACGGTGCTCGGGCTCCCCAAAGCAGAACGGTTTCCCTTTGACTTTCCCGGCGCTTGGTACCAGGTGGGCTCCTCTCAGATTCACTTGATTGTTACTGAGGAGCCGCTTGGGCAAGGGCAGCCAGCCAGTGGGGGCAGCAAGGCGAAGTGGGGGCGCCTTCCCCATGTGGCGCTGGGCGTGGAAGACTTGGAAGCGGTAAAGGCCCGCCTGCTGCAGGCAGGCTACGAGGTGCAGCCAAGCGCTTCCGGGCGGACGGCGCTGTTTGTTCGGGATCCCGACGGGAACGTGATCGAGCTAAGCTCCCTAAGTCCTCCTCAGCCATGACTGCGATGACAGTGCCCTGTTCGCCCCAGCGGCGCGGCGCCCTGCCCCTCTTTGACCCCTCCACTGCCCTAGTCAGCTCGGCCCAAATGCGGCGCCTCGAGGAGCAGATCTTCGCTGCCGGCATGCCTGTGGCCGCTCTCATGGAAAAGGTGGGCCTGGCCGTTTTTGCCCAGTTGCGGCAGGATTTCCCCCATGCGCAGCGCATCGGCATCCTCTGCGGGACAGGGCACAACGGCGGCGACGGCTTGGTGGTTGGACGAGAGCTGCGGCTGGCCCAAAAGGGGGTGAAGGTTTGGCTGGGCAAGCCGGATGATCTCAAGCCCCTGACTGCCGACCACGCTCGCTATCTCAGGGCGCTGGGGGCGGAGTTTGTGGATCGGCTGGAGGAGTTGGCCGACTGCGATCTACTGATTGACGCCCTGTTTGGCATTGGCCTAAACCGACCCCTGGGGGATCCCTGGGCAGAGGCAGTGGAGTGGGCCAACGGCAGCGGCATTCCCATCCTCAGCCTGGATCTGCCCTCTGGCCTCAACGACCAGACAGGCAAGATCTGGGGCTGCTGTATCCGCGCCAGCCATACCTATGCCCTGGGCCTCTGGAAGCGGGGCCTGTGGCAGGAGGCAGCTCTGCCTTGGGTAGGACGGCTGCATCGCATTGATTTTGGGATCCCCCCTTGGGCCTGCCCGGCGGAGGCGGTTCCCCAGTTGTTGCTGCAACCCTGGCTCCATTTCCCCCCCGACCCGCCCTTGGACACCCACAAGTACCGCCAGGGATCCCTGCTGCTGGTAGCAGGCTCGACGGCCTATGCCGGGGCGGCAGTGTTGGCCGGCCTGGGATCCCGTGCCAGCGGCGTGGGCATGGTAACCCTAGTGGTGCCGGCGGAGTTAAAGGGGATCATCCACAGCGCTTTGCCGGAGGTGTTGGTGCACCACTGGGAAGGGATCCCTTCTTTGCCGCTAGTAGCTGAGAAGCCCTTCCAGGCGGTGGCGGTGGGGCCGGGCCTCGGGGAAACCCGCCAGCTGCTTTTGGAGATCTTGCTGCGGGATTGGGCCGGGATCCCCTGGGTGATCGACGCCGATGGCCTCAATGCCTTAGCGGAGATGGGGGTGGAGCGCCTGCCAGAAAACGGGATCCAAGCTATCCTCACCCCGCACCTGGGGGAATTTCGCCGGCTTTTTCCTGGGATCTCGCTTGAGGATCGCCTCGAGGCAGCCCAAAAGGCAGCAGCCCAGAGTGGGGCGGTGGTGGTCTTGAAGGGGGCACGGACGATAATCGCCTCTCCCACAGGGGAATGCTGGGTAAACCCGGAGAGCACACCAGCTTTGGCTCGCGGCGGCAGCGGCGATGTTTTAACTGGCTTAATTGGTGGACTAGTGGCGCGCAGAAGGGCCCAACTGGGTCAGGCGATGGGGATCTCAGAGCTACTGAGTTGCGCCTGTGCCGGGGTGTGGTGGCATGCCCAGGCAGCTATCCAGCTGGTGGGGGAGCGGGGTCCGACGGGGGTGGATCCGGCCCACCTAGCGGAGCACCTGCCCAAAGCGCTGCAGATTCTGCGGGGACAGAAGTCGGTCTAAGGTTGCAAGAACCCCAGCGCCAGCCCCAAGAAAATGAACAGGCCAAAACTAATCCGATAGACAATAAACAGCCAGGTGCTGCTGCGCTGCAAAAATCGAATGAGCCAATCGATGGACCAGTAGGAGAAGACAAAGGCCGAGAGCGCCCCCAGCCCCTGCGCTAGCAGCGCCTCTGTTCTGAACTCGGAGACAAACTCTTCCACCCCGGCCAAAAAGAGAGCGGGGATTCCCAGCAAGAAGGAGTAGCGGGCGGCAGCCGAGCGCTGCAAATCGAGCAACAGAGCCGCCGTCAGCGTCACGCCGGAGCGGGATACCCCTGGGATCAAAGCCAAGGCCTGGGCCAGCCCCACCCAGATCCCGTCCCAAATGCCTAGGCTGTCTAGGCCTCGCCGGCGTTTCCCCACCCGTTCCGCCCAGCCCAAAGCCAGGGCCAAGCCAATAGCGGCAGCAGCGATCACCCACAACTGGCGGGGCGGAGATCCCCAAATGGCCTTGACGGCCCATCCGGCCACCCCAATCGGCAACGTTCCCACCAGGATCCCCGTGAGCAGCCGCCAAGACTCCTGCTGGAAGTCTCGCTCCTGCCAAGCCTTCCAGGAGCCAAGGAGCAACTGGCGCAGGTCAGAGGCAAAGTAGATCAACACTGCTCCCAGACTGCCCAGCTGGATCACCGCCGCAAACGAAGCTCCCGCATCTGGCCAGCCCAGCAAAGCTGGAAACACCCGCAGGTGGGCTGTGCTGCTGATGGGCAGGAACTCGGTGATCCCTTGCACCATGCCTAAGAGCAGGGCCTGCCACCAATTGGGATACCAGAGGTCGGCCAGCACCAAAGACCGTCTCTCTCGATAGACCAGGCTGCCGTCTGGAGGAGAGTTCCCCTTAGAACGTGAGCCGCTCGGGATCGTCGATGGTAATCAGCCAGTTGCCCACCTTGCGGAAGAGGGGGTTGGGCTCTGTCCCCCGCACCCGCGCCTCTACCCGGTAGATGCCAGCAGCGGAAGGATTGCGCACATTGGAGAGCACCAAGCGGATCTCCTGGCCGGCGGCAATGGGTTGACGGGCTACCACCTCCAAAGAGCGAAACTCCTCGTTCCAGTACACTTCCGCCAGCTCCACCGGCTTGCCCTCCGCCTCTAGGCGCACATTCTTCGGGTCGATGACGGCATCGAAATTGCTATCCGCCTTGATCTGCACCTCTGCCACTGCCACATTTTGGGGTGGGATCTTCAGGCGATAGCGATCCAGCTGGCCGCGAATGCCGCGAAAATCCAGCCGATAGCTGAGGACAGGCACCCCCTTGCTGCCAGTGATGACAAAGCCCGACTGCGCCCTTGCCGAAGGGAGCAACAGCAGGGATCCCACTAGGCCTGCCAAAGCCAACCTTGCCCCCAGCCAAGGCAAGCAAAGACTCTGGGAATACTTCACCGCTCTCAACACCCAAGCTTCCCGAAAGACTTCGACTCAAGCAACCCCTGCTGCCGACTGAGCAAGCAGCAAGGCCATGAAGATGTTGCTGTCTATTGTAAGGGGGTGAGATCCGCTCTGAAAGACTTATACAACGCTGGACAAAAGCGGACTTTTGCTCCAGGTTGACGCTTTCTTCCTGCTTTCACGACCCGTAGCTAGTGGCAGAGTTTACCCCTACCACCCCGCCAGAGGGATCTCCACAGGCGTAACTTCCCCGCGAGCTGCAGGTAGGTGCTCCTTGCCCACCTAAGGCACACCGGCTAAAGACGGAGCCAACTTCAGCCTATGCAAAGTGCCTCCCAGAAAAGATGTACCCGCAAGCCTACTAGCTCAGCCCATCTACGTCAAGACAGGAGGTTGGCTATGCCACAAAGTGGCTGATTGTCCAGTGAATCAAGGACCAGAGGAGAGCCCTTCTAACAAGAGCGCCCAGAGCTCAGTTGGGTGCGGGAATGCGCAGTTTTTTCGCCGCCCTAATGCCCTACAACATCCAGAAGCTTGGGGGATGGGTGTCGAAGGATCCCGCTGGAGGGATCACTTCAAGAAACTAAGTACCCCCACCCCGAGTACCATCAGCACCCAGAGCAGGGATCCCACCAAAAGGACATTCTTGGCCCGGCTCCAGTCGCTGGCCGAGCTAAGGAGCACCGGCACCGCCACCACCAACAGCAAGCTGTAGAGCACCAGCACCAACAGAGCGATTTGGAAAATGAGCATCATCTTTACGGATCCCTCCCAAAGGTTCTGTTTTGGATAAAAGCTCCCAGCAACAGCGGGCGACTACTCACTGCGCACCGGCAGCAGGGTAGATAGGATCTGACTATACCAAAACTGGGGCCCCTCCCTCTGGCCCGCCTGGCAAGGGAGCAGCTTTATTTGGATACAACCTGGATTCGGAAAGGGTTGAAGTCCGTTGCCACGTCAAAGTAGTCCTCCTGCTCTTGCTGCTTCAGCCAGCCGGTAATGGCGTAGGTGAGGGGAGTACAGGCTGCTTCAACGGCACACTTGAACACGTAGTTGGAGACGATGAGGCCCATAAGACCAGGGAACACCCCCCAGAAGGCGATGAGAATAAACAGGCCCGTATCCACCGCTTGGCCCACCATGGTCGAGCTGATGGTGCGCGTCCACAGCCAGCGTCCCCGCGTCCACACCTTCAGGCGCGCCAGCACATAGGCATTGGCAAAGCTGCCGCTCCAGTAGGCAATTAGACTGGCCAGCACAATG
The DNA here is from genome assembly GCF_047461515.1 of Synechococcus sp. W70.1. Classification (NCBI taxonomy): domain Bacteria; kingdom Bacillati; phylum Cyanobacteriota; class Cyanophyceae; order Synechococcales; family Synechococcaceae; genus Synechococcus; species Synechococcus sp. W70.1. Next base: position 319,534 of record NZ_JANSHH010000013.1, read on the forward strand.
CGGGGGGTAAGGCCGAGGATCTGGTCGTAGGCTTCCTGGTGGGGCCAATCAGGGGCTGCCGGCAGGGATCCCACGATCATCAAGGTCACGGACATCAGGGCTGCCGAGAAAAACCCCAGCCAGATCACCCGCCGCGAGCGAGCATAGCCGTAGACCTCGGTGAGGATGTCGCCGAAAATGTAGCTGAGGGGGAAAAGAATGGTGCCGCCATCGAAGGTAAAGGGCCCCAAGAGCACGATCTTGGCCGAGGCGATGTTGGAGATGAGCAGCACCGCCACGAACAGGGCCGTCACCGCATCCAGGTGTCGGTAGGCGCGCTCAAAGCTTTGCTCAGCCATCAAGACCCCCCAATAGTTTACGGATATGCCGCAGCTCTTTGACGATTAGGGCTAAGCCCTGGCTGTGCCGTTCCACTTCGCTGGTGAGCTTACGGATTTGCTCTTCTAGGTTAGCGCTGTGAGACTCCTGACGATCTAGGCGCTGGTTGAGGTTGGCAAGCCGCGTCACTACTTCCCGCTGGATCAGGTTTTCCGTACCTTGGATAAGCAGCGTCTCGATGGCGGTGAGCTTGTTCAAGAGCAACTGGGTGTTGGTTTCCGATCCCGGCTCCGCTGCCGCCGCAGGAGTCACCTGCAGGGCCTTTTGGATTTGAGCCAGAAGAGTCTCCGCTTCAAACGGCTTTTCGATAAAATCGAAGTCGACAAAAGGCTCAGGGATGCGGGCCGTTACTTGTTCCTTCATCCCCGACATCATGATAACGGGGGTATTTTTCAGACTGTCTTCGCGGCGGATGGCTTGGAGGGTGTCGTAGCCATCCATCTTGGGCATGACAAAATCCAGCAGGATCAGGTCGGGGTGATGCTTTTTGGCGACCTCCAAGCCCGTCGGTCCGTCTTTGGCCTCCAGCACCTGGAAATGGTCAGCCAGGATGCTGGCCACCATCTTGCGGATCATGATGCTATCGTCAATGACCAACACCGTTTTGGTCGTCATGGCTTTTCCCATCAGTTCAGCCTGATCTGCCCCTTCCTTGAGCTCAGGAGGCAAGTGGAAACCCACCATTAGAGTACTCTCCTGCTTGGCGGAGGTTGTGCTCAGGGATCCAATTTGCCGGCTTCTCTTGCCGCCTAGCGGTTGTCAGCCCACCCTGGCCGCCTTGCTATAATCTACTATCGCATTGTAAACAAACGTTAAGAACCCGTTTGCACTGGCAGGGTCATGAGCTTCCAGTTAAGCCCCGAGCTGTCGCTGCCTATCCCATCGCCGGTGGGGGAGGCTGCTTACCGTGCCTTTCAGTGGGGCAAAAACCTCTTCGGCTTTGCCCACAAGGCTCTCTCCACCCAAGCTGCCGAACTGATGCTCTCTGCCCTCAGGGACCTGCAGAGCTTTGTCTCCGGCAAGCCTCTGCCACCACGGGAGCGGGTGAAGGTGAGCGCAGCTACTTTGCAGGAGTTGCGGGCTCGCTACGAGCGACTTCTAGAAGTTGATTGGCAAGATGCGGAAGCAGGCTACTACCCTCACGCGCTTCTCTTCGACAACCCCTGGCTGGACTTTGCCCGCTATTACCCAGCGGTGTGGTTGGAACTGCCCCAGATTGCCCGACGGGTACACGGCCGGCGCTACCAAGAGTTTTCTCCAGACATCTCCACAGAGGGCTACCCAAAATACTACCTTCAGAACTTCCACTACCAAACCAACGGCTACCTGAGCGATCGCTCGGCTGAGCTCTACGACTTGCAGGTGGAGTTGCTGTTTGGGGGTACGGCGGATGCGATGCGGCGACGGGTGATCCGCCTGCTCAAGGATGCCCTCGATCCCAACCTATCTGCTCCCCACATCCTCGACGTAGCCTGTGGCACAGGGCGGATGCTGCGTCTTTTGCGGGGATCCCTGCCCAAGGCGGCGCTGTATGGCTTGGATCTTTCTCCTGCCTATCTGCGCAAGGCCAACCGGCTGTTGCAGGAGTTGCCCGGGGAGCTGCCGCAGCTTATTCGCGCCAACGCCGAGGCCATGCCCTACGCTGACGCTTTCTTCGATGCAGTTGTCAGCGTTTTTCTTTTCCACGAGCTGCCTGGTCCAGTTCGGCAAAACGTCATCAACGAGATCAGCCGGGTGGTGAAGCCAGGGGGCGTGGTTGTCGTCTGCGACTCGGTGCAGCTGCTGGATTCGCCGGAGCTGGAGGAGACGATGGAAGCTTTTGCGCAAACCTTCCACGAGCCCTACTACCGCGACTACATCCGCGACGATCTGGGAGCGCGCCTGCAGCGGGCAGGCTGTGAGGTGTTGCGCCGAGAAACCCACTACGTTAGCACTTACCTCTTGGCCCGTAAGAGTTGAGCGCCCTTGCCAAAAGCTTAAGAAGAGATTCGCAGAAGTCTACCTAGGGGTATAGTAGTAGCAGACACCAAACTTGGATATGATATGAAGCCAGGCCACCAAGCCCTTGGGCGGGAAGGTGGTTGGTATCCATTCCTTTACTTAGGCTCATGTCTCCTCCCTATGGATCCCTCCGTGCCGGCATCACTGCACTGAAGCAGGAGCGCTACCTAGAGGCGATCAACCTTCTTGAGTCTTTCTGCTACTGCTGCTCGATTCAAGGAAGCTCGCCGCGCCAGGGGGAACGCAGTAGCTCCAGGGTAAGCTCGGAGGAATGTGCTCTGGCTCGAGTGGCCCTGGTCATAGCCTATCAGGGCAGTGGCGACTTGGAGCGATCGACAGCCCTCTGCCAGGAGCTGCTGGAGCAGGGGGAGACTCCTTCAACTCCCCCCTGGGCACGGGAATGGGCAGCGCAGGCTCTTGCTACCCTCAAGCAGGCAGCAGAACACCCTATGCCCCCTGAGGAGGTGATGGCACGGTTGCCTGTCCTCCAGCAGTTGGAGGCCTGTCAGCCCCACTGTAGCTCTCGCGACCCGGCCCCCTATCTGCTCAAGGCCACCCACTGACTGGCTGAATTTAAGAAGCTGGACTTTGGCAGCTAGGTTCTATCCTTTTCGCAGTAGGAAAGCTCCGAAAGTATGCCTGCCACTGAGCCCACTACCTATCACTTCATCGTTGGCAGTCTAGATTTTTTGCGGTCTGAACCTCTGGAGGAGGTGCTGGAGGAGCGTCGGCGACATTACGCGGAGCAGCATCGCCCCATTGATTTCCACTGGGTGCCCCAGCCAGCTTTCATGGAAGCTCCCGAGTTAAAACCCCTGCGCAACAAGTTGAAGGAGCCGCTGGGGGCAGTGGTCTCGACTAACGAGCATTTCATTCGCTGGCTGGCGGTGCGCCTTGGCTTTGTGGAAAAGGGCAGCTTTGTGGCCCCCAGTGAGTCGATTCCGGATCCCTTGCGCTCCCTGTCGTTGTCGGAAAGCTGAGAGGCTTGTCTCCATTGCTGCCTTGGCACCTTGCTGCGCCCAGAAGGACAAGCTGGGCAGCGAGGGGTGAGCTGCCCTAAAGGTGGCCGGAGAGGCGGGTTTGATTGCAGGCTAGGTCAAAATTTAAGATTAGGGCTTAGGGCACCTCTCCCGCTCCAGTAGCAGCAAGGCTGTCGGGCAGCAGGAAAGGTGGGAGAGGGAGATAGGCTGGGCGGGGGCACCATGACTTGGGAACAACGAAGGGACTGGCTGCAAGAGGGAGCGGAGCTCTACTTAGTGTCAACAGCGGCTATGGAGACGCTGAAGTCAGAGGAGCTGGGTTCTCCCCTTGAGCCGATAACAAGCCCCGCCTCTAGCTTGCCAGGGGGCCCAGCCGGGGATCCCTTGCCAGAGCCGCCTCCCGAGGATCCCAAAGAGAACAGCCCAACGGAGAAGCTAGAACAGGCGGATCCCCCTTTCTCAGGGACAGGCCTGGGAAACTTCGCGGCTGTGCTGGGCCGACGCAATTTCCTGCTGCTGTGGATGGGGCAGGTGTTTTCCCAGCTGGCCGACAAGGTGTTGTTGGTGCTGCTGATTGGGGTGACCTCCAAGCGGTTTCAGCCAGAGGGGGCTTCCATCAGCGGCTGGGTAGCGGCGGTTATGCTGGCCTTTACCCTGCCGGCAGTGTTGTTGGGCAGCTTGGCAGGGGTATTCGTGGATCGCTGGCCTAAGAAGGCCGTGCTGGTGCTCTCCAACGTGGTGCGCGGCATCCTAGTGCTGCTGCTGCCGCTGCTGCTCTGGCTGACGGCGGGGCGTGACCTTTGGCCAGGGATCTCTTTGGGCTTTGGCGGGCTGCTGCTGATTAGCTTTGCCGTCTCTGTCTTGACCCAGTTTTTTGCCCCTGCCGAGCAGGCCACTCTGCCGCTAATCCTGCCCAGGCGGGAGCTGTTGGCGGCCAACTCCCTCTACACTACGACGATGATGGCTTCGCTGGTTGTCGGCTTTGCCATTGGCGAGCCGCTGTTGACGCTGGCGGATCGTTGGGTGCGCGCCTGGTTGCCTGGCTGGGAGGTGGGGCCAGAGCTGTTGGTGGGGGGAGCCTACCTTTTGGCGGGATCCCTGCTGCTGCTGTTGCAACCGCACGAGAAGCTAGACTCCCGCTCCTGGGAAGCTCCCCATCTCTGGGAAGATCTCAAGCTGGGCCTACAGTACATCGGGCAAATGCCCCTGGTCCGCGCAGCCCTGCTGCAGATGGTGGTGCTCTACTCGCTGTTTGCGGCGCTGGCGGTCTTGGCAGTGCGGATGGCGGAGGTGATGGCGGAGCTGGAAGCCGATCAGTTTGGAGTGTTGCTGGCTGCTGCCGGTCTAGGCATGGGGATTGGCGCCTTTTGGGTAGGGCACATAGGCCGAGGAGTAAGCCGTCGGGCCTGGAGCGGGCTGGGATCCCTCCTGCTGTCTCTGGCGCTGGTGGCTTTGTCGTGGACAGAGAGGAAGCTGTTTCCCAGCTTAGCCTGGATTGCCCTGCTGGGCTGTGGGGGGGCTTTGGTGGCGGTGCCGATGCAAACTCTGCTCCAGGAGGAAACTCCTGAACATCTGCGGGGCAAGGTGTTTGGGTTGCTCAACAATGCCGTTAACATTGCCCTCAGCTTGCCGCTGGTGTTGACAGGGGTAGCGGAAACCTATCTGGGCCTTTCCTGGACGTTTCTTGCCCTGGCAGTCTTAAATGCGTCGGCAGGAATGTACTTCTGGAGTTTGTTGAATAGAGAGGCTTGACTTCTTCGCCAGCTCTAGCTAAGTTGCTCCTTCCCAGCAGCGGTGCCGGCCTCCCCAAGCCCTCCGCGCCGCTGACGGCAGTGCAAGGCAGAGCTTAGGAGCAGCCCCATAGCTACGCGCCGTCCTGCTGTCGGGCTGGTGCTAGCTTTCCCCCGCCAGGCAGCAAGCAAAGCGAGGATCCGCGTCTGCTAACCTTATGGGAGGTTTAACCGTTCTAGCAGCGTAGGGATCCACCCATGCACATTGCCTGGATAGGCAAGAAAACACCCTTTTGTGGCAACGTCACCTACAGCCGCGAGGTAACCAACGGCCTTTTGGAGCGGGGCCATCAGGTGAGCTTTTTCCACTTCACCAACGAAGAGGCCGCCGCTGAGGGGGGATCCCGTCCGGGGAGCAACTGGCGTGCCGAGCTGGAGGGGCGGGATGTCTCTCTGCCCTGTCTCTACAAGTCGCAGATCTACACGATCCCGGCTCCCAACGCCCGGCGGTTGCTGGAGCAAGCCCTGCGGGAATTGCAGCCGGATTTGGTGCATGCTTCTTTGACCATTTCGCCCATTGATTTTGCGTTGCCGGAGATCTGTGCTGAGCTCAACCAGCCCCTAGTGGCCACTTTCCACCCAGCTTTTGACCGACGGCGGCGCAACATCGCCTCCCGCACCCAATACTTGGCCTATCAGCTCTATGCCCCCTGTTTGGCCCACTACGATCGCACCATCGTCTTCTCGGAAACGCAGCGCCAGGTCCTGGTCAAACTGGGGGTGGGCAGCGAGCAGGTGGTGGTCATTCCCAATGGCGTCGATGTTGACAAGTATTCGCCGGGGCCCTCCACCCTCAAGCAACGGCTAGGGCTAGAGCGGGTCTTCGTCTACCAAGGGCGGATCTCGCCGGAAAAGAATGTCGAGGCCCTGCTCAAAGCCTGGAAGCAGGCTCAAATGGGGGAAAAGTGCGGCCTGCTCATTGTGGGGGATGGACCCCTGCTCAATACCCTCAAGCCCTTCTACACCCGCCAGCACGGGATCTACTGGCTGGGCTATGTTGCCGACGAGCAGGAGCGCATTGAGATCTTGCGGGGATCCGACGTGTTCATTCTCCCCTCCTTGATCGAGGGGCTGTCTTTGTCGCTGTTGGAGGCGATGGCCTGTGGGGTAGCGGCGGTGGCCACTGACGTCGGCGCCGATGGCGAGGTTCTGGCAGACGGAGCCGGGATCCTGTTGGATCCAAGCCGAGTGACGGTGGAGCTGCAAACGCTATTGCCCCTCTTGCGGGATCAGCGGGAGTTTACCCAACTGCTGGGAATGAAAGCCCGCCAACGGGTTCTGGAGCGCTACACCCTCAGCCACAACCTCAGCCGCCTGGAACAGCTCTACCGAGAGGTGTGTCAGGGATCCCGTCAGCCCAGAAGGGCGTAGCCGCCAATGACCTCGACAACATTAACTCAGGCAGAGCTCTTGGGAGAAGACGGGGTAGAGCTTGTGCTATCTTTGCTAGACTGCATCGTTATGTTTCTGAGGGATTGGCTCTACCTTCCGCATGGAGGAGCACAGCCCGCAAAAAGCTTTACCGGCCCAGCCGCCCGCCGGGCGAGCAGGTTTGTCCTGGTCGGACTCCTTGCTTCCTCCCAAAGTTCTGCCTGCCTCGCTGCCGTCCACAACCGACCCGAGCACTCCCAGCTCAGGGCAGGAGGATCCCCGCTCTAGGCTTGGTACTGCCAAGGAGAAGGAGCCGCCAGCCCTCTTGCCCAGCCGGGCCAACAAAGCTGAAGCGGGGGCAGACCAGCAGTCGATGCTGTACTTGTTGGGAGGATTGGCTTTTGCCCTGCGCTCCTTCAATAACCTCAACCAGATCCTGGAGTTCACGGCTTTTGTGGCCAGCCAACTCACTGGGGCTGAGGGGGGAGCGCTGGTGTTGTTTAACCCCAACGGCACTATTCAACTGGATCAACTGCACTGTTTCGATCTCGAGCGCCGCGAGCAGATTCGCGCCGAGATGGAGCAGATTGCCCAGGCCCTATCGGCTCAGGAGCCTCTTCTCAAACTAGAGGGATCCTTGGCGGTGAAGATCCCAGCTCTTGAACATCTTCTGGACGAGCGTCTGCGCCAGAGCCTGGGGCCGGATGGGCGCCTATTTGGCACGCCGCTGTTGATCCGTAACTCTGTCCAGGGTCGCTTGTACGTCTTCAGCCGCCAGCCCAACTACCACTGGACCGAGCCTCGCCAGCAACTTTTGCGCCTAGTGGCTGACCAAGCGGGTGTAGCCATCGAGAATGAGCGCCTGCGGACAGCCTTGCGCCGCAGAATGGCCCTGGAAAAAGAAATGGAGATCGGCTCCTACATCCAGACCCAACTGTTGCCCCGCCAATACCCCCAAGTTCGGGGCATTCGACTGGCAGCCCGCTGCCGCGTAGCCAGCAAAGTGGGGGGCGACTACTACGATTTCATCAAGATCCCGAGGGGGCCTGCCTCTGCAGAGCCGGCCAGCAACCGGGCGGAACCGCCTGAGCCCTCCGCAGACTCTCGCCTAGCGATTGTCATTGGGGATGTCATGGGCAAAGGTGTACCTGCCGGGCTGCTAATGAGCATGACCCGCGCCATGGTGCGGGCAGAAGCTCTTAACGGCCACTCGCCGGCCCGCGTTCTCCAACATCTCAATCGGGCCATGTACAGCGATCTCAAAAACTCCAGTCGCTTTATCAGCCTGTTTTACTCGGAGTACGATCCCTGCTCCCGTCGCCTGTGCTTTGGCAACGCCGCCCACAACCCTCCCCTCTGGTGGCAGGCCCGCACCCGTGAGATTCAGCCTTTGGATACAGAAGGGGCGCTGATTGGCTTGGAGGAGCACAGCCAATACTCAGAAAGCTGTGTGCAACTGCAGCCAGGAGATGTTGTAGTCTACTACACCGATGGCTATATTGAGGTTGCCAATACCCGCGGGGAGCGGCTGGAGACTGCCGGTCTAATGGATGCTATCCAGCGGGCTGCCAGCTGCTACGAGTCGCCAGAGGAGATCCTGGAAAGTCTCTTTGCGCAGATGGATGCTTTCCGAGGCCGCCAGGGAGTCCACTTTGTTGTCCCAGAGCCAGCGGTGGAGCTAGAGCTCCTGTTCCGGGAGGAAATTTCCCTGCGACCTATGCCGGTGGACGATACCACCTTGGTGGTGCTGAAGGTGTTGCCGGAGCCTGAGGCCGCCTAGCTCCAGAAGGTCTGTAGTTGGATGGCCAAGGGTAGGGCTACCGTTTGCGCTAGTGGGACGGAACCTCACCTGCCCTAGTGTGACGCGCAGAGTTTACAGTACTCTCTACCTAGGGGAATTTGTCCGTCTTTACTTGAGCTTTACCGGAGGTATGGGCATGAACTTCACTTCCTCTTACCTGCCAGCTCCGCCCGCATTGCAGACAAAGGCCATCGTTGCCCAGGTGTTCCGCCAAGATGTGCTAGGCGATATCCGCAAAGGTTGGAACAACTTTGTGGAATCAGGCCAAATTTGGGCGCTTCTGATAGGGCTGGTGGCGGGCTACATGCTCAAGAGCATCACCAGCTCCCACTAAGGCTAGGTGGGCTTTGGCAGGGGTCTTCTAGCCGTTGCAAGGCAGGCTTTTGTTTCCACGGCAGTCATCTGGTTCCTATGCCTGAGCCAACCTCACCTTCCACCCCCCGTCCCTGGAGCAGCCGCTTCGAGGGATCCCTACACCCCCAAATTGCCCGCTTCAACGCCAGCATAGGCTTTGACATTCGCCTTTTGCCCTACGAGGTGGCCGGATCCCTGGCCCACGTGCAGATGCTGGGGGCCTGCGGCATCCTGAGCCGGGAAGAGGCGGAGCAAATTCGGCAAGGGCTGGAGCAGATCCAGAAGGAGGCAGCCGAGGGGAGTTTTCAGCCTGGCCCAGAGGCTGAAGATGTCCACTACGCCGTCGAGCGCCGGCTGGTAGCGTTGGTAGGGGAGGTGGGGAAAAAGCTGCACACCGGCCGCTCCCGCAACGACCAAGTGGCCACCGACTTGCGCCTTTACCTGCGGGATCAAATTGACGTCATCCGCCATTCTCTCTGGGAGCTGCGAGGGGTTTTGCTGGAGTTGGCTAGCCAGCACGTGGAGACAATCCTGCCCGGCTACACTCACCTGCAGCGGGCCCAGCCCGTTAGCCTAGCCCATCACCTTTTGGCCTACGAAGAGATGTTCTGGCGGGACTGGCAAAGGCTGGGGCGAGTGCGGGAGGAGGTCAACGTCTGTCCCCTGGGATCTGGGGCGCTAGCCGGCACTTCCCTGCCCATCGACCGGCAGTTTGTTGCTCATCTGCTGGGGTTTGAGCGCATCAGTGCCAACAGCCTGGATGCAGTGAGCGACCGCGACTTCCTCGTAGAGTTCCACGCCGCCGCCAGCTTGATCATGGTTCACCTCAGCCGCCTCTCCGAAGAGATCGTCCTCTGGGCCTCGCAGGAGTTTGGCTTTGTCACCCTCACTGATACCTGTGCTACCGGCTCTAGCCTTATGCCCCAGAAGAAAAACCCCGACGTGGCAGAACTGGTGCGGGGCAAAGCCGGGCGGGTGTTTGGGCATCTGCAAGCCCTCCTGGTTACCCTCAAAGGGCTGCCCCTGGCCTACAACAAAGACTTGCAGGAGGACAAGGAGGGGCTTTTTGATACTGTCGATACTGTCAAAGCCTGCCTAGAGGCGATGCGGATCCTCCTGCGAGAAGGGATCCAGTTCCAAACCCAGCGCCTGGAAGCCGCGGTGCAGGCAGACTTTTCCAATGCCACCGATGTAGCCGACTACCTGGTGCGCAAAGGAGTGCCTTTTCGCACTGCTCACGACCTGGTGGGGCGGATTGTGCGCACCTGTCTTGCGGAAGGGATCCTGTTAAAGGATTTGCCCCTGGAGCGCTGGAAAAGCTTTCACCCGGCCTTTGAGGAGGATATCTTCACGGCCATCGATCCCCGTCAGGTTGTGGCTGCGCGGCTTAGCCCCGGCGGAACTGGCTTTGCCGCAGTGCGACAGGCCCTGCAACGAGCCCATACCCGCCACCAGCAACCAGAGCTAGCGTAAACTCTGGCTCAGCCCACCCTAGGAGAAGCTCCCTAGTGGCGGCAGGATGCGATCCCGAACCATCTCCCCACCCCCCTTCCCTCTGGGGGAAGCGGGAGCAGCAGCCCCAAGTTTTAGCGACTTCCGCGCCCGTCCCTATTCCTGCTCTGAGGGCAAGATGTGGGAGTAGTTTCTGTACACCCTGCTGCGCCTCAACGGCATTCCCAACAAGGAGTTGGTGGTTGCTGTCATCCGCCAGCCCTAGAGATCGCCACTGGTTAGTGCAGGCAGGGCGGCAGTTGAGCTGGCTGCGGCGGGAGGGTTACGAGCGCCTGAGTGCAATTTTACGAAAGATTGAAGCCTAGGCGAAGAAATATTGAGAACAGCTCTGAATCATGCCGAAATAGCCTCTGAGGATGGTAGCCTGAAACAGACTCTGGGAAACACTCTTTACCTTCTCTTGGGTTGAAATGTCTAACAAGTTTAACCCCTTTGACAAACCCTCCAAGGGTAATTGGGCAGGCCGCACTTTTTCTGCTGCTGTTGGCGCCTCCTTGGCTGCTGGGGTTTGCATAGCTCACGGCAAGCCCCTTCTCTTCTCGCTGCTGGTGGCCACTTGCGCAACGGTGTTTACTCTCATCTGTGACGAAATGGAGTGGATTTAAGCCTAGCAGTAGCTTTGCCTTCTCCCACAGCCAACATTTCTACTATCATTTTGTGCGATAAAAGCTGAAAGAAGATCGTTAAAACCTAACCTAAAGAGAGGGATTCTTGTTCCTCCGCTTCGACTTCGGGGGCTGCAGGATCCCTCTTCATCTGTTCTAGTGGGCGGGTGGAGGTGGAGCTGCCACCAGGTTGCCTGTTGACAGAGCTAAAGTGGGGCAGGTCTTCACGACAAGGGCGGCTATAGTCTCTGTTGAGAACCCTGCCGACCAAAGGCCCTCCAGAGCAGATTAGTCCATTGCCCTTGATCCCATGGCTTCCCCTCCTCTGGTTTCTGTAATCTTGGGTACGCGGCCCGAGGCCATTAAGCTGGCTCCAGTGATCCAGGCCCTGCGGGCCAGTCCCTACCTGCGCACCGAGGTCGTCCTGACGGGGCAACACCGAGAGATGGTGGATCAGGTGATGCGGCTTTTTGGCCTCCAGGCGGACTGGGACTTGGGGATCATGCGGCCTCGCCAAAGCCTAGCTGATATTACCGAAGCCACCCTGCGCGGCCTAGAACCCTACTTGCAGGGGAAACAGCCCCAACTGGTTTTGGTTCAGGGTGACACCACCACAGCCTTTGCTGCCGCCCTGGCTGCTTTTTACCAACGCATTCCCGTGGGGCATGTGGAAGCCGGTCTGCGCACCGACGATCTTTACCACCCTTTTCCCGAGGAGGCCAACCGCCGCCTCATCTCCCAGTTGGCTACCCTCCACTTTGCCCCCACGCCGCAGGCCGTGGAAAACCTCAAGCGCAGCCACGTGGTGGGATCCATCTACTGCACGGGCAACACCGTCATCGATGCGCTACAGCAGGTGGCTTCCCTTGGGATCCCTTGTCCTATCCCCGGCCTAGACTGGGAGCGCTATCGCGTTTTGCTGGTTACCATACACCGGCGGGAAAACTGGGGGGATCCCCTTCAAGCCATTGCCAAGGCTCTCCTGCGACTTTTGGCTGAGTTCCCTGATACGGCTATTCTTTTACCTCTCCACCCCAACCCAGTCGTGCGGGAGCCCCTGCAAGCGCTTTTGGGATCCCAGGAGCGGGTCTTTCTCACTGATCCCTTGGACTATCCCTGCTGGGTAAGCGCCATGCAGCGCTGTACTTTCATTCTCACTGATTCGGGTGGCATTCAAGAAGAGGCCCCTGCCCTGGGCAAGCCGGTGCTGGTGCTGCGGCAAACCACTGAACGCCCCGAGGCGATTGCTGCTGGCACCGCCCGCCTGGTCGGCACCCACCCCGAAAAAATCCTGGAGGCGGCTCGGGAGTTGCTTACCGACCCTCAAGCCTACGCCCGCATGGCACAAGCCAAAAACCCCTTCGGTGACGGCACAGCCGCCCAGCAAATTTGCCGCCTCATCGAGAGTCAGTTCACCTCAAGAGCTAGTATTCTAAGCAGAGATTAGCTTACAGGAAGACACCAGCCTGTTTTAAGGGCAACGGTCTATCCCCTTCAGCTCTATGTACTGTAGAGCATATGGGTTCGTAGGCAAGTTAGCATTCCTAGAAAGCTCAACTTCAAGGGGGGATGCGTAAGTAAAGTAGCGAACATAAAAGAGCCTAGACTATCCCAGTGAGGCCTTTTGGAAGCTGTTACCTGGCAAAAAACGTTTTTAACATTGGCAAAGAAGGGGAGTTGCCTTAGGATCGGCTAGGATGTTTAGCATTGGCTAGGATAATAAAGATATCCTGAGAGCTGATATGCCATCCAGTTGGTCTTATACCTCCTCCCCTAGTCCTGATCAGGGTCTGGAGCAGGCCCACTCAGCTTCCTCCTACTCCAGCAAGCCCTCCACGGGCGAAGGGCTGGCAGCCAACTTTGAAGGGAACGGGGCTCAGACTAAGGCGGCAGGTTATCCAGAGGAAAGCATGCTGAGCAATGCCGCAAAAATCAAGGTCGTGGGGGTGGGGGGAGGAGGTGGCAACGCAGTCAACCGGATGGCAGCTAGTAATCTCAAGGGCGTCGAGTTTTGGAGCATCAACACCGATGCCCAGGCGCTTGCCCAATCCTCAGCGCCAACAGTAAACCGTCTGCAAATCGGGCAAAAGCTAACTCGTGGACTAGGGGCAGGCGGCAATCCGGCCATTGGTCAAAAAGCGGCCGAGGAGTCCAGCGAGGAAATTGCCGCCATTCTCAAAGGGGCAGATCTGGTCTTCATTGCTGCTGGCATGGGAGGGGGCACAGGAACAGGGGGAGCGCCGGTGGTGGCCCAGATTGCCAAGGCTAGCGGCGCCCTGACCGTGGGAGTGGTGACGCGGCCTTTTTCTTTTGAGGGCAAGCGGCGCGCCAAGCAAGCTGAAGAAGGGATCCAAGCCCTGCAGGAGGCAGTGGATACCTTGATTGTAATCCCCAACGACAAGTTGCTCTCGGTAATCTCTGAGCAAACCCCCGTGCACGAAGCCTTTCGCGTCGCCGATGATGTCCTCCGCCAGGGAGTGCAAGGTATCTCGGACATCATTCTCATCCCCGGCATGATCAACGTGGATTTTGCCGATGTGCGCAGCGTCATGGCCGACGCCGGGACTGCCCTGATGGGCATTGGGATGGGATCCGGTAAGTCCCGTGCCCGCGAAGCCGCCATTACTGCTGTGTCCTCTCCCCTTTTGGAAACCTCCATCGAGGGGGCCAAGGGCGTACTCTTCAACATCACGGGCGGACTGGATCTGTCGTTGCACGAGGTAACGGTAGCAGCGGAGATCATCGCCGAGGCTGTAGATCCAGAGGCCAACATTATCTTTGGCACGGTGCAAGACGAGCGCATGCAAGGCGAGGTGCGCATCACCGTTATCGCCACAGGTTTTGACCGCTCGCGATCGGCTGCTAGCCCTCCCGCGGCGAAGACCTCCACAGCCAACTCGGTGGGAACGCGCAAGCCCTCCTCAGAGCCACCCCCGCGGCAGCCCCCTGAGCCTGAGCCCCCGCCTTCTGGGGGGTTGGACATCCCCGAGTTTTTACGCCGCCGCCGTCCCACCCTCTAGCCAGGAGAGGGGGCAATGCTGGGGAAAGCTTTGGAGGTGGGGAGGAGTCATGAACATTGTTGTACTAGCGGGAGGCCGTTCGGCAGAACGGCAGATCTCCCTAGTGACAGGGAGAGCCTGCAAGCGGGCTCTGGAGGACTTGGGGCATCGGGTCAAGCTCATCGACCCGGAGGAGGATTTGCCCCTGCGTCTCTGGCAGGAACGGCAATCTGGCTGCGACTTCGTCTGGATTGCCCTGCATGGTCCGGGTGGCGAGGATGGTGTGGTGCAGGGGATGCTGGACTGGCTGGGCCTGCCCTACCAGGGATCCGGGCCGCTGGCTAGCGCCCTAGCTATGGACAAGCTGGTCTCCAAGCAGATCTTTCGTGCCGAAGGGGTCCCTACCCCTGACTGGTTGGTCTGGGATGAGGCACAGCCGCTCTCCTGGGCTGAGTGTGCGGCGCGCTTGGGATCGCCGCTGGTGGTAAAGCCCAGCAACAGTGGCTCGACGCTGGGGATCAGCATTGTGCAGGATGAGGAGTCGTTTGCCCAGGGGCTGGAGTTGGCCCGCTCGATCTCAGCGCGGGTTTTCCTGGAGCGCTACATTCCTGGCAAGGAGATTACCCTTGCTATTCTCTCCGGCCAAGTTCTGCCGGCCATTGAGATCATCCCGGCGCGGGGGGATTTCTACGACTACGAAGCCAAGTACGCCCCCGGCGGCTCGCGGCACTTGATCCCCTGTTCCCTCAGCTCGTCAGGATTAGCCCGCTGTGAGGCCGTGGGCCTCGAGGCCTATCGGGTGCTGGGGTGCGAGGGTTTGGCGCGGGTGGATCTGCGGGTGGACGCCGACGAGAACCCCTGGGTGCTGGAGGTGAATACCTTGCCTGGCATGACTCCTACCTCCCTCTGTCCTGAGGCAGCGGCGGCTCTGGGCTGGACGTTTACAGAGCTGGTAGACCGGATCTTGCAAGATGCCCTGCAGAGAGCGGCTGCAACTCGCTCAGCCTTGCCTGCATCTCGGTCTTCTCCGCTGGGTTCGCCAGCCTGATAGGAACGCTGGCTTTCTGGTAGCAGCGCCTCCAAAAGTGGCGGCAGCGGCTTCGGGGTAAAATTGGGCAGAAAGGCCCCCTGCAGAGGAGGTTTCCCTGCAGAGGCAGGGCAGCGGTGGGTTCTATGCAAGAAAAAACCATTGTCCGCAATTATTTCAACACCGTTGGCTTCGAGCGCTGGCGCCGCATCTACGGCGAAGAGGAAGTCAACTTCGTCCAAAAGGACATCCGACTGGGCCATGCCCGCACGATTGAAACGGTGTTGCAGTGGCTGGGGGATCCCTCCGGTTTGCGCATTTGCGATGCCGGGTGTGGGGTGGGCAGCCTTAGCCTGCCTCTGGCTGCTCGTGGGGCGCAGGTGTTTGCCAGCGACATTTCCGAACAAATGGTCAACGAAGCACGTCGCCGGCAGCAGATCGAGCTGGGATCCCTGGACAACCCCCAGTTTCAGGTCTTGGATCTGGAGGAGCTAACGGGGCAGTACGATGTTGTCATCTGCCTGGACGTGATGATCCACTACCCCGAAGCCGACGCCCTGCGCATGCTTAAGCACTTGACCAGCCTGGCCAAGTCCCGCCTGATCTTCAGCTTTGCTCCCAAAAGCCCCTGGCTGACGCTGCTCAAGAAAGTAGGGGAGTTCTTCCCTGGATCCACCAAAACCACCCGTGCCTACCTCCACCGCGAGGCCACCTTGGTCAGCCACCTTGTCGGGTGGGGCTGGAAAGTCCAGCAACGACAAGCCATTCAAACCCGCTTCTACTTCGCCCGTCTGCTCGATCTGGTGCGCTAAATCCGGCGGAGGGGAGCCGATAACTTTTGCAGGACAAGCCGCGCCTTGTCCTACACTTCCCAATCGGGTGTTGGCAACTGGAAACGGCGGCCTCTTGGCAAGGGAACGGCCGAGATCCCTAGTTTGCAGCTGGCTTTGGACTTCCCGGCACCCGCAGCAGCTCCGCCCCTTCGAGTACCCGCGCCGAGCGGATGACATCTCCCACCTGGATGCGCTCCACCCACTCCATGCCACTGGTGACATAGCCAAACACGGCATAGCGCCCATCCAAAATTGGCAGAGCAGAGAGGGCGATATAGAACTGGGAAGAGGCCGAATCCAGAGGGCTGGAGCGGGCCATGCCCACCGCCCCCAAACGATGGGGCAAAACCAGCTTGCTCAGGGTTACGGGATCCTCAATCAAAGTGTTGTAGCGGGGGTAGGGTTCTCCGCGCACCTGGATTTCCAAGGGGATAGTGCGCAGGCGGTTGCTGCCTGGCTCGGTGGCGCCACCGGTGCCGTCCCCTCGGGGATCTCCTCCCTGCACCACAAACGGTTGGGGATCTTTCTCCACCCGATGGAAAGTCAAGCCGTTGTAGAAGCCCCGCTGCACTAAGTCGACAAACTGGCCAGCCGTAAGAGGCGCCGCATCGCCGCGGATCTCTAGAAGCACCCGCCCTAGGCCTTCAGCGGTCTCGATTTCCAGTTCCACCACTGCCTTGCCCTGCAGCTGGGGGCGATCGGCGTAGGCCGCCGGGATCCCCTTTGAGGCTTCCGGTGCAGGAGGCATGCTGCGGCAGGCCAGCAGACTGAGACAGACATATCCCAACACGCAGGCAATCCCCGCCCTGCGACGGCTCCCTTTCCCCAGCCTGCCCACTGCCATCTGTGCGCTTCCCTCCTAAATTGACTGAGGTAACCCCAACTGCAGGGTAACGCTGCGGACACCATTGCTCACGGCCACCCCGTGGGGGCTGATGGAGGTGACCCGCCACTCGCCTTTCACCCTCTGGCCAACCGGCACCTGCCGCATCACTTTGTCCACCAAGATCAAGGCCTTGGGAGCGCCTGGATCGTGGATCAACCCCACCAATTTCATCTGCGGCGGTGCTGGAGGCGGAATCCGTGCGGGCGGATTAGACACGCGAGCGGAAGGGGGAGGGCCGGCTGCCAGGGCAACCGGGGGACTGGTGGCCGCTGTCAACCTTGCCGAGGGCGCCTCCGGCTTCTTCCCTCTTGGCTCTTGAGACGGAACCTTTTCAGGCAACTTAGGAGGGCTTTCATCCTTCAAAGCTAAGGAGAGCTCTTGGGCTGGTAGGGAAGCAAAGTAGACAGGCTCAGGCCTCTCGTGGCCGGGATCCCTCGTCGGTACAGAAGCAGCTGGGGAGAAAACCCGTGGCCGAGAGTCCAGGGTCATCCAAAAGGCCAGACCTGCCACCAGCGCGGCTGCCGAAGCCAAGCCCAGCAGCAGTCCACCTCTCGCTGAAGAACGGCGGGGAAGCAAAGGGGGGCGTGTACCCCAATAGGGATACTCCTCCGCCCCCTCTTCCTCTAGGCTTTGCTCCAACTTCTCCAAGAGCTCATCCAGTAGAGAGTCTGCTTGAGTTGTGTAGCTGGACAAGGCCCACGGAGAACAACGGCTCCTGGCTGCTGAAGCATCAAACCCAGACACGGAAACAGGCCCTCCCTACCTTGGACGTCAAGGAGCCCGCGGCTTGAAACACCCCAGCCGCCGACCGCCGTCTCCCTAGCCCAGCGACCTTAGAGGAGCCGCATTTCTGGGTACTCGGTCAACAGCGCCTCTGCCGACAGGGTGTCTCCTTCTAGCTGCGGCGTCCACAGCACCTCGATGGCCACAATCCGCTCGGCAGGGATGGAGGCCAACTGCATCAGCCACTGCCGCAGCTCTGCCACGGACTTAACTACAGGTAGTGTACCTAAGTTACCGCGATACGCAACCAGTAGAGTGACGACCAGGTACTCGCCAACCTCGGGGATCCCGGCAGCCGCCCGCCGCAGAGCTGCTTGAGGAAGCTGCTGGATCTGGTTGTTGCGGTTGGTGAGGGTTTCGGCGCTAAACTTGCTCCGCTCTTGCAAAGAGGCTTGATAGAACAGGGATTCGGCGCGGGAGAGGGGCAGCTTCTCCGCCTCGGCATAGCCATAGGCCCAGTAGTCGCTGTAGCGCATCAAGCCAAGGCTAACCTCTTGCAACAATTGGCTCAGCCCCTCTGGCGACTGGGTATCCGCTTCCAGAGCCAGCGCATTGATCTCCTTTTGCAGTTGGCGGGCGCTGGCCAGTAGGCCCACCTTCACTTGGGCAACGGTTACCTGCGGGTCGCCAACTTCCTCTTCTTCGGCAACAGCCGAGCGCAAGCTGCGCACTAGAAAGCTACCGGCCCCAATCAAGAGCAGCAACGCCAGCAGGCTGCCACCGCCTCCCCAAAACAAGGGCACCACCAGCGGAAAGCTAAACCCCCCGCCATAGCTGGGGTACACGGGAGCCGAGCGAGGGCCGACAGAGCGGGGAGCCGAGAAGGTCGGGGAGCGGAAAGAGCCGCCGCCAATGCGGCCACCGCTGCGCGCCCAGACAGCGCTCACAGGGGCCAAAGCCAGGATCAAAGCCAGGGCAAGAGCCAACAGAGAGCGGCAGGTGCGACCAATTTGTTTCAGCATGTTCACAGTTTATCCATCACAGGGCTAGTCCTTACTCAATTGTAGGCTTTCTCCTCAGGCGCTAGAGGCCAAGGACGCGCTCCGCTTAACCAGCAGCTTGGAGCATTACAGACCATTACAATCTGTAGCGAGCCCCCTAGAGGTGGGCACTAGACCCCTAACCCATGGGCAAATAGGGGCCGGCAGGCGGTCAAGAGGAGGAGCAATGCAAGTGGAAGTGCCAGTTCAAGAGCGATCTCTTCAGCCCTTGGCCCAGAGGAAGATTCGGCTATTGGTGTTGGACATCGATGGCACGCTGGCGGGGCCTTCCAACCAGGTTTCGGAGCCAGTGCGGCAAGCCATTCAAAGGGCCAAAGCCGCAGGCGTGCGGGTGGCCATTGCCACCGGTCGGATGCATTGTTCTGCCGAGCGATTTCACTATGAGATTGGAGCCGATATGCCGCTCTGCAGCTACCAGGGGGCACTCATTCGCGATCCCGATAGCCAAAAGACGTTAAAGCACTGGTGCTTGGACTGGTCGCTGACTGAAGAGTTGTTGCAGCTGCTGCAGGATCTGCCGGTGGGGGTGCACCTCTACATCGACGACCAGCTCTACTTGCGGGAGCTCAACCCCTTGAGCCGCGCCTATGCCGAGCGCTCGCAGGTGCCGTTTCAGATCTTTTCTCCTGCCCAACATGGGCAAAGACCCACCAAGATCCTGGTGGTTTCGGAAGATACGGAGTTTTTGCAGGAACTCCAGAGATCCCTGCGGCAGCGGTATTCTCCCGAGCAGCTCTACCTCACGCGGTCAGAGCCCATTTTCTTGGAAGCCACCCACCCGGCAGTCAACAAGGGCAATGCAGTGCGCTTTTTGGCAGAAGAGGTGTTGGGGGTGTCGGCAGAGCAGGTCATGGCCATTGGCGATGGCGACAACGACATCGAGATGCTGCGGTATGCAGGGATCGGGGTGGCCATGGGGAATGCCTCGCCGGCCTTGCTGCCCTATGCCGATTGGGTTGCCCCTCCTGTTACTGAAGATGGGGTGGCGGTGGCCATCGAGACCTTTATCCTCAACTAGACAGGGAGGCAGGGCGTGGCAGCTTCTCCTTTCCCCCAGCTCATCCTACGTCCAGAGCAGCAACAAGTCTTGGCCTATCAATCGGGGCCACTGGGGATTTCCGCTGTTCCAGGAAGCGGCAAGACGTTTATCCTGGAGCTGCTAATTGTCGATCTCATCCTCAAGCGCGGCGTCCCACCGGAGCGCATCGGGGTGTTTACCTACATGCGTTCGGCTCGGGTTAACTTGCTGCGCCGTATCAACCAACGCCTGCAGGAGGCGGGCTACCCAGATCGCTTTACCCAAGCCTTTACCTTGCATTCGCTGGCACTGCGGGTGTTGCGGGAGGCCCCAGGCCCTTGGGAAGAGCTGTCCATCTTGGAGGGGTATGAGCAGGAGCGCCTCCTCACCCGCCTTTGCCGCGCCTGGCTCAACTCCCACACCCACCTCTGGGAGCCCTTGATCCCTACTGATGAGAATTTCCCCCAAAAGGTAGCCCAAAACCGGCGGCGGTTCCGGCGCAGCTTCCAGGAGATGGTGCAGGCGGTAATTAGCACGGCCAAGAATCTCCGCCTAGGGCCGGAGGCGCTCCCTCGCGAGGGCTACCTAGGCTGGGCGGCTCCTGTGTACGATGCCTACCAAGCGGAGCTGCGCCGCCGCGGCCAGCTGGACTATGACGACCTGGGCTGGCAGGCCATGGATCTGCTGGAGCGCGACGCGGAGCTGCGGCAGCAGGTGCAAAGCTGGTACGACTACCTGTTCGAGGACGAGGCCCAGGACAGCTCCCCCCTGCAGGAAGAGCTGCTGCGGCTGCTCAGCCAGCGCACGGGCAACCTGGTGCGGGTAGGGGATCCCAGCCAGAGCATCATGGGCACCTTCACCACGGCTGAGCCACGGCTGTTTCGCGCCTTTTGTCAGGCCAGCCCCCAGATCATCTCCCTGCAGGAGTCCAGCCGCAGCGCTCCCCAGATCCTGGAGCTAGCCAACCGTCTGGTGGACTGGGTTACTCGGGAACACCCAATCCCAGCCCTGCGCACTGCCCTGGCCCCCCAGCCCATTCGCCCAGCCAGTGCCGGCAGCCCAAATCCCCCAGCCAGCGAAGGACAGGTGGAGTTTCGCTGCGTCAGCGGCACCCCCGAGCGGGAGCTGCAGGAGGTGGCCCAGTGGGCTCTGGCAGCCGCCCAAACCTTCCCCGACCAGACAGTGGCTATTCTGGTGACCACCAACGAGCTGGGGGGCAAGGCCCTCGACTACCTGCGGGAAATGGGAGGGGAGCGGGTTGTCGACCTGTTGCGGGGCAGCCCCAGCCAGCGACGGGTGCTGCTGCAGCTCAAGGGGGTAATTGACTGGTTGGCCGAGCCCACTTCCTCTGCTCGGCTGGCTGCGGCAGTGGATCGCCTGGCTGATTGGGCCGGGATCTCGCGAACTGAGCTGGAGCCGATGCTGGGCTGGATCCGCGCCTCGCTGCCGGAGCGGCTGCTCTTTCCCCAGTTTGATCCAGCTCCCGTGCTGCCTGAGAGCCCCTCTTGGCAGAACTTGGGCCGCTTGCTGCGCACCCTGGCCAGTTGGCTGCGGGCCGGGCGGTCTCCCTGGCCGGAGGTGCTGAATGTCATTGTCCAAAGCCTCTACCGCAAGCCGGAAGAGCTGTTTGTGGGTTGCTATGTCCTCAACCAGCTGGAGCAGGTGCTGGGATCCCTGCCCGAGACCGATTGGCAAGAAGTTGCCCAGGAGTTTCAGGTAATTCTGGATCGCCGCCTCCACAACCTGCCCTCGGAGATCTTGGCCTTCAACCCCGAGCCGGGCACGATCACGGTTGCCACTCTGCACCGGGCCAAGGGTTTGGAGTGGGATCAGGTTTTCATCCCCCAGGTGTCGGCCTACGAGTTTCCTACCCACTACGAGGAGCGACCGGTGGGGCTGAGGTTTTTGGAAGACGTCGATATGAAGGCAGAAGCCCTAGCCCAGTTGCGGCAGCTCAGCCCCAGAAGCTACTGGGATCTGCAGGCCAACTCTCCTACCGAACAGGCCTTTTTGGACTTGGCTGCCGAGCGGTTGCGGCTGCTGTATGTGGGCATCACCCGCAGCAAACGGCGGCTGACCCTCTCGGTCTCTACCCAATCTTCCTATGGCAGAGAGCAGAGCCCAGCTTTGGCCTTTCGCGTGCTCAGGCACAGTTTCGGGCTCAATTAGCCCCAGTCCAGCCCTCCCACGGCCTGCTAACATAGCTAAGCCCACGGGGGCAGTCGTTACAGGCCATGGGTGTTTTGCCATGCAACCTCGGCGTGTTGCCCGCGAACTGGCCTTGCTGGGGGTCAGCCAACTGCCGACCACGGCGGCCAAACTCAGCGAAAAACAATTGGAAGATTTGCTGTTGGCAGCTATCCGCACCTTGCAGGAAGAAACCCATGAAACTCTTGCAACCGCAGCAGCGGAGATCCAGCGCAGCGACCGCCTGTTGCAGGAGAGCGATCCCCTGTTGTTGGCCGTTTCTGAGGCGAAGGAGGAGAGCGGATCCCGTTCCCTGGCTCTCCGTCTTCAGCAGGCCCAGCGGCAGCTGCAGCGTCTGGAAAGGGCTTTGCAGGAGGTCGCTGTGCCAAAGGAGTTGCCGGAGCTGGTCTACCAAGCCCAGGTGGCCCTCGGCAACGCGGGTCAAGCCCTAGAGCACCTGGAGCAGCGGCTGCAGAGCGTCCGCCACATCCTGGAGGAAGTTGTTCAGTTGTCCCAAAAGGCCGTCAACCGCCTGGGGGCTGCCCTCTCCATGCCGGAGCTGTTGCACATTGTCCAAGCGCCGGAGGTGCGCGCCTATGCCCTGCAACTGTTGACTGCCCTGCACACCCACAAGGAAGCTATCGATGCGCGCCTGCAGGGGGTCTTGGTGGGCTGGCAACTGCAGCGGGTGGGGCGGATCGAGCGCGATATCCTGCGCCTGGCGGTGGTGGAGATGGAAATACTGGCCAGCAGCCCCGTTAAGGTCGCCATCAACGAAGCTGTAGAGTTGGCCAAAAAGTATGGGGATCCAGAGGCTGCCGCTTTCGTCAACGGCGTGCTGCGACGAGTGGTGGACAGCCAGGAGGCACTTGCTGACAGTTCCCCCGGCTAAAGCCGGGATCCCAAGATCTGCCTTGGACAATGGCAGGGGATCCCCCCAAGAAACCTCTTGCACGGCTGCTGCTTATTCGCCTCTAACCTGTTCTTGCCGGGCCTGCTCCCGCTCTTGCTTGAGGTGGGCTACCTCGGCTTCCAGCTCTTGAATGCGGTGCAGCAACTGCTCGATTGCCCGTCCTACGGGGTCGGGCATGAGGTGGTGGTCGAGGTCAATGCCGTGGGCGGGGATGCGGCGTTGATGGGGTGGGAGGACTGCCCGGCCTGGGATCCCAACCACCGTCATCCCAGGGGGCACATCGTGAATCACGACGGCGTTGGCTCCAATGCGGGCTCTAGCGCCAATGCGGACTGGGCCAAGGATTTTCGCTCCTGTGCCTACGATTACCCCGTCTTCCAGGGTAGGATGCCGTTTGCCCTTTGTCCAAGAGGTGCCCCCCAAGGTAACGCCGTGATAGATGGTAACATCGTCGCCAATTTCCGCAGTCTCGCCGATGACCACGCCGCAGCCATGGTCGATGAAAAAGCGCCGTCCAATCCGGGCTGCTGGGTGAATTTCAATCAAGGTGAGGGAGCGGGAAATAGAACTGATCAGCCGGGCCAGCAAGAAGCAGCGCCGCTGCCACAGCCAATGGGCGATGCGGTGCAGAAACAAGGCATGGACGCCTGGGTAGGTGAGGAGGACCTCCCAGCGGTTGCGAGCTGCCGGATCCCGCTCAAAGACACAGTCGACATCTTCCCAAAATTGCTGCCAGAACCCCAGCTTTGGCTTTGGCTGGCTGGAGGGGGGAGCCTCACCTCTGTCTAGTTGGGAGCTTTCTGCCGCCGACTGCTTGGCCTCAGTCAGCATGAACGGCCTCCGATAGGGAACCTCCACTTCTCCCCTTCTAGCACTTTTTGTTGCCAGTGGGAGGGATCCCTGGCAGCCTACACCTGTTGACCAAGAAAACTGGGTTCAAGCCCCGCCCTTAAGGCCTCCGGACCGAAGAGCGCGAGAGGGCGGCTTTTGCTAGAATGCGAGAATTGCTCCACCCATTCATAGGAGGGTGCAGCGCACGGCTAAACGTATCTGGGCTTAGGCCCAGTAGTTGGGGCTATGGCATCCCCCATAGGGTTGAGGTTTAAGCCTCATGCTCTTTCGCCTATGGCGGCGCGGAGCGCTTTGTAGCTCAGCCAGTAGGAGGCATCCTGCTGTCTGAGAAAGAATCCCTGCCCTAAAGGGCAGGGAGAATGTCAAGCCACCTAGAAGTGAACGAAAATGAGATCACGGCTAGTGCTTAACTTGCAGGCGGCTATGCTAGACCCTCTTTTGGAAGAGAAAATCCGCGAGCAAATTCGCACCCACAAGGTGCTGATTTACATGAAGGGCACCCCGGAAATGCCCATGTGTGGGTTTTCCTACACAGCTGTGCGCATTTTGGACAGCTTGGGCTTCCCCTACACAGCTATTAACGTGCTCGAGGATCCGGAAATTCGGCAAGGGATCAAAGAGTTTTCCAACTGGCCAACCTTCCCACAAATCTATATCAACGGGGAGTTCATTGGCGGCTGTGACATTCTCCAGGAGATGCATGCCCGCAACGAGCTGCGCCCCCTGGTGGAAGCCGCCTTTGCCAAGGCTGATCCTTAACCTTGAGGGATCCCATGCTCACCTTGGATGGCCTGCGGCAGCTCCTGGCTGAAAAGCTGCAAGCTCTCTACGTCCACGTGGAGGACGAGTTGCACCGCCATGCTGGCCATAGGGGACGGCACCAGGGAGCGGGAGGACACTACCGCGTACAGGTGGTGTCGCCTCTTTTTACTGGCAAAACGCTTTTGCAGCGCCATCGCCTAGTGTACGCCGCCCTAGCCGAGCAGATGGGGCAGAGCATCCATGCCTTGGCCCTGCAAACGTACAGTCCCGAGGAGCTGCCGGCCTCCGAGATGTCTCACATTGAAATAGCATAGAGGGCGAAACGGATGCCCCAGCGAGGGAAGGGAGAAGGTATGGCAGCTCTTTTAGCCACCTGGCTGATGTCAGCCTTGAGCGTGATGATTTTGGCTTGGCTCTTGCCTGGGATCCACGTCTCCGGGTTTGGAGGTGCCTTGGTAGCGGCGCTAGCCATTGGTTTGGTGAATAGCTTGGTGAAGCCACTCCTGCAGTTGATTACCCTACCGCTTACGATCTTCACTTTTGGTCTGTTTTCCCTAATTTTGAACGCCATTTGCTTGCTCATTGCCGACAAGCTTGCCGGTGACGCCTTCAAGGTTGACAACTTTGGCTGGGCACTGGTTGGGGCAATTGCCCTCTCCATCATTAGCAGCTTGGTTCGGAGCATTTTTGAACAAGCTGCTTAGTTTCCTTGCAGAACAAGCCGAGTTAGCCAGCAAGTTGCCCCTACCCCCACCGCTCAAGCCCGAGCTTTGGAGACAGCCTCCAGCAGGGTGGGAGGGGATTGTTGCTTCTGGGGAGCAGCTTCAGCCTTCTTGGCCCGCTTGGCCGTCGCTGGTCGGCTGGCTTTTGCCTGGGCCTTGCCCTCTTTTTCCGCCAGCAGTTCCAGAGCCATCTCCAGGGTCACGGCTGCAGGGGAGAGATCTTTGGGCAGCGAGGCGTTGACTTTGCCGTGCTTGACGTAGAGCCCATAGGGGCCGTCGTGGAGAGTTACGGGCTTGCCATCCTCGGGGTGGGATCCCAGCTCGCCTAGGGGTTTGGCCGAGGCGCGACTGCGGCTCTTTTTGGGCTGGGCCAACAGCTCCAGGGCCCGCTCCAAGCTAATGGTCAGGACATTCTCATCGGGGGGCAGCGAGCGAAACTCCCCGTCGCAAGCCACGTAGGGGCCGAAGCGGCCAATACCGGCCTGCACCTTTTTCCCCGATTTGGGGTGTTCGCCCAACGTACGGGGTAGGCTGAGCAACCCCAGGGCAATCTCTGGAGTGACGTCCTCCGGCTTTAGCCCTTTGGGCAGGGAGACGCGCTTAGGCTTTTGGTTTTCCTCAGAAACTTCCCCCAACTGCACATAGGGTCCGTAGGGGCCCTGCGGGATCACATAGATCGGCTCTTGGGTCTCTGGGTGGAAGGCGATGGGCTTGGGGCCTTCCTGCTTGCGCCGGATGAGCTCCTCGATGTGTTCAAGGGTCAAGTCGGCAGGGGGAATATCCTCAGGTAGGTTGGCACGTACCTCTCCTGCTTCGGTTTCGACCACCACATAGGGTCCGTAGGGGCCAATACCAATCTTGGCGGGCAGGTTTTCTAGGTGAATGGAGCGAGCCAGGTTGGGGTCAATTTCTAGCTCCCGTGCCTTCACTTGCCCCTCAAGGCCCTGCTCACCCAGGAAGAAGTGGCGCAAATAGGGCAGCCACTCTGCCTGGCCGGAGGCGATGTCGTCCAGGGTTTGCTCCATCTCGGCAGTGAAGTGGACGTTGACGAGGTTGGGGAAGTATTTTTCCAGCAGCTCGGTAACGGCAAAGGCCGTGTAGGTGGGCACAAGGGCGCTTCCCATCAACCTCACGTAGCCCCGACTCTGGATGGTACTCAGGATGGTGGCATAGGTGCTGGGCCGGCCAATGCCCTCCTTTTCCAACACCTTCACCAGGGAGGCTTCGGTGTAGCGAGGCGGAGGTTGGGTTTCATGAACCACCGGCTCCAGCCGCAGGCAGTCCACTTGCTCCCCTACCTGCAGCAGGGGCAGGTGCACCTCTTGATCTTCCAAAGCCGCCTCTGGGTCGTCGGATCCCTCTACGTAGGCGCGGAAGAAGCCGGGGAAGTCAATGCGCTTGCCGCTGGCCCGGAAAACCGCCTCGTCGACCGTAATGAGCACAACCGTGTGGGTTTGCCGCGCCTCAGCCATTTGACTAGCGACGGTACGCTTCCAGATGAGGTCGTAGAGGGCCAGCTCCTGCCCCGTGAGCGGGGTTTGGCTGGGCAGGCGAAACTCCGAGCCAGCAGGGCGAATGGCCTCGTGGGCTTCTTGGGCCCCTTTGGTTGTAGTGGTGTACTGCCGCGGCTCAGGGCTGAGGTACTCCCTGCCGTACATCGCCTCCACGCAGGCGCGGGCAGCACGGATGGCCTGCTCTGACAAATGCACCGAGTCGGTGCGCATGTAGGTGATGTAGCCTTCCTCGTAGAGCTTTTGGGCAATGCGCATCGTCTGCTGGGCTGACAGGCGCAGCTTGCGGTTGGCCTCTTGTTGCAGCGTGGAGGTGGTGAAGGGAGGGGCGGGCTTGCGGATGGAGGGGCGCTCTTCTACAGAGCTGACCACCCAGACTTTCCCCACTAAGCGCTCCCGCAGGGACTCCGCCTGGGCTTGATCCAAGAGCACTACCTCTCGCCCGGCTATCAGCTGCCCCGTGCTGGGATCGAAGTCTTGTCCACTGGCTAGCCGCTTGCCACCCAGGCTCACCAGCTCTGCCGGGAAAACCGTTGCCGAACCAGCGCCCTTTGACTGCAGCTCTGCTCGGAGATCCCAGTAGAAAGCTTTCTTGAAGGCCCGCCGCTCCCGCTCCCGATCCACCAAGAGCTTAACCGCCACCGACTGCACCCGCCCGGCTGAGAGTTTGGGGCCAATCTTTTTCCACAGCAGCGGCGACAGAGTGTAGCCCACCAGGCGATCCAGGATGCGGCGGGTCTCTTGGGCCCGCACCAGTTGCTCATTCACCTCGCGACAATTTTGCAGGGCCTCCTGAATGGCCTCGCGGGTGATCTCGTGGAACACCATGCGGCGGGTAGGCACCTTGGGCTGCAACACCTGTTGCAGGTGCCAACTGATGCTTTCTCCCTCCCGGTCTTCGTCGGTGGCCAGGATCAGCTCATCTGCTTTCTTGAGCGCCTCCTTCAGCTCCTTGACCACCTTTCTTTTGTCTTTGGGGATCACGTAGAGAGGCTCGAAGTTAGCGTGGACATTGACCCCTAGGCGGCTCCACTCTTGGTCTTTCACCTCCTCGGGAATGTCGGCAGCCGACTCGGGCAGATCGCGCACATGCCCCATTGAGGCCTGCACCTCATAGTCGGCGGGCAAGAAGCTGCGGATGGTACGAGCTTTGGTAGGAGATTCAACAATGACCAGCTTGGGCATGATGAGGTCTAAAAAGACTGACTGCAGCTATCGCGCCCCCCACTTTTGGCGGGCTAGGGCGTGCTGTAAGAGTTGCTCAAGAATCAGGGACTCTTCTCTGGAGCGTAGCAAGTCTGCCTGCGCTTGACTAGGCGGCTTTCGCTAGGCCTCCTCCTAAGACTTTCCAGATCTGGGGACAATCCTGACCATGCACCACTTTTCAATTCGCACCGCCGATATCTTCCACTCCATGGCCTTCTACGAGAGGCTGGGCTTTGCAGTGGAAGAACGGTTCACTGCCGGGATCACTTTGGCCTGCTGGATGCGCGGTCCCTGGGGCCGTCTGGAGCTGATTCAGGTACCCCAGCCCCACCCTGCCCCCGATCCCTTTGGGGATCCCCACTATGTGGGCTACTACCACCTCTCTTTTGAGGTGGGCCCCGAATGGGGATCCCTGGCCACCTACCTAGAGCATTTACAAGCGCAAGGGCCCCTAACCGTGGTGTTGCCGCCTCAATGCCAGAAAATTGGGTCTCAAACCTACGAGGTGGCTTTCATTGCCGATCCCGATGGCCTGCCGATCGAGCTTATCCGTCTGCAGGGATCCCTAGCGTCAAAAGCGGAGCCGGCTTAACCAAGGCTGCCGCCAGCTAAGGCCCAGGGCCCAAGGAGCGCAAGCAGGCTTCAGCGCCATAGAGGAGGTGTTGCCCAGCGCACCCTTGAAAGCATCCCCGCCCTTGGGGGCTGGGGGGAACGTCAATTGGGTTTATCCTGGACGTAGGTTGTGTTGCCCTTGGAGAGGATAAGGCTTATGGAGATGGATCTCCGTCCCCTGCTCATTCTGGCTCCTGTTGTTTTAGCTGTAAGCTGGGCCGCTTACAACATCATCAAGGCTGCCATCAAGGGGGAAGCCAAGCTCTTTGGCGAGAGGGGTAACAACCCCTTTGGCAAGAGCAACAGCTAGGATCCGTTGGCAGCTCCTAGACTCCCTGTATGTCGGACGCAAATCCCCCAGAGGCAGGGCCGTCGCCTGCGCCGGCTGACCGGAAGTCAGCGGATGTCATTGTTGTCGGAGCAGGGGTGGCCGGCTTAACCTGCGCACGGCAACTGTTGCGGGCAGGGCTGCAGGTTCTGGTACTGGAGAAATCGGCAGGCCTTGGCGGGCGCATGGCCACTCGACGGGTTCAGCACGCTGGACAGACAGTGCCCGTAGATCACGGAGCGCAGTACCTGACTGCCGATTCCGATGGCTTCTATCGCTGGGTCAGGGAGCTCCTGGGCCTAGGACTGCTGAGGGAGTGGACCCGTTCCTTGCATCTGCTGGATCAGGAAGGGCTGCACCTAGAAAATGCCAACGACCAGAAGCCGCGCTATGTCTCTCCCCAGGGCATGACGGCGCTGGCTAAGCAGCTAGCTGCTCCCCTAGCGGTTTACACCCAAACTCGGGTAGTGGGCCTCGAGCCCCAGCCAACCAGTTGGCAAGTGCAAGCCGAAGATGGCCAGTGCTACGAGGCTGCGGCCCTGGTGATGGCCATCCCCGCTCCCCAGTTGCTGCCTTTGCTGCGAGGAAAGATTGCTCCTGGGGACAACCTGTCATCCCTTCTGGAATCCGCTGCCTACCAGCCTTGCGTTGCCGTGTTGGCCAGCTACGCCGAAGACACGCCGCTGCCCCCCTGGAAAGGGATCAAGGGTTTGGACGATCCCCTATTGGCTTGGGTGGCCCTAGACAGCAGCAAGCGGCCCCAGCCCCTGCCGCCGCTGGTGGTTTTGCACGGGGGAGCGGAGTGGTCGTCGCTGTATCTCGAGGCCGCGCCTGAGGAGCTGGAAAAGGCCGGTCGAGAGCTGCTGGCCCATGCCGCCCAGCGCTTGGGATCCTGGCTGGCCTCGCCGCAGTGGATCCAGGTTCACCGCTGGCGCTACGCTCTTCCTGGGGAGGCGATAGGTCTAGCCAGCCTTGGCACCTACGTTCCTACGGGTTCCGGCAAGAGACTCCCCCTGGTGTGCGCTGGCGATTGGTGCGCTGGAGGTCGCGTAGAAGGGGCCTGGCTCTCTGGCCAAGATGCTGCTAGAACCTTGCTGGAGATGTTGGGAATGGGAGGGGCGCTCCTAAGCAGTTAGACTAAACGGGGGCCGAAAATTCCAGCCGGGTCAAACTGCTGCTTCAGCCTCTGCATCAAGGTTGCTGTCGGGCCAAAGTTGGGGGCTAGGGCGGTTTTTAGAGCCGGCGGCGCCTCCAAGAGCACAAGAAACCCCCCCGCAGCCTGGAGATGGCGCTGCAGTTGCAGCAGAGATCCCTGGTCAGGCTGAGGGATCCAGGCTCGCCCCAATCCGCAGCCGCGGTGCAGTTGCACCTGCGCGCTAGGGAAAAGGGATTGGAACTGCTCCAGAGTTGCCAGGCTTTGGCTGGGCAAGCAGCCAAACTTGGCCAACACTATCCCCGAACGGGGCAAGGGCGGAGGCGGAGCCCCAGGCCTTACCTCTTGCCAGCTCAATCCCGCAGGAGCTAGCCGCTGCACCAGAGCCGTCTGTTGGGCAACTACCCGCTCCGAGCCGTGGAAGTGGATCCAGAGCTGGGATCCCTCCCCCCTTAGCCAGAGATCCACCCCCGCTGGGCTGACCGGCGCATTCAGCACCTGCCGAGCCAGGACCTCCAAGTCGGCCAGGGCTCCTGTGGCCAGCAAGGTTGCTTGGGCCGCCGGCAAAGGATAGAGCCGCAGGGTTACCTGCGTCAGGATCCCCAAACTGCCCAGGGATCCAGTAAACAACCTCGTCAGGTTGTAACCGGCTACGTTCTTAACCACCCGTCCCCCTGCTTTAGCCACCTCCCCGTCGGCCCGCACCCAGGTGATGCCCAGCACGAGGTCGCCAATGCTGCCGTAGCGCCAGCGCAGCGAGCCCGTATCGGCGGTGGCGATAATGCCGCCCACTGTGGCCCAGTTAGGGTAAAGGGGATCCACCGGCCACCATTGCCCTTGCTCGGCCAAGATCTGCTGCAGCTCCGCCAAGGTCATGCCGGCCTCTACTGTTACGGTCAGGTCGGCAGCCGCATGGTCAATGAGGCGGCGCAGCCCCCGGGTGGAGAGGATGAGATCCACTGTTTCCAGGCAAGGGGCCCATCCCCACTTGCTCCCCTGCCCCAGCGGCAGCACCTTCCGCCCCTGGCACTCCCTGAGGATTTGAGCCAGTTCCGCAACGGTCGAGGGAGTTTGGATGGGGATAGCAGTGGCTTGGCTGGAAAGAAAAGCCGCCAGCGCAGGAGAAAAAGCCATAGTTGCCCCAAGATTTTTTTCGTAGGCAGAGAGCCTAGAGGCTGGCCTGGGCAGGGTGGGACTCTTTCTCCCCCGAAGGAAAGGAGGCAAGCCTTTGCTGCTCCACCAGGCGGGCAAACTCCTGCTCGAAGGTCACTAGGGCGCGGTTGGTTTTGCCCCCTAGGTAGAGTCCTGCATCCGTCTCCAGGGCCCAAACCTGGCTGTAGCTGAAATAGCTCATCACCACTCCCAGCATCAGCAGCCCAAACCCAAGGTAGACAAGGGGGATCCCTGGATCCGATTTAATCTGCAGGCCGGTTGCACCGATAACCTCATCCAGGTGCAGGGTAAGGCGGTTGGGGAAGCGCTGCGGGGCAACTTCGTCGAGAGCTAGACTCATGCCCTGGCGCAGGGATCCTATCCACTGGCCCTCGGTGTCGTAGAGGAGAGCTGTCCCCTGCAGATCCGGCAGTAACAGCGTCAGGCCCTCGCTAAGATCTGGCCGAGTGGGGATAAAAGCGCCCCAGAGCTTGTTGCCCGCCTGGTTGGGCACCCGCACCACTGGGATCTGGAAGGGGGGGCTGTTGTTGAGGCGGATGCGGATGCTATCGATGCTCCAGTCGGCCTGGTAGAGGGTCACACCCTGGTAGGAGAGGGGATGGTTGACAGAGATGGTCTGGCGTTTGACCTCCTGGCCCCCAGCCAGAATGGAGAGGTCAGAATAAAACTGCTTCACCCGCCCGTCGGGAGCATAGTCAATCCAGAAGCGGTTGACCCGAATCTGCCAGATGGGCAGACGAGCCAGATCCCCTGCGCCGGTGATGTGTTCGATGGCGGCAACCCCGCCGCTGGGAATCAGCTCCTGGGCCTTGAAGCCAGCAAGGCTGCCCCAGATGGCCCCCAACAGGATGAGCAGCAGGCTAGCATGCACCAAGATGGGGCCAAACCGCCCAATCAACCCCTTGCGGGCGTAGAGGCAGGATCCCTCCTGAAACACAGCGTAGCCCCCTTGGCGCAGCCGCTGCGGCAATCCTTGCAGGGATTGCTTGGGCAGATAGGTCCAAAAGGGCAGCCGCTGGAAGGAAGGGGGGCGGGTGAGGTAGCTCCAGCGACGGGCCACCTTGAGCATCGGCCATTGGCGCGTGAGAGAACAGGCAGCCAGGCTGCTGCCAAGTAGGATCAAAAGAGCCAGAAACCAAGGGGTGCGATAGACGTGATCCAGCCCCAGCTTGAGGATCAGCCGCCAGGTGAGAAAGCCAAACAGGGCCGGCTGCTCAGGGTAGTGGGCCCGATAGAAGGCCACCGTTTCCTCTTGCTCGATTACCGTGCCGATGGCACTGAAAACAGCAATTGCCAAGAGAAGGCCAATGGCTAGCCGCAAATCCGCCAGCAGCGGCAGCAGTTCATGGCGCAGATAGCGCCGCAGGGGGGAAAGCCACCGCGCCAGCGGGGCAGAATCCTTGGACATACAAGCTCCCCTAGGTCCAAGCCGAGAGGATGGTGACGGTGCCGAACCCCACCAGCACCAGGCCACTGGCATAGGTAAGCCAGCCCGACCAGCGCCGCAGGGCCAGCAGTTGCTTAATCGCGCCGGTAAACACCCCCGCCAACAGCAGCGGCAAGACCAGCCCTAGGGCGTAGGTCAGCAGTAGCCCACCCCCCACCCAGGGCTGCCCTGTGGTGGAGACCCAGCCTAGCAAGGCCACCAAAACTGGCGTACTGCAGGGAGAGGCTGCTAGACCAAAGGTGGATCCCAGCAACACCGGCCGGCCTAGTCTGGGCCACTCGCCAGGGATCTCCAACCCGTTAAACCAACTGGGAAAGCGCAAGGGGACGACCTCCAGCAGGTTCAAGCCCATGAGGATGGCGATCCCGCCCGCTACTAGAGATCTAAAGGGGGTGGTTTGTCCGTAAACCCGGCCTAGCAAGGCGGCTCCCAAGCCCAGCAGGCTGAGGGCCAAAGCCACACCAACGGCAAAGCCCAGGGATTGCACCCAAACCTGCCGGCGCACCTCTCCGGCCGCTGCGGGGGCGCTGGGAGTGTAGCCGCCGATGTAGCCAATGATTACCGGCACCATGGAGAGCATACAGGGAGAAAGGCTGGTAACCAGACCTGCTAGACCCACTGCCAGCAGGCTCAGGGGAGAGAGGTGCTGCAATTGACCTTGAACCAGCTCCGCTGCCCACTGCTCCAGGTGGTAAAGGATATCCGCCATAGAAGAAGCCGTCGCGTCTAAACCTAGGCTAGCTCAAAGAACCTGGAGAACTTGGCGCTGACTGGCCAGCGCCCTCGACGGCAGCTCCAGCTTGGAAAGCCTGGGGAGCTACTTGGGCTGTTGGCAGGCGGCAATGCTGCTGGCGATAACGGCCTCGGTTTCGGCCAGGCCTTTCCAGCCCAGAATCTGGGTTTCTTTCTTCTCCAAGCGCTTGTAGGTGGCAAAAAACTCAGCAATCTCGTCCAGGCGGTGCTGGGCAATATCTTCCAACTTGGTTACGGAAGCGTAGCGAGGATCCTTAGCCGGCACACACAGCAACTTCTCATCCGGCTCCCCCGCGTCGATCATCTGCAGCATGCCCAGCGGGCGCACCGCAATCACACACCCCGGAAAGGTCGGCTGATCCATGATCACCAGGCCATCCAAGGGATCCCCGTCCCCTGCCCGCGTGTTGGGCACAAAGCCGTAGTCGTAGGGGTACTGCACCGAGGAGTAAAGCACCCGGTCTAGGATCATCACGCCCATCTCTTTGTCAAACTCGTACTTGTTCTTACTGCCGCCAGGGATCTCGATCAAAAGGTTGAGCAAGCCTGGCTCTGGTTGGGCAGGGATCCGCGACAGGTCGATCACAGCCAATACCCTCGGAAGACGTGACGAAGAAACAGCCAGAGGGCATTATACCCCCTGGCTTGAGATTTCAGCTAGCAAGCTCCTCGGGCAAGATTCGAACTTGCGACCAATCGGTTAACAGCCGACCGCTCTACCGCTGAGCTACCGAGGATCGAGACATATCCCATCATAGGGAAAAAACCGCTGCAAGGCAACTCCTCAGTCGGGCACCGCTAGAGCAGCAGCAAGGCGCTCTTTCAGGGTAGCCACCACCGCTTCGATGGGAAGGTCTACGGCCTGACCGGTGGCCCGTTCCGCCAATTCCACCTTGCCCTGCTTGAGGCTGCGCCCCGTAGTTAGGCGATAGGGGATCCCGATGAGATCGGCATCTTTAAACTTGACGCCGGCTCGCTCATCCCGGTCGTCCCAGAGGGTTTCGATACCGGCAGCGTCCAGCTCTTGCACCAGTTTTTCTGCCACCTGCATCTGCTCCGGGTCAGCAGTGTTGGGCACTACCACCACCACGTGGTAGGGGGCAATGGCCACCGGCCAGATGATGCCGTTGGCGTCGTGGGACTGTTCCACTGCCGCCTGGGCTAGTCGCGATACCCCAATGCCATAGCAGCCCATCCACAGCGGCTGCTCGGCGCCGTGCTCGTCGGCAAAGGTAGCCCGCAGCGGCAGCGAGAACTTGAGGCCCAACTGGAAGATATGGCCAACCTCAATGCCCCTTGCCCCCTGGAGCACCTGGTCAGGGTTGAATAGACAGCGATCTCCTGGTTGGGCTTTGCGCACGTCAACCACCTCCGGCAAGGGGTACTGCTCCCCCCAGTTGGCTCCCACCACGTGTCGCCCCACCTGGTTGCTACCGGTTACAAAGTTCTTCAGCGAGGCTGCTGTCTGGTCAGCTAGGCGCAAAATCTTGGGGGCAAAGTGTTCCTGCGGGCCCAGGCAGCTATCGGGCAGGTCAGGGGCAATGTAGCCCACGGGAACCGGATCCCCTTGCCAGCTTTTTTGGATCTCAGCATCTGCCAAAGTGAGTTTGAGCAGCTTCTTGGCTTGGTAGCGCTCCGCCAGACGGTTGAGGTGGTTGGCCAATTTCACTTCATTGACCTCTTGATCCCCGCGGATGCTTAGTAAAACCACCACCCGCAGGCCGTTGTCGTAAAGGGCCTGGTAGAGCACATTCTTGACGATCAAAGTGGGGGAGATCTTCAAGAAAGCCGCCAGCTTCTCGATGGTTTCCGTTCCCGGCGTATCCAGAACCTGGAAGGCTGTGTAGGGAGACTCGCCTGCCGGCGGCGGAAGGGAGACGGCTTTCTCCACATTGGCAGCATAGGAGCCATCGGGGGTGTAGAGGATCTCGTCTTCCCCGGCAGAAGCCAGCACCATGAACTCCTGGGACATTGCCGAGGGCCCGCCAATGGCGCCCGCATCGGCCTCCACCACGCGAAACTGTAGCCCGCAGCGACGCAGGATGCGGCTGTAGGCGCGGTACATATCCTGGTAGGTCTGGCGCAGGCTCTCTTCAGTGGCGTGGAAGGAGTAGGCGTCTTTCATGAGGAATTCCCGGCCCCGCAGCAAGCCAAAGCGAGGTCGGATCTCGTCGCGGAACTTGGTCTGGATTTGATAGAGGATTTGCGGCAACTGGCGATAGGAGCGGATGAGATCCCGGGCCAGCAGGGTAATCACCTCTTCGTGGGTGGGGCCCAGGGCCAGCTCGCGCCCCTGGCGGTCTTCGAGGGCAAACATGATCCCTTCTGCCTGGGTATACACCTCCCAGCGGCCCGACTCCCGCCAGATCTCCGCTGGCTGCAACTGGGGCAAGAGACACTCCTGGGCCCCAATGGCGTTCATCTCTTCCCGAATGATGTTCGAGATCTTCTGCAGCACCCGCCAGAGCAGGGGCAGATAGGTGTAGATCCCGGAGGAGAGCCGCCGGATAAAGCCGCCTCGCAGCAGCAGCTTGTGGCTGGCCAGCTCTGCTTCGGCAGGATCCTCCCGCAGGGTTACAAACAACATCTGACTCAATCGCTGGCTCCGTTGCATTCCTCCCTTCCCCTTGACAACTGCCTCCACTGTTCTCGAGCAAATCCTCCCGCTGGGAGGGGAGGCCGCCCAAATGACTAGGCAGGCGCTAGGGTCCGCCGCTTGGTAACCATCTGGTAGACCTCGATAATGTCCCCTTCTTGCCAGGCGTCGAACTTCTCGATGGCGATCCCACACTCGAAGCCGGCAGTTACCTCCCGCACGTCGTCCTTGAAGCGTCTGAGAGAGTCGAGGCGCCCCTCGTAGACTACCTCTCCTTTGCGGCGAACCCGCACCAGGGCATTGCGCTGCACTTTGCCGGAGAGCACGTAGCTGCCGGCAACGGTGCCGCGGCTGATGGGGATGACTTTGCGCACTTCCGCCTGGCCCAGCGGCTCTTCTACCTCCTCCGGCTCCAGCAGGCCTTCCATAGCTGCCCGCAGGTCGTCCAGCAGGTTGTAGATGATGTCGTATTCGCGCACATCGACCCCCTTCTCGTCGGCAGCCCGCCGCGCGCCAGGGGCAAAGGTGGTGTTAAAGCCCAAGATAATGGCGTCGCTGGCTGCTGCCAGATCCACGTCAGTCTCGGTGATCTCCCCAGGAGCTGCCAGAAGAACCCGCAGGCGCACCTCCTCTTGCGGCAGATCCTGCAGGGCCGTCTGGATGGCCTCGGCGGATCCCTGGACATCTGTTTTGAGGATCAGGTTCAACTCTTTGAGCTGGCCTTCCTGAGCTTGAGCTGAAATGCTAGCCAGGCTGACGCGGCGAGAGAGCGACGCCTGTTGCAAGCGGCTCTGCCGCAGCGCCTCCGCCCGCTCCTCAGCAATGCGGCGTGCTTCTTTCTCATCGCTGTAGACCTGAAACTCATCCCCTGCCGCCGGCACCTCCTCCAAGCCCAGCAGTTGTACCGCTGAAGAGGGCCCGGCCTCCTGTAGCCGTTGGCCACGGTCGTCCATCATTGCCTTGACGCGGCCAAACACTGCGCCCGCCACCAGCGTATCCCCCACCCGCAGGGTGCCGTTTTGCACCAATAGAGTGGCCACTGGCCCCCGCGCTTTGTCCAGGTGGGCCTCGATGACAGTGCCGCGAGCGGGACGATTGGGGTTGGCCTGCAGCTCCGCCACATCCGCTACCAACAGGATCATCTCAAGCAAGGCGTCTAGGTTGCGGCGGGTGAGAGCGCTGACCTGCACCATGGGCGTGTCGCCACCCCACTCCTCCGGCACCAGCCCATGCTCTGCCAGCTGCTGCTTGACGCGCTCCGGCTGGCTGCCGGGCTTGTCAATCTTGTTGATGGCCACAATGATGGGCACCTGGGCTGCCCGCGCATGGCTGATGGCCTCCAGCGTCTGCGGCTGCACCCCATCGTCGGCAGCCACCACCAGGACAGCGATGTCAGTAACGCTGGCGCCGCGGGCGCGCATGGCCGTGAAGGCCTGGTGGCCAGGAGTATCCAGAAAAACAATGCGCCGCTTTTGGCCCTCAAAGTCTACATCCACGTGGTAGGCGCCAATGCGCTGGGTGATCCCACCGGCTTCTTGCTGGGCCACGTTAGTGTGGCGGATGGCATCGAGCAAAGTGGTTTTGCCGTGATCCACGTGACCCATGATGGTGACCACCGGCGGACGGGGCACCAGATGGTCAATGTCCTCCAACTCAAGCATCTCGCTTTTCCTAGCTTTGGGCTCCGTCTCCGGCCGGCGGATCTCATAGCCCAACTCTTTGGCCACCGTCTCAGCCAGCAACTCGTCTAAAACCTGGTTGATGGTTACCTTCACCCCCTTGAAGAAGAGGGTTTTGATGATCTCAGTTCCCGACACCCGCAGGCGCTGGGCTAATTCCTGCACACTGAGGCTGCCCTCAAGAACCAGAACCTTCTCTTGCGGCGGCAATTCCGCCGTCTCCTCAGGGGGGCTAGTTTTAGCAGAGGTGGATAGCTGCGGGGAGCGCTCAGCAGCTGGCCGAGGGCGCGGGGTTGAAACAGCCGCTGTCGGCGGGCGCTGGGCAGGGGGCTTGGCAGTGGGACGGGGCAAGGGCTGGATGGCGTTTAGCTGCGCTTGCTTGACGGTGGAGATCGCCGTCAGAGAATCCAAATCCAAGCCATCTCCATCTCCTTCCTCGCGTCTGCGTTTGCGCTTGCGCTCGGCCTGGCTGCGGCTGGATCGCCGTTCGAGGGCTTTTAGCTCCTCATCCTCCTCTTCTTCCACCGTCTTGCGCTTGACCTTGGGCGTGGCAGGCCGCCCAGGAGCCTCGACCAGCACGGGAGTGGAGATCCCTTCTGGCAAGGGGGGAGAGGATGCTGACTCGGCGGAAACCGTTTTAGCCGTAGGACGGGTGGGGGGCCCCACCAACTCCAGCCGCCGCTGGGGACGGGGAGCCTCCTCCACTTGGCTGGGGCTGTCTTCCTTTTTGGGAGCTGCTGGCTGGCGCTCGGGAGGACTGGCAGGGCGAACCGGTGGGCCCACAAGCTGGGGACGCGGTTGCTGGGCAGTTGGGGGAGGAGAAGCCTTCGCTTCTGCAGGACCAGGAGCAGGGCTGGGCTCGGAAGCCGCTTGAGGCGACTCAGGCCGTCGTGGAGGGGGGAGCACCGTTGGGCGCTTAGCCGCCGGAGCAGGGCCAGCCTGGGGGCTAGCTGCTTTGGCTACAGCCGGCTCAGGTCGAGCTGGAGGGGGCGTCGGCTGTGGCCTTGTCTCACCCACGCGAGCAACTGGTGGCTGCGGCGGGCTGACTGCAGGAGCCTCTTTTGGCGGAGGGATACGCTCAGGTCGCTGCAGCAGCGTTTTGGGAGGACTGGCTTCACTAGAGGGGGCTGGCTGCTGAGGAGGAGCGGGCCGGCGAATGCCAACAATAGCCTGAGGGCGCTCGCTCGCCTTGGCTTCCGCCGCCGGCTCAGCTGGCGAGCTTCCTTGCGGCTTGCTCCGCGGGCGAGGTGGTTTCACAATAGGGGACTTGCCCAGCTTGCTACGCACCAACTCAGCCTGCTCTAGGGAAATGGTGCTGCTGTGGCTCTTGAAAGGGATCCCCAGCTGCTCACAAACCTCCAGCACCTCGCGATTGTCACGCCCCAGTTCGCGGGCAAGGTCGTACAGTCGAACTTTGTCGGTCATTCCTCTGCTTGCCTCTGCTCCTCTCTCCTTGTCAGTTTTACAGGAGTTGAATCAACCTCAATTAACGGATTGAGACTAAACCTGCTGCAGCATAATTCCAGGGGGAATCTAAGTCCAAAAGGGCCGGGGGGCATAGGCAACTAGGGCAGGAAGCAACACCGACAGTGCCTTTTTAGGATAGCCCTTCTACAGTTCCCAGAAGTTGGCCACGGCCGACCCCCCCCAGCCCCATTCTGACAGCTAAGAGGGGCTACCGTGTAGCTGGAACGGAGTGAACCCGGTACCTTGACCGATTCAGGGCTACTGAGGTTGCTCTGAGACTCGCCCCTCTGGGACTGATGTCTCCTGGAGGCTTTCTGCCTCAGAACTGCGCAGCAATTCCTGCTCCAGCAGTTGCCACAGCGAGTCGGGCACCGGCGCCTTGAGGGCTCTACTCATCTGGTGCCTCCGCCGGGCTGCCTGCAAGCATTCTAGCCGGCGACATAGGTAGGCAGAACGACCCATGCCTCTGCCCAAAAGCACCTGGTGAGTGTCGTATTGCCTAACCAGCCGCCATAACTGGGAGCGGGGAAACAATTGGCGGCAGCCTACACAGCGCCGTAGAGGATCTGCGCCTGCCAAAGGATTTGCCTTGAGGAGCCTACTGGGCCTAGTCTACTTCAACTGGGGCAGCCGTGACTGCAGAAACTCGAAGAAACGCTCCACCAAGTAGGGATCCCGCCAGCCCTTGGCTGTTTCTTCCCGCAGGATGTCCATGGCCTCTTGAACGGTGAAGGCGCGCTTGTAGGGTCGCTCCGAGGTGAGGGCGTCGTAGATATCGACAATCTGGAAGACGCGGGCCACCAGCGGGATCCCTTCTCCCCTGAGGCCATCGGGATAGCCGCTGCCATCCCAACGCTCGTGGTGGTGGCGGATGAGGGGCAGCACATCTCTCAGGGTGCGCAGCGGGCGGCAGATCTCCTCTCCAATCAAGACATGGGATTTCATCACCTCCCACTCTTCCGGCGTATGCTTGCCCGTTTTGCCCAAAATCGCATCAGGTATACCCACTTTGCCGATATCGTGCAGGTAGCCTCCCCAGGTCAGCACCTTGATTAGAGGACGGGGTAGCTGGAGAAACTCGCCAAAGCTTTTGGCCAGTTGTGCCAGGCGCTCACAGTGATCCCCAGTGATGGGATCCCGGCTTTCCACAATGCGGGCAATGGCAAATAAAGCTTGGGCGGCATGATCCAAGTCTTCGTTCAAATGCTTCTGGTGAACGAGGGAACGCACCCGCGCCAGCAATTCCGCCTCGTCAAAGGGCTTGCCGAGAAAATCATCGGCCCCCGCCTCAATGCCCCGCAGGCGATTTTTGCGGTCGCTAGCGGCTGTCATCAGCACCACCGGGATCAAGCGCGTCTCCCCATTGGCCTTGATGCGCCGACAGACCTCAAATCCGTCGAGCCCCGGCATCATCACATCCAACAAAATCAGATCCGGCTGCAGGGTTTGCACCATTTGCAGGGCCTGCTGGCCGTTTTCCGCCTCGCTGACCTGGTAGCTACTGCTCTCCAGCAATTTCCTCAGCAACAGGCGGCTGTCGCGCTGATTGCCCACGATGAGGAGGTGACCAGCTCCCCCTTTCTCCGTTGGAGGGGTTACCTCAGGGATCCCAACCCCCCCAAGCCTCTCAGCTTCAGCCGAGTGCATTTTGGCAAAGACTGTCGCTCGCTCACTGCTTCCACGGTAATCTCACCTTCCACCTGCAAGCATCCGCCTTTTCGCTGAGTTTGCCAAGGCTTTAAGTAACTGCCAATGCTTGAAAAAGCACTGGCAAACCCTAAGACTTCTCCTGAAGCAAGGGATCCCATTCCTCGGCCACAATAGGGATAATGAAGGTAGTCTTGGCTACGTTTTTGGCACCCGTTTTGCTAGCTTCTTGGCAACTTTACTATGTCGTCTTTTTCCTCTGAGTCTCTGCGGGAGCAGGTGCGCCGCATTGATGACCAGCTTTCCCGCCGGCCCCTGGAGCTAGACCCGGCAGGCTACTTTGTCATCTATGTGGATCGACAGCAGCAGCTCATTTGCGCCAAGTACTACAGCACCGTGATCAACGAGCGGGGTCTAGCCACTGACCCGGAGACTGGAGCGGTGATCCCAGCGCGAGGGCCAGTCAATCGCCCGCCGCAGCGGGTGTACGTTGGGCGGACGGCCAAAGAGTTGTGTGTCCAGATCTTTGAAAAGGAAAGCGAGAAGGTAGTCTCCCAGCTTAGCCACGCTGCCTACCTGGGGCGGGAGTTCCAGAAGGCAGAGGCGGCCCTCATCTCCGGCGAAGAGTACGTGCAGGACTAGGGGCAAGCTCGCTGCAGGGGAGCAGCTTGTGGCAGAATCGAGCCAGCTTGCTGTGACCAAGGTCACAGCGGGGCAAGCTGGGCTATGGAAGACAAGGTTAAGCCGGGAACCCTTCTGCGGGGACGCTACGAAATCCTCGGCCTTTTGGGGCAGGGGGGCTTTGGGGTTACCTACAAAGCGGTGGATCGCGACACTTTCAATACTCCCTGCGTGGTCAAGCGCCTGCGCCCCCTCTCCACCGATCCCTACACCCTGGCCACGGCCCGCAAGCTGTTCGAGCGGGAAGCCAAGGTTCTCAACCGGCTCAACAACTACGACCGGGTGCCCCGCCTCTTGGCCCACTTCGAGCAGGATCAGGAGTTCTACCTGGTTGAGGAGTTCATTGCTGGGCACGATCTCGGCCAAGAGCTGGTGGCTGGCCAGCCTCTAAGCGAGGCGGAGGTCGTCAAGCTGCTGTGGGAGATTCTGGAGATCCTCCACTACGTCCATGCCCGTCAAATTGTGCATCGGGACATCAAGCCAGCCAACCTGATGCGCCGCGACGCCGATGGCAAGCTGGTGCTGATTGACTTTGGGGCGGTGAAGGAGGTGGGACGGCTAGGCAGCCCTGCCCCTGGCCAAACCCAGTTGGCGACGGTGATTGGCTCAGTGGGCTACATGGCCCCGGAACAGCTCAGCGGCAAGCCCCAGCCCTGCAGCGATATCTATTCGGTTGGGGTGCTGGCCATTCAGGCGCTCACCGGCCGTCCCCCCACCAAGATCCCAGACGATCCGTGTACTGGCCAGCTCCTCTGGCGGGATCTAGTACCGGTTAGCGATGCCCTAGCGGAGATTCTGGATCGCATGGTCTGTCCCCGCTGGCAGGAGCGCTTTCAATCGGCGGCTGAGGTAATGGAGGCGCTGCGGCCTCTCCTGCCTACCCCCACCGAAGGTGTAGCGCCTGCTCTTTCCCAGCTTTCGGTGGATCAGCTCTTGGCGATGCGCTTGGTAACCCGCGGCCAGGAAAAAGCTCGCCAAGGGGATCTGCAGGGGGCGATTGCCGACTACACGTTGGCCATCCAACTGGATCCCCAGAATGGCCGCGCCTATAGCCAGCGGGGCAGTGCCCGCTACAAAAGTGGCGACTGGGCAGGAGCTGTGGAGGACTTCACCCAGGCCATTCAACTGACAGGGGATGCCCGTGCCTATGTCAACCGCGGCATCGCCCGCTACCGGCTGGGGGACTATGAGGGGGCAGTTGCCGATTACACCCACGCTCTCCACCTCAACCCCAACTGGGCCGTGGCCTACTACAACCGCGGCAACGCCTACCGGCAGCTCGAGCAAAACCAAAAGGCCATCGAGGACTATTCCCGCGCCCTTGAGCTCAATCCCGAGGAAGTACGGGCTTATTTCAACCGCGGCGTGGTGCGCGGCCATCTGGGAGATGCGCAAGGGGCTGTGGCCGATTTTTCCGAGGTCATCCAACGAGATCCCCAGGATGTGGAAGCCTATTTCAACCGGGGCGTGGCGCGGGCGCAGTTGCTGGACTTTCAGGGAGCGATTGAAGACTACACCCAGGCGCTGCAGCGGGATCCCGCCCACTCTAAGGCCTACTACCACCGCGGCCTAGCCCGCCAAGCTTTGGGGGATCCCCAGGGGGCCATCGAGGATTTTTCCCAAGCCATTGCGCTGCAGCCTGCTGGGGCCTCTGAGGCAGGGATGGCAGCGCAGGCGGAGCTCTATCTGCAGCGGGCTATAGCCTACCTGGGCAACAACGCCCTGGAGGCAGCGCTGGCTGACTGCGAACAGGCGCTCCGCCTTAACCCGGAGCTGGCGCCGGCCTATTTCTACCGAGGGCTGGCCCGCCAGGAGTTGAGAGATCCGGCAGGCGCCTTAGCCGACTTCAACCGCGCCCTGGAGTTGGATCCCCAGCTGACCAAGGTCTACCTCAACCGTGGGATTGCTCATCTGGATCTGGGCCAACTGGAAGCGGCTCTTGCCGACTTGAACCAGGCCATTGCTTTGGATCCCAGCGATGCCAGGGCCTACAGCAGCCGCGGGCAGGTCCACAGGCTTTTGGGGGATCCCTTGGCGGCCCTGCAGGACTACACGGCTGCCCTGGAGCGGGATCCGAACAACCTGCAGCTCTATTTCCACCGTGGCCAGGCCCATTTCGACCGAGAAGATTGGCCGGCAGCCTGTGCGGATTTCTCCCAGGTGCTGCAGGCGGCAGCCCAAGCTGAACCAGAGCTGCTAGCCAGTGCCCATCTGCGCCGGGGCATGGCGCGGCAACGGCTGGGGGACTGGCAAGGGGCCCTAGCGGATTTCACTGCCCTAATCCAAAAGCAGCCGCAGGCGTCTCAGGGATTTGCCCTGCGGGCGGCGGTACATCTGGCTTTGGGCAACCAAGAGGCAGCGCTAGCCGATCTTGACCAGGCTTTGAGCTGCAACTGCGACTGGGGGCTAGCTGATGCCGCCCTGGCCTACTGTCAGCGGGGGGATCTGCACCGCCAGGCCAACCGGCCGGAGCAGGCCATTGCCGACTACACTCAGGCGCTGCTCCTGAACCCCCAGGAGCGCCAGGCTCTCTTCTGGCGGGCCCTGCTGTGGGATCAAAGGGGGGAGACCGACAAAGCGCTGGCCGACTACACGCAACTACTGCAACTGGAGCTAGAGCCC
This sequence comes from Synechococcus sp. W70.1, assembly GCF_047461515.1. Classification (NCBI taxonomy): domain Bacteria; kingdom Bacillati; phylum Cyanobacteriota; class Cyanophyceae; order Synechococcales; family Synechococcaceae; genus Synechococcus; species Synechococcus sp. W70.1. Next base: position 363,184 of record NZ_JANSHH010000013.1, read on the forward strand.
CAGGAGCGCCTCTTGGCCCTGAACAACCGCGGCTGGGCCCATGCCCAACAGGGAGATTTTGCAGCGGCCCTCCAGGATTACACCCAAGCCATCGCTCTGGATCCCGCCCACTTCAAGCTTTACCTCAATCGCGCCCTGGCCCGTCTTGCCCTCGGCGATTGGCAGGGAGCTTGCCAGGACTTCCAAACGGCTCTCCAGCTGCAGGACTACGACGGACGGCTCTTGGAAGCAGCGGCAGGGATCCCTTCACTTGCCCCTACAGGACAACTCTGATTTGCCCACGCCGCTCCTCAAAGTCGCTGATCAAGAGTCGCACCTCAATCTGCCATTCTCCCCCTAATGTCAGGGGCACATTCTCAACCGCAAACTGGCCGGGCTTCTTCGGCAGCATTTGTCGGCGCAGAGGTGGGATCCCGCGTTCGGGCAGGGAAAAGGCCAAGTTCAGCTCCTGGGCTGGGATCTTTTTAACCTCCACTTGAACCCGGTTGTTGCCGGGTCGACAGGGCAAGATCCGCAGGGAGAGGCTGCCTTCTGGCCAGCTCAATTCCTCTTGGCAAGACGGCTCTGCAGGGGAGCTCCTCTCCTGTCCAGGCGGAGCTTGAGCTACCAAAAAACTGGTCAGGGCCAGCACCAGGATCAGTCCCACCAGCTCCAGGCGGACGATCTGGCGTAGCAACCGGCCCACCGCCTGCCCACCCTGCCGTAATGCTGGCACCAGCCGAAACTTGTTGTGGGCGCCCAGCCCCACCATCATTAGCACTATCAGCAGCTTGGTCCAAAGGTATCGCCCATAGGGATGATCCCAGTCCCAGCCGCCGTGAATCCCAGCCATTCCCACCCCCGCTAGGATAAGCCCCGGCACTGCCCAGGTGGCTACGTCAGAAAACCGTTGGATAGTGCCTACAGATGGGTAGGGAGCAGATTCCCTGCTCAGCAAGCGCTCCAGCCCCCATAGCCCCCCTAGCCAAAAAGCCGAGCCGGCTAGATGTAGCCCCAGCAGCGCCATCGTTCCTGCCGGATACTCGCTCGTGAGGGCATGGCCAATGGGCAGAAACGATCCAATGACCAACACCGAGCCCACACTGCTGGCCCAGGCGGCACCTCCCTCGCAGGCCCAGATCAGAACTCCTAGCCCCACTAGCCGCAGTGCCGTACCCCAGCCGTAGGGAGAAAGCATCACACTCAGCAGCTTTTGCCCATTGAGGTGGGGGTAAAGCTGGGCCAAGTGCAAACTGAAGGCCACCAGAGTCAAACTAAGGGTGAGCCAAGCTGCCACGAAAGCCCAGGCCTTAAAGGACTCCGTCCTGCTGGCGCGAACAGAGAGCTCTATTCCATTTGCCCCCAAAACGCTCGAACGCCCCTGCAACAGCCGCCACCAGCCCAACACCCCCACCACAAAGAGGCTGCCCAGGTAGATCCCCCAGCGCACACCTACCAGCGGCCAATATAGGGGATCCCTTCTTCGGAGGTGGGCCGCCCTCACCGCTTGAACCAGCTCTGGATCTGCAGTCCCCACCTGGAAGACAAACGAGCCACTCACCGGATGGGAATCAGCGGAAATGGCCCGCCAACTGACAAGGTAAACCCCCGCTGGGATTCCCTGGGGCAAATCCCCCTGAAGCGCCTCGCCCCTGCTCACCAGGTTTTCCAGGGGCAATACCTGTCCATTTCCGTCCAAAACCTGGAGCTGCGTAAGCTGCACCGGCTCATTGAAAACCAGCCGCACTTGCGTCGGCGCTTCCTGGAGCACCGCTCCATCTTCCGGGAAAGTGGAGAGCAAGCTGGCATGGGCGAAAGCGGGCGAGATCCCAGCCGTCCACAGCAAGAAGCCGAGGATCCCAGCCCAAATCCCAGCAAAGACCCTTCTAGGGCGAGACATCCTGCCCAGCAGGCCGCCTAGCGACTGCCGTGACCATGACCCTGTCCACTACCTCCACCTGTCAGCTTCAGCAGCGGGGCCGGCTCCGGCAAGCTCTTGGGATCCTCGCCCGGCTGCGCCACCTGGATCCAGCGGTGCATGCCTTTTTCGCACTCCTGGATCACCGGGATGGGGATGACCTCGCCGGGCCGATTCGGCAGCTTGGCGCTGATGCTGAACTCATCCATGAGGCCATCGGGCAGCGAGCCGCCACTCCAAATCACCTCGGCAACCGTTTCGGTGATCATCTTCCCGTGGGACTCGTATGGGGTCTTCAGCGGCCTTTTGACCGTCTCGATTTTCCACAGAGGGTGCACCATCGGCTTCACGGAAACAAATCCCTCTGGGATCTGCACCCGCAAGCGCTTGGTTGGGGAGCCATCACATCCATGGGCTACGCGAAAGGTGAGCTTGGTGTAGCTGCCTGCCGGCGCTTCTTGGGGATGGACGGTAACATGAGCCCAGGCAGAAGAAAGAGGCAGAAAGCTCATGCCCAAAGCCAGCAGAGATTTTCTGGCTAGAGCTAAGTAACTTTGCAGACCCATTTCCAATCTCCTTTTTTCCAATCTTTAGGGATGGCGATGGGATCCGTGGGATTCCATCAGGCTCATGCTGTGCTGGCCCCAACTGGAGAGACCCATGGACACCAGGCCGGCGCTGGCCAAGCCCATGGACACCAGCCCAAAGGAGAGAGCGCCCATGGCTACTAGGCCAATGGAGAGGATGCCGTGGGTTACCACACCGATGGCTACCACCCCATGGGCAGAAATGCCCACCGCCACCAGCCCATGGGCCCCTATGCCCACTGAGAGAAGCTGGCAGCGGGATCCCTGGACTTGACGGCCCTGCTCCTGCAGCGCCTGAGGTGCCACGGCCACTTCGTCCTGGGCCATTAGCCCTTACTCCAGTTGTGCTCAGCGCGATCCAAGACGTAGGCGGCCACCGCCTCGATCTCTTCTGGCTTGAGGAGCTTGCCAAAAGCAGGCATGGCCCCTTTGCCGTTGCGCACCTGGGCTTGGATTAGCTCTAGCGTATCCACGTGGTACTCGTGCAGGGCAGCTAGGGAGAGATTTTTAGCCGGCACTATCGAGTTGCGCCCGTTCAAGTGGCAGCCCACACACTTGGCCTGAAAGACCTTGGCTCCTAAAGCCAAATCCGGCTCAGCAGAAGCCACTTGCGGGCTCCAAAAGACAGCGGCACCGACAAGCAAAAGCAGCAAGAAAAGTTTAACGATCCGCATTTTCCTCTCAACAATTTGCAAAAGACTGTTCATGGAAAAATCTAGTTTTTGAAGCTAGACCATTATCTCTGGCGGGTCAGGCCACGTCAAAAGACAGCCTGTCAAGTCCCCCCAGCTACCATAGGGTGGAGGATCCCTAGGGCCATGAGCAGTCTGCCGCCGGAGTTCATCCAGTTAGTGCGCCAGAAGGCCGACATCGTTGAGGTGGTGGCCGAAAAAGTGGTGTTGCGCAAGCGGGGGCAAAACTTTGTCGGCCTCTGCCCTTTCCATGACGACCACAAGCCCAGCTTTCACGTCAGCCCCAGCAAGCAGATCTACAAGTGCTTCGCCTGTGGCGCCGGGGGAGATGTCATCCGCTTTGTTATGGAGACCGAGCGCCTTTCCTTTGCCGAAGCCGTGCGCTGGCTAGCCCGCCGCTACCATGTGCCTGAGCCCAAGGGATCCTTCTCCCCAGACTACGAACGCCAGGTCTCGCGTCAGGAAAAGCTGCTGGAGGTCTTGGCCATGGCCGCCGACTTCTACCGGCACGCCCTCCACTCCCCGGTGGGATCGGCGGCTAGGGAGTATCTGCATAGCCGCCGCTTGAGCGAAGAGACCTGTCAACAGTTTCAAATCGGCTTTGCTCCCTCCGGATGGCAGTCGCTCTACGAGTACCTGGTTAACCAGAAGCGCCAGCCGGTCAAGCTTCTAGAAGAAGCCGGCCTGCTGGTGCCGCGCCAGGGAGGAGGCCACTACGACCGCTTCCGCAACCGCATCATGCTGCCCATTTTTGACCTGCAGGGGCAGGTCATCGGCTTTGCCGGCAGGGCTTTAGGAGAGGAGCAGCCCAAGTACCTCAACTCCCCAGAAACGGAGCTTTTCAACAAGAGCCAGGTGGTCTATGGCCTCAACTTTGCCCGCGAGGCCATCGCCAAAGCCGACCAAGTTTTAGTGGTGGAAGGGTACTTTGATGTGATCGCCCTGCACCAAGCCGGCATTGCCTATGCGGTAGCCGCCATGGGCACGGCCCTGACGCCGCACCAGGTCAAGGCTCTGCTGCGCTACACGCCGTCCAAGCGGGTCATCCTCAACTTCGATGCCGACCGCGCTGGGTTGAATGCCGCCTTGCGGGCTATTCAAGCCGTTGAAGAACAGGCGCGGCGGGGGGAAATCGAGTTGCGCATCCTCACCCTTCCCGCTGGGAAAGATGCCGACGAATTCCTGCGGCAGCACCCGGCTTCCCAACTAGAGGCCCTGCTGGCTCAGGCTCCCCTATGGCTGGACTGGCGGATTGAACAGGTGCTGGCCGGTCGGGATCTCAGCCAGGCCGCCGATTTCCAACAGGCCTATCAAGCGCTGGTGCAACTGCTGGCCGGTCTAGGCGGGCAGTGGCGCTCCTTGTATATCCACAAAGTGGCGGAATTGCTCAGCCGGGGCAGCGCTCGCCTCAGCCGCAATCTGGAAGAGGATCTGCGCCGCGCCGTGCGCCAGTACCGCTGGTCAAAACCCCAGCAACCTGCTGCCGACCGGGGATCCAAACTCTTGCAGTCCGAGTCCCATCTTCTGCAGATCTACTTGCATTTTGCCGAGTACCGCCGCGAGATCCGCCAAACCTTGATGGAGCGGGAGCTGCAATTCAGTTTCCGTCCTCACCGGGAGCTGTGGCAGCGGATCTTGGAGCTGGTCTCGGCCCAGCCGGAACTGGAAGACGAGGAGGAGGGTCTTTTGACCGCCCTGCGCACTCTCTGCGCCCAGGACGACGCCCTCAACGAGCGCCTCAGCCACCTGCTCTGGCAGGACGAAACTACCCGCGTGGCCCTGATGCGTCCGCGCCTGGTGGTGCGGGCTGCTCTAGCCAACATGGAGCTGGAAATTCGCCAGAAGCGCTACCGCTACTGGACGCAGCTCTGGGAGCAGGCCTTTTCCGAAGGCAACACCACTCTAGCTGCCCAATACCAGGCCAGCATTCACCAGGAATATCAGGCTATTTTGGCCTTGCAGCGCCAGGTGCAGCTTAACCTGGAAGATTTGCCGGAGACAGCGCTAGCGGAGGAGTGGACTTAAGCAGTTCCGGGTCCGCTCTCCCTCAAGAGAAGGGGCAGGGGGGGAGGGCGCAGTGAAGCGCGCCGGCGAGAGACTGGGGAGCCACTCATCCGCCTGGCCATACGCCTGCTGGGCAAAGCGGCGGGCTAAGGCCGGCAGGATGGCCAAAGGGCTGCTGAAGCCAGAAAAGAGTTGTAGCCCTTCCCAGCCGGGCAGGGATCCCACCAAGGGATAGTGATCGCCGCTGAAGGCCACCAAGCAGTGACACCAGCGCCCGGGCAAGTGGGCCACCTGGGGTAGGTAGCGCCCCACCTGGGCCCGGATTTGCGCTTCGCCGCTAGTGGCATCCAGCTGGGCTTGAGGATCCGTCAGCACCCGACTGATCTGGCCCAGGCGAATGCTGCCGTCTAGAAATTGCAGGATCCCGACATCCAGGATGGGCGGGCAGAGCTCCTGCCCCGGCTTGTCCCAGAGGGGATCCCGGTCGGGGTGAGCCGCCTGCCGCTCCAGCTCCAGGCGCTGCACCGGCGCGCTCATGACAATGGTTCTCAGCTGCACTGCCGCAGGCTCTAGCTCGAGGGATTCGGCGTGGGTGAAGTAGATAGGGGCATAGATGCCAGCTTGACGCAACAAAGCCCGTGTCCAGCCGCCGGCGCACACCACCACCTGGGCTGCCCCGTGGAAGTCGGCGGGTGTCTCTACGCCGGTGACCCGCTGCCCTTGCCGCCGCAAGCCAGTTACGCTTTGCAAAAGCAGGGATCCCCCCAGGCGTTGGAAAGCCCTCCGAAAAGCCAGGGTCGTCAGCCAGGGGTGGATGTGGCCGTGCCGGGCCCAGAGCACGCCCTCCAGGGCCGCCGGCTGCAAAAGGGGCTCCAGCTCACAGGCCGTCTCCACCGGAATCCGCTGGGGTGGGATGCGACAGTCGGCTAGATCCGCCTCCACCGCCTCCACTGAGTAGCCAGGAGCAACCAATAGGAGCAGATCTAGCTCGCGAAAGTGAATATCTGCCTCCAGCTCCTCTGAGAGAGTGCGGTAGCGCTGGATCCCTTCTTCCCCCAGAGCTTTGAGCAGGGGAGTTTTTCCAGCCCAATGAGCCAAGCCACCGTAGCTATAGCGGGTGGCACTGGCGGGCAGCGCCTCCTTCTCAAGGAGAAGAACGGATCCCCCCTGGCGGGCCAACTCATAGCTTAGGGCTGCTCCGGTGATCCCGCCGCCGACAACAATCCAGTCATAGTTGGCCATGCCTGTCGCGCTCCTCGGTTGGCAATTGCTCCGCCCTTGCCAGGAACACAAAAACAGGCAGGGATCCGCCCCTGCCCTAGAATGGCCTGCCTCAGGCTTTTTTAGGACTCCTGCGCCAGACGGGCATAAAACAGGCCCTGAACGCGAACGGTGCGAGGTTCCAGTGCCCCTTGCTCGGTACTAGACGGCTGAATGCTCACAAAGGAGCCAGCGATTTCTCCAGTGCTGGAATCTACGCGAGCAATGCGCAGCGACATTTTCCCCCGGGAAATCTCGTCCACCTTGCGGTTGGCCGCAAAGTCCTCCTTGGCCGCCTGCAGCCCCACAGCCGTGTCGTAGCCAGTGCTAGAACCCCGCCCCCGCGAGTCGAGGAAGCTGCTGGTACGGTAGCCGGGCACCAAGAACTCGCCTTCAAAGTCCGTTGAGGGATCGATGACCGACCCTTGAGCGGTGGCCACCAAGTCTTTCACGCTAAACAAAAAGGGCACCAGCTCGCGGCGAGGCAACTGACCGGTGGTTGGCTGGAAGGTGATCCCATCCACCACTTTGAACTCCAAGCCGCCCTCTTTGGCAGTGACTTCCGCTTTAATCGGCCCCAGGGTAGCGGCCGAGATCATGATGTTCTTGGCTTTGATAAACTCTTTTTCCCCGTTCCGTTTTTCTTCTTCCACCTCAATTTGCACGGGCTGGAAGCAGACATCGGTCAGCTTTAGGGATTCGCCCTGGGGCACCTCAATGCGGCCGCGGGCATTGTCCGAGACCGACGGGCAAATAGCCGCCTTGCCCGTGTTGCGGATCTGGTCGTAGGTTAGAGGGGCCTTGGCTGCCTCAGCCCGAAAGGCGAAGACGCCTAGACAAAGCGCCAGCAGGATGGCGAGCAGGGGACGGTACCGCATAATCAACCTCGAAAAACCTGTTTTGAATCTCTTGGGAAATAAACCAGTGCCCCCATTGTACGCAATCGCAATCCGCTCTTTGCTAAGCCAAGCAAAGTTTCTTGACTGGGCAAGAACTAAAGCTGGCTAACCGCTAGAGATCCCAGCCAGTGCTCTCGGATTTGGGCCACCAGTTCACCGATGGGCTGCTGGTTGACCCGGTAGCTGGTGGGATGGGCAATCAGGCGGGCTGTGCTCTCGAAGAGACAGTCCCGCTCCACCAGGCCATTTTCCCGCAGGGTGCGGCCGGTGGCCACCAAGTCCACAATGGCATCAGCCATGCCCGTGAGGGGAGCCAGCTCCACTGAGCCGGCAAGGGAGATGAGCTCCACCGGCAAATCCAGGCGGTCGAAATACTCGCGGGCACAGCGGACAAACTTGGAAGCTACCCGGGCATAGGGCGGCAACTGGGCTGCTGAGGTGTAGGGGCTGTCTTGGGGAAGAGCCACCACCATGCGGCAGTAGCCAAACTTTAGGTCCAACAGGTGGGCTACCCCCGCTTCCCTGCCGGCATAGCGCTCCCGCAGGACATCGTAGCCGACAATCCCCAGCTGGGCCTGGCCGTACTCCACGTACACCGGCACGTCCTGGTTGCGCACCAGCAGCGCCGCGTAGCGCTGTCCCTTGAGCTGGGTAGGGGATTCAATGCGCAGGAGGCGATTGGCCGGATCCAAAAAGCGGCTAAAGTCGATCCCTACCTGCTGCAGACAGCGGATGGCATCGGCTAGCAAAGCTCCCTTGGCTAGGGCAATGGTGATCGGCTGACGGTCGGGAGGATGAACTTGGCAGTCGTGCAGCTGAAGATCCAAAGCTGTCGACATGAAGGGGGCCGCTGTCCCAGGGCAACTCCCAATCCTAGCAACTGCTAGGTCATCTGTGCTCCCGAAACTGGGCAAGAGCACGGCACAGCCCCGGGACAGCCTCTGCTGGCCAGAAGCCCTCGCCGCGCCGGCCCTGGTGCAACTGTAGGTAGAGATCCCAGGCAGCGGGGCTGCCGTGGGCAATCAAAGTTAGCGAGGGGAAGGTCTGCTCCAGGGTGAGGCTCTCTTCGGCCATCAGTTGGGAGGCTATGGCCTCCATATCCCGCTGCAGGCAGTACACCCCCTGCCCAAAAGCTTGCCACTCCTCTTGAGTTAGCTCCAGCGCCCAGGTTTCTCCTCCCACAAGGGCCACAAAAGGAGAGCGCCGGGGATCCCAGCCCAGTCGCCAGCCGGATCCCTTGCAGAGAGGAGAGGGGGTAGAAGAGAAAAAAGCCTCCATGCTGGGGTAGGCCAAAAAGATGCAGGTAGAATCAACGGGTGCGTTACCAGCATAAAGCGCCGATGCTCAGTTACCAACCTCCCCCCACCCAGCGGCGGTTTCCTCTCCAGGGCACGCTCGGCTGGGGTGTGCTGCTTGCAGCTTTGGCGTTGCGCGCCACAGGGGATCCCCGAGGAACCTGGGCCACGGTGGCTACCCCGCAAAACCCGATCTTACGGGTGGGCATCCTGCAGCAGTTTGGTCGCTCTGAACAGGATCAGGTGGAGTTGGCAGCGCCAACCGGGTCGCTACTGACGCTGGAATTTCCCCAGGCCGACGGCAGCACCCAGAGGCAGCGCACTCCGCGCGTAACTGTCGGGATCGTCAACCGCGCCTTGGCCACTCCAGAAACCGTGTACCGCCTTGTTCTCAGCAGCCACAAAAGTTTTGAGAGCGCCGAGGCCAGCGCCAAGCGTTGGCAGGCTTTAGGGATCCGCACCGAGATTGCCCAGCCGCAGGAGTGGCAAGTGTGGGCCAGCCGCGCCTACACCCCTCAGCAGTTGGCCCAGATTCAGCGCTATGCCCAGGCCAAGGGGATCCCCCAGGTGCGGCTTGAGGTCCAGCAGCGGCGCCAACAGCCCCAGCTAAGCTGGGTGCATGGCCACTTTCGCTACCACCGCACCCGGCTTCAGGTAACCTCGGACGCGGGCTATCTGCGGGTAAACGACCGCTACTATGCCGGCTCGATTACCATTCAGCCTAACGCCTACGGCAGCTACACCGTGGTCAACGCCGTGCCGCTGGAAACCTATCTGCGGGGGGTGGTGCCCCACGAAGTAGGGCCGAGAGCTCCCTTTGCCGCCATGGCTGCCCAGGCAATTCTGGCGCGCACCTACGCCCTCAAGAACCTGCACCGCTTTCAGGTCGACGACTACCACCTCTGTGCCAACACCCACTGCCAGGTCTACAAGGGGCTGACGGGAACCCATCCGCGGGCGGATGAGGCCATTCGCCAGACCAGCGGCTTGGTGCTTACCTACAATGGCAAGCTGGTGGATGCTGTCTATTCTTCCTCCAACGGCGGCATCTCGGCAGGCTTTGAAGAAGTTTGGGACGGCGAGCCGCGCCCTTACCTGCGCCCCCGCGCTGACCTCGCCCACCAGCCCGCTCAGCCCTTTGATTTGCGGCGGGAGAGCGACTTCAAGGCTTTTCTGGAGCAGCGGGAAGGTTTCCATGAAGCAGGGGTATCTCGCCTTTTCCGCTGGGAGTTCTCCCAATCCCTGGCGGAGCTCAACGCCCAGCTGCGGGCTGCCCAAGAGTACCTCGGGATCCCTCTCCCCGAGTGGACGACCATCCAGGGGCTGCAGGTTCTGGAGCGCTCGGTCAGCGGTCGGGTTCAGGCGCTGCAAGTGGACCTGCAGACGCCCCAAGGATCTCACTCGCTGGTTTTGCGCAAGGATCAGGTGCGCCTAGCTTTTCCCCGCCTCTACAGCACCTTGTTTCGCGTCGAGCCCCTAAAACAGGGCAAGGAGCTAGCGGGCTACCGCTTTATCGGCGGCGGCTTTGGCCATGGGGTGGGGCTGAGCCAGTACGGCGCCTACACCTTAGCCCGGCGGGGGTTGAATGCAGCCGAGATCCTCGCTTTCTACTACCCTGGCACGACCCTGGCCAAGCTGGGATCCCTCCCCGAGGCTTCGCTGGCTGACCAGTCCTTGCCCGTCCACCCGAGGTAGCGTTCCCCATGGCAGCAGAGCAGCAGAATGCCGGCCATCCTCCGCTTGAGGAGCAGGAGATCTCAGCCCCGCTGGAGCCCGTTCAAATAAGGGGGTTGGAGCCCTCTGCCCTCCCCGCGGCCCCACCAGGGTTTAAGTCGGGGTTTGCGGCGCTCATTGGACGGCCCAATGTGGGCAAGTCCACTCTCATGAACGCCCTGGTAGGTCAAAAGATCGCCATCACCTCCCCTGTGGCCCAGACCACTCGCAACCGCCTGCGCGGGATCCTCTCCCTCCCCCAAGCCCAGATCATCTGGGTGGATACTCCTGGCATCCACAAGCCCCTCCACCGACTGGGGGAGATCTTGGTGCACAACGCCCAGGCCGCCATTGGGAGTGTGGACGTCGTTCTCTTTGTGGTGGATGGCTCAGTGCCAGCAGGTCGCGGTGACGCTTTCATTGCGGAGCGGATCCCTGCCACTACCCCCTGCATCCTTGTCTGCAACAAAGCCGATCTCCTCAAAGACGCTGCCACGCGCCAAGCTCACCAGGAGAGCTACCAGGCCCTGCGGCCCGCTGCGCCGGTGGTTTGGGTGTCTGCCCTGGATCCCGGCAGCTTGCCACCCCTTATCCAAGTCACCGTCGACCTGCTGCCGGCTGGGCCCTACTACTATCCGCCAAACCTGGTCACCGATCAGCCAGAGCGATTCATCATGGCGGAGCTCATCCGGGAACAGGTGCTGCTGCACACCCGCGAGGAAGTGCCCCACTCGGTGGCCGTAACCATCGACCAGGTGGAGGAAACCCCCAAGGTTACCCGCGTCTTGGCCACCCTCTACGTAGAGCGGGACTCGCAAAAAGGGATCCTCATTGGCAAGGGAGGGGAAAGGCTCAAGCAAATTGGCCAGGCTGCCCGCCTTCAGATTCAAAAGCTCATTGCCGGCAAGGTGTACCTGGAGCTGTTTGTCAAGGTGCGGCCCCACTGGCGGCGCTCCGAGCACCTCCTGCGCGACTTCGGCTACCGCCTCGAGACGTAGGGATTGAGCAGAGCGGCGGTTGCAGCTAATCATGGAAATGGCAATGCTTCCCGTGGAAGGCTAAGAACCATGCTGCGACTGTACGGGATCCCCACCTCTGGCAATTGCTACAAGGTGGAGCTACTTCTGAGGCAGCTGGGGATCCCCTATGAGACGGTTGAGGTGAACTCCCGCACCGGCGAGAACCGCCGCCCCGAGTACCTGGCCAAGAACCCCTTGGGCCAGATCCCGGCCTTGGAGCTAGAAGACGGCACGGTCTTGGCCGAGTCGGCTGCAATCTTGGTCTATCTAGCAGAAGACACCCCTCTCTATGGCCAAACGCGGCTAGAGCGGGCTGAGATCCTGAAATGGCTGTTTTTTGAACAAACCCGCATTGCTCGCTACATTGCCACTACCCGCTTCCTCGTGCGGACTGGCCAGGCCGAGGCCAACGCCGAGCTGATTGCCCAGAACCTAAAACTGGGCACGGAGGCCTTGGAGATCATGGAAGGCCATCTGAAGGGGAAAGAATTCTTTGTGGGCAACCGCTACACCATCGCCGATCTGGCCCTCTTCACCTATACCCACGTGGCGGAGCAAGGCGGATTTGACCTCAAGCCCTTCCCCAACATCCGCGCCTGGTGTGAGCGGGTCAAGGCCACCGAGCGCTTTTTCCCTCTCCCTGGAGCCTAGAGGTCTCCCTGCAGCCGATTGACGGAGAGTTGCCGGGCAGCTACCCATCGGAACTACCGAGAGCTTGGCAGGCCTTAGCGCCCCTTGAGCTCGCGCTGGATTTCCCGCCGCGTCTCCCGTTCCTTAATGGCTTGCCGCTTGTCGTGAAGCTTTTTGCCGCGGGCCACGCCCAGGTGGGCTTTGATCCAGCCGCGGTTGAGCACCAGGCGCAGGGGAACTACCGTCAAGCCCTTTTGCTCCACCAAACCCCGCAGGCGATCAATCTCACGGCGGTGCAGCAGCAGCTTGCGGCGGCGGGTGGGATCGTGGTTGAACTCCTTGCTGGTAGTCCCGTGGGGGGCAACATGCAAGTTGTGCAGCCAGGCCTCGCCATCGCGAAAGAGCGCAAAGGCATCTTGGAGATTGGCTTTGCCTGCTCGGATGGACTTGACCTCCGTGCCGGTGAGTTGGAGCCCAGCTTCGTAGGTCTCCAAGATCTCATACTCAAAGCGGGCGCGGCGGTTTTCCACTAGAGTTTTGACGTTGGGATCCACAGCCATAGGCTTTTTTGAGGTTTGGTTAACTCCAATCCTAGGGGGAGGCCAGGGATCCCTCCAGCTTGCGCACTTCTTGGGCCACCCGCCGCTCCGACTTGCCGCGCCAGACAAAGCGGAGGGGAGTGCCGGCAAAGTCTAAGTTTTGCCGGAAGTGTTTTTCCAGGTAGCGGCGGTAGTTTTCTTTGAAGAGATCGGGATCGTTGACAAAAAGGAGGAAAGTGGGGGGCTGCTCTGCTATCTGAGTGCCGTAGTAGATCTTGCCCTGCCTGCCCTGGCGGTTGGCGGGGGGCGATTGCCAAGCAAGGGCATCCTGCAGCACTTCGTTGACCACGGAGGTGGGGATGCGTTTGCGATGGGCGGCTACCACGGTGTTGACCTCGGCGAAGATCTTGTGGGTGCGCTGCCCTGTGAGGGCGCTAACAAACAACAGGGGCGCCCAGTCGATGAAGTAAAGCCGCTCGCGGATCTCGCGGGTGTACTCGTTGATGGTGTAGGTATCCTTTTCCACTGCATCCCACTTGTTGACGACGATAATGCAGGCGCGGCCCTCTTCCTCAATGCGGCCAGCCAGCCGCTGATCCTGCTCGGTTACCCCCTCCAAGGCGTCAATGACCAGCAGCACTACGTCCGAGCGCCGAATGGCCTTGAAGGCCCGGTTGATGCTGAAAAACTCCACCCCGTACTCCACCCGGCTTTTCCTGCGGATCCCGGCCGTGTCGATGAGGCGGTAGGTCTGCCCCTCCCACTCCACCAGGGTGTCGATGGCATCGCGGGTGGTGCCGGCGATGGGGCTGACAATGGCCCGCTCGGATCCCACTAGGCGGTTGAGCAGGCTGGACTTGCCCACGTTAGGCCGGCCAACAATGGCCACGGCAATGGGCTCTGCTTCAGTTGCGGCTTCCTCCCCTTCCGGCAGATGGGGCAGCACTGCCTCCAGCACCTCTGCCACGCCATTGCCGTGGAGGGCAGAGCAGGGGATCGGCTCGCCCAGCCCCAGCTTCCAGAAGACTGCCGCCTGGGCCAGGCCCAGTTGCCCTGACTCGCACTTGTTGACGGCCACCACCACTGGCAGGGGTTGTTTGCGCAGCCAATCGGCCAATTCTTTGTCGGCGGGGGTCAGCCCTTCGCGGCCATCCACCACGAAGATCACCGCGTGCGCTTCGGCCATCGCTGCCATGGCCTGCTGGCGAATATGGGGCAAAAATTCGCTGTCGTCGCCAAAGACCAGTCCGCCCGTATCCACCACCCGCAGGCGGCGCCCATTCCACTCCACCTCTTGGTAGAGGCGATCCCGCGTTATGCCAGGCTCGTCGTGGACAATGGCCGCCCGTACCCCCGCCATGCGATTGACGAGGCTGGACTTGCCCACGTTGGGGCGACCCACAACAGCTACTAGAGGTAAGGGCACGGCTGCTGTTGAGAAAGCCAAAGCTGGATCTCTATCCTAGCCGTTGGCTTTCCTGCCGCCCAAGACTGGCCTTGCTCTAGATTGCCTTGGGAGCCGCTCTGGCGGTAAGCTGTGCAGTTAACCCCAATTCCGTGGCTTTATGAACCTTGCCCCTGCCCAACGCCTGCGCAAGCTGCCTGCCTATGTCTTTGCCCGGCTGGACGAGCTCAAGGCCCGCGCCCGCCAGCAGGGGCTGGATTTGATCGATCTGGGCATGGGCAACCCCGATGGCCCCACCCCCCAGCCCGTGGTGGAAGCAGCCCAGGCGGCCATTGCCGATCCCCTCCACCACGGCTACCCTCCCTTTGAGGGCACAGCTAGCTTCCGCCAGGCCATTGCCGAGTGGTACTGGCGCCGCTATGGAGTGGAGCTAGATCCCAATGACGAGGTGCTGCCTCTTCTGGGATCCAAAGAGGGCCTGACCCACCTGGCCTTGGCCTATGTGGATCCCGGGGATCTGGTGCTGGTGCCTAGCCCCGCCTACCCGCCCCATTTTCGCGGCCCCCTGATTGCCGGCGGCCAGATCTACCCGCTGCTGCTGCGTCCGGAAAAAGGGTGGCTCATTGACCTGCAGGAGATCCCGCCGGAGGTGGCCAAGCAAGCGCGGCTGCTCTACTTTAACTACCCCAACAACCCGACAACGGCGGTGGCGCCCCGCTCCTTTTTTGAAGAAGTGGTGGAGTTTGCCTGCCGATACGACCTGCTCTTGGTGCACGACCTGTGCTACGCCGAGCTGGCCTTTGACGGCTATCGGCCCACCAGCCTGCTGCAGATCCCCGGTGCCAAGAACCTGGCAGTAGAGTTCCACACCCTCTCCAAAACCTACAACATGGCCGGCTGGCGGGTAGGGTTTGTGGTGGGCAACCGCCAGATCATCCAGAGCCTGCGCACCCTAAAGACCAACCTCGACTACGGCGTTTTTGGAGCTATCCAAAAGGCCGCCGAAACTGCCCTGCGCCTGCCCAATAGCTACTTGGAGGAGGTGAAAGAGCGCTACCGCCGCCGGCGCGACTATCTCATTGCCCGCCTGGCGGAGTTGGGCTGGCAGATCGAGCCGCCGCGGGCGACGATGTACCTCTGGATCCCCACCCCCCGCACCGCCGACGGCACCCCCGAAGGCTCGACGGAGTTTGCCCTGCGGGTTTTGGAGTCCACAGGCGTGGTCGTAACCCCTGGCAACGCTTTTGGAGAAGGGGGAGAGGGCTACGTGCGGATTAGCCTCATTGCCGACTGCGAGCGCATAGGGCAGGCCATCGACCGCTGGGCCGAGGCCGGGATCCGCTACTGCTGAGCCTCAGTCTTTCGGAAGGTGATACTGCTCCACAATCCGCCGGGCAAAGGGAGGGACATGCCGCTCCAGCTTGTGGGGATAGTGGCGGCGCACATAGAGATAGTTGCGGACAAAGTGGGAGTCGATGGAAAAGCGGGCATACTCCAGGCCGCGGGGCCCAAAGCGCTGGATGGCTGCCCCCAAGATCCGAGCCAGCCATAGGGGCAAGCTCAAGGCTTGCTCATAGGCTTGGATCCCCTGTTGCACTGCCGCTTGCCGCGATCCCTGCGAGATCACCGGTTGGGTTTCCAGCTCTTCCCAAACCAGATCCAGGAGCTCCCGCCCGCGCGAGTTGCGCACCACCAGCCACTGCCAGCCAAAGGGGGATCCCATGTAGCCCACCACCAGGTCGGCCAGGCTGTTGACGTAGTCAAAACAGGTGAGGCAGGAGGGGGCAAACACGTCCTTGAGTTCTTTGGTCTTGAGGGCGAAGAAGGGCACCTTTTCCACCGAGCCATCTTCGTGTTTGAAGTGGATGTGGAAATCCTGCATGAACTCGTAGTGCACTACCGTCTGCGGGGAGCGACTGGTGGTTTCCAAAAATTTTTGCAGCCCCGCGCGGCTGACGTTGTCCACACAGGGGGTGCCCAACACATAGAGCTTCTCCAGGCCCAGCTTGTTCTCCACCGCCCGCAAAGCCTGAATCTGGCAGCCTACGCCGATGACCAAGAGGCGCTTGAGGCCGCTTTGCTCTACCTCCTCTAAGACCGACAAGTTGGGCGATAGCGTTGGCTTGTTAACCCGCGCCGCCAAAACTGCCTCCGGGGTACGCGCCAAGATAGGCCGCGGCTGAAAGCGATCCTGGGGATCCGCCTGCACGCACACCACGCCTTCTACTAGGCCGCTGCTGAGGGCCTTCATGCCAATGCTGCTGACAATACCCGTCCACTGGGCACCAGGGATCGGATCCCGCTTGCGGGCCGTGTACATTGCCTCGTAGACGCCGAAGTAGTCAGTATCGCTGACAGCAGCTGACTTGGAGCGCAGCGATTCTCGGGATCGCCCGTGGGTTTGCTCTTCCAGGTGGGTAAATTGCTGGTTTAAAAAGGCACAGGCCTCTTTGACGTGGGCGACATAGCAGGTATCGCAGAGGCCGCACTGGCTACACAGCTCTTTGGCTGGATAGTGGCCGGAGCGAATGGGCCGAGCCGGACGCGGTGGACGAGATCCCATAAGGTCTAGACCCTAGCCGACACAGGAGGGCGGGTACCTCCTTACAGTTTGCCGCCAAAACCGCAGACAGCGCGCAGAGAAGTTGAGAATCCGCGCTCCTGCCAAGTCCTTAGCTCCCTTAGCCTCTGCCCAAACCACTTTCTATGGCCCAGCGGGCCAGCTCGGTGCGATTGTGCAGGCCGGTTTTGGCTAGCATGTTGCTGACATGGCTTTCGATGGTGCGCTGGCTCACCCCCATCACCTCGGCAATCTCGCGGTTGGGCATGCCCCTGGCTACGTACTGGAGCACCTTGGTTTCCGTGGGAGTAAGCTCAACTTCTCGATCTAGCTGGATGACCGGCTGAACGGGGGCACCTTGCATTTGCAACAGGCGCTCCGTGCGTTTGAGGGTAGCTTCCACCTGCGCCACCAGCTCTTCCGGTTCAAAGGGCTTGACCAGGTAGGCGTCTGCCCCCGTATTGAGCCCGCGCACCCGATCTGCCGTTTGCCCCCGCGCCGAGAGAAAAATGACCGGGATCCAATCCGTGGCCCTATCGGAGCGAAGGGTCTGGACAAAAGTGTAGCCATCCATCTCCGGCATCATCACATCGCAGATGATGAGATCCGGAATCAAGCGGCGCATCACCTCCAGGGCTTCCAGACCATTGCTGGCTGCCACCACCTCGTAGCCGCGAAACTCCAGGTAATCCTTCACCAGGAGGACGAGATTGGGATCGTCATCAACAACCAGTAAGCGCTTTGGGGCGTCCACGGCTAACCTCGTCGTTGCTGGCAAGCCCAGATGACCGGGACTTGCTAGGTAAACTTTTGGAGATGGAGAGACCCAGAATCTACGGCCAAGATTCTACCTTGCTCCTGATGGTTTCCACTGGCTTGTATAGGTTTTCTTCAACCAGCTAGGAGGGGCTTCAGCAAGCTCTGCCTTGGGATCCCTGGCAGCTAGCAGCCTCCACCTAGCCTTTTAGGGTAAGTTTGCTTGGCGGGTTTTTCCCATAGTCAAGGAAGGCAGAGCTAGGGGAGAATGTTGAGAGCAGCAAGCGTGAGCCTGGCTGGGTAGAGAGGGTGGAAAAGGGTACGCTGGTAGAGTTTCGCCACAATAACGAGCGGCTATTGGCTGTAGTTCAGGGCACGGAGGGCAAAAAGAACCTGCTGTTGGAGGTGCCCTCAGGGCAGGTTTACAGCGTTCACCCCCGCCAAATTACGTTTGCCCTGAACGGCAATTCCAACTTTACCGTTTCCGACATCCCCAGCTTTTGGCAGGCGGTTCAGGCGAAGCTGGATCCCGAGAGCTTGGCTTTGGCCTGGGAATTGGTTCAGGAGGAGCGGCGGCCCCTGAGCCTGTCGGAGATGGCGCAGTTGTTGTTTTCCGACGATTCGCCGGTCTCCACCTATGCAGCCTACCGCCTTTTGAGCGAGGATTACATTTACTTTAAGGAGAAGGGAGAAGGCTACGAGCCGCGCCCGCCGGCACAGGTAAAGGAAATTCTCCATCAAATTGCTGTCGCCCAGCAGCGGCAGCAGGAGCAGGCCGAGTTTGAGGCCCGCCTAAAGGCAGCGGTGGCCCAGCCTGGGCAAAAGTACACTTGGACCCCGGCGGAACGGGCTCGTCTGGAGCTGTTGGAGCGCTTAGCTCTGCAGGGAGCACCCGATAGCCTTCGCAACTACGAGGACCTTTCCCACAACCTCACCCCCTCGGATCGCGAGCGGGCTTCCCACCTGCTGCGGCTCCTGGGATTCCCCGACACGCCCCAGGGAGCTTTTGAGGCGTTGGTGGCTTTGGGACTGTGGAGCCGCCACGAGAACCTGGCCCTGCGCCTTACGGGGATCCCCACCCAGTTCCCCAAAGAGGTGGAGCGCTACACCCAAACTTTGCTGGGCGGCCCCCCTCCCTTCCTGGAGTCCCATCGGCGTCGGGATCTCACTCATCTTCACACCTACACCATTGACGACGCCAGCACTCGCGACATCGACGATGCCCTCAGCGTCGAGTTTTGGTCGGAGGACGAGGCGAAGCTCTGGATCCACATTGCCGATCCCAGTTGTTGGGTGCAGTGGGGGGATCCTCTAGATCTAGAGGCCCGCCGGCGGGGTACCAGTGTCTACCTGCCAGAGCGGGTGATCCCGATGTTCCCGCCAGAGCTGTCCACTGGTCCTATGAGTTTGGTGCAGGGGGAGGTGCGGCCTGCCCTTAGCTTTGGCATTCGCCTGGGAGGCGACGGGGCGGTGCGCGACTACGAAATTTGCCTTAGCCAAATCCAGGTAAACTACCGCCTCACCTACGACGATGCCGACGAGATGCTGGAGTTGGAGGCAGAGCCGCAGCTGACAGCCATTGCTCGGGCAGCCCGCTGGCGCTACACCTGGCGACTTGGGCAAGGGGCGATCCCTATTGGCCTGCCGGAGCAGGACATCAAGGTCATCGACGAGATCCCCCACCTGCGCGTTATTGAGGATACACCGGCGCGGCAGATGGTGGCGGAAATGATGGTGCTGGCCGGCGAGGTAGCCGCTCGCTTTGCCCGCCAGCATGGGATCCCAGTGCCCTACCGCCTGCAGCCTGCTCCCGAACTGCCCCCGCCGGAAGTTTTGGAGCTGTACCCCCAGGGGCCGGTCAGGTCCTTTGCCATCATGCGGTGTCTGTCGCGGGCAGAGGTGGCCACGCAGCCCGAGCGGCACGCGGGCCTGGGCCTTGATGCCTACTGCCAGGTAACTTCCCCAATTCGCCGCTACCTGGATCTGGTGGCGCACTACCAGATCAAGGCCTTTTTGCGCGGGGATCCCCTGCCCTTGACAGAAGCCGAGGTACAGCAGGTGTTGCTAGGCATTGAGCCAGGCACGGCCGAGGCCGCTCAGGTGGAGCGCAAGTCCAAGCGCTACTGGAGCATTGAGTACCTGCGCCAGCGACCAGGGCAGACTTGGCGGGCATTGGTTCTGGGCTATCTGCGCGAGGAGGAGAACCTGGTGATGGCCATGCTGGATGAAATTGCCTTTCGCGTGCCGGTGCGCTTGGAGCGGCAGGTGCCGCTGGGGGCCTGGATTGAGTTGGAGGTCCTCCAAGCAGATCCCCGTGCCGATGTGATTGAGTTGCGGGAGGTAAGAGACTTTGCTCCCTAAAGAGGGGGGTAGCTGATACAACAGAGGAGGGTTATCCCCGTTCCCCAGGAGGAGTTCCATGGCCACACGACCTTCTGGCCCGCCGCCGATTGTCTATATTCTCCTGATTGCCATCTTGGGGTGGGGCGGCTGGTATGCCCATCGTTCAGGCTTGCTCAGCTCCTGGCTTAGCCGCACCTCTGGGAGCCCGACTGCTCAGCCGCAAGCCCCAGCGGCACCCAACCTTCCCCAGGCACAGGCCCCCAATCCCCCTGCCAGCTCCGTTAACCTGGACACTTCCCTGCCCAACCCGGCGGTGCTGCAGATGGATGGCAGCGTCACGATGGTCCGCATCGTCTTGGCCTTGAAGTCTGGCTACAGCCAGCGCAACCCCAGCATCCCCATTACCTACGGGATCCCGGATGGCAAGCCCAACGGCTCCAATGCTGGCCTTAAGGCGCTGATGGAGGGCCGCATCCAGCTTGCTGCCAGCTCCCGCCCCCTCAACGCCACGGAGGTGCAGGCGGGTTTGCAGGCCATCCCAGTGGCCAAGGATGCGCTGGCGGTGGCGGTGGGGGTCAACAACCCCTACAAGGGCGGCCTGACGCTGCAGCAATTGGCCGATATCTTCCAGGGTCGGATTACCAACTGGAGCCAGGTGGGCGGTCCGGATCGGCGGATTCGTGTTCTCAACCGCGCTCCCCAGAGTGGCACCTACAGCGTTTTCCAAGAGCTGGTGTTGCTGGGGCTGCCCTTTGCCCCCGACAACCCCCCTTACTTCACCACCGCCACCCAAGACGTCACCACTCCTCTCCTGCGGGCGCTGGGGGAAGACGGCATCACCTACAGCACCGTGGATCAAGTGCAGAACCAGCAAACGGTGAGGATGGTGCCCATCGACGGCCAGATGCCCACCCGCGAGGCCATTCAAAGTGGCCGCTACCCGCTGGCCCGCAACGTGTTCTTGGTGGTGCCGCGAAAGACCAGCCCCGTGGTGGCTGACTTCATTAACTACGCCCTCTCGGATCAAGGCCAACAGATCATTGGCCGCACCGAGTTCATCCCGCTGCGCTAGCCAGCCTAGCGGTTGGCGCGGTAGAGCAAGGCCCCCCCTATGCCTAGGCAGACGAAGTTGGGCAGCCAAGCTGCCACCTCTGGCCCCAGCGTCCCGATCTGCCCCAGCGCCTGGCTGACAAACAGGAGCACATAGTAGGCAAAGATAATCAGCACGCTGAGGCCCAAGCCCAAAGAAGAACTGGTGCGCTGGGGTCGTAGGCCCAGCGGGGCCCCGATCAGGGTGAAGGCCAGACAGGCAAAGGGGATGGCGTACTTCTGGCTAAGGTTGACCTGGAGGCGGCGTACCCGCTGCAGATCCCCTGAGCTGGCAAGAACCTCAATGTAGCGGCGCAGCTCTGGAATGTTCATCTCCTCGGGGCTGCGAACCTCCTGGGCCAAATCCAGCGGCGCCCGCGACAGACGCAGCTCCTGGCGGGCAAAGGTGGCGATGTTGCTGTAGGTGCCGTCGGGCGAAACGATGTAGGTGGTGCCCTCCTCAAACACCCAGAGGTTCTCCCGGGGATCCCAGCGCCCCCGCTGCGCCAGCAGAATTTGACTGAGAGCCTCGTTAGAGACATCCAGGACGATCACGCCGCGCATCTCTTGGCCATCGAAGCTGCGGGCGTAAAACTGACGGGTTAGCCCTTGCCGTCGGGAAAAGCTGCCATCGGGCTCCGGCGTGAGGATCTCGCCAAATTCTTGGTAGAGGATGTTCTCGCGGCGAAAGTCAGGATGCCGGTTCAAAGCGCGGTTTAAAGTCAAGGCTGCCTGGCGATTGCTCACCGGCACCACCAGCTCGTTGAACAGAAACGTTAGCGCCGTTACCAACAAGCTGAGCAGGACAGCCGGCACCACCAGGCGGTAGAGGCTCACGCCGCAGGCGCGTAGAGCCGTGATCTCGCTATCGGCAGACAGGCGCCCATAGGCCAGCAACGTCGCCAACAACATTGCCATGGGAAACGTCAAGACGATGATCCCCGGTGCCCGCAGCAGAAACACCTGCAGGGCCACTGAAATCGATAGCCCCGCCTCCACCACCAGGCGCACCAGCTCAAACAGAGAGCTCACGGCCATCACCAGGGTGGTAAACGCCCCCACCCCAAAGAGAAACGGCAGGAGCATCTCGGAGAGGATGTAGCGATCCATCAGGCCTACTGCACAGACGAGGGAGAGCCTGCGGCAAGACTGCTTGACCGAACAAGGAGTGGGGGGAGAGGAGAGTTTCACGCAACCTAAGGGTAGTTGGGACAGCAAGCCCTTCGCCCAAGAGGTGAAGGCTGTTAACGACTTTAGACCGGAACCTTGGGGAACAAAAGGTTAATTCCCTCCCTTTCTCAATCCAATCCGCCTACGATCGACCTAGGCGGGCAGAGAACTGGGCTGGGTTCCAGCATGGCTTCTTTTCATCTCAAGGGTTTGCTGGAGCGGCTCCTGGAGCTACGACAGCAGGTTGTCGAGGGATCCCAGAACTACCTGGCCGCCTGGGGCTGCCTTGGGAACCCTCCTGCAGCCCTCTGCAACCTGGCGCGCTACCTGGCGCTACGCCAACACGATCTGCGCAACCTGCAATTGGAGCTGGCTGCGGTGGGACTGTCCTCGCTGGGACGGTGTGAATCGCGGGTCTTAGAGACCCTGGATGCGGTGATCGCCACTTTGGCAGCCACGCAGGGCCTAAGCCACAAGGGGCCCAGCTATGAGGAGTTTTACGCTGGGGACATGGCGCTGGAGCAGCATGCTGAGGCGCTGTTTGGCCCTCCTTCTCCCCACCGCCGCGCCCGCATCATGGTGACCCTGCCCAGCGAAGCTGCCGAGCAGCCCGAGCTGCTGCTGCAACTGCTGCAACGGGGGATGAACGTGGCCCGGATCAACTGCGCCCACGACGATCCCCTGGTGTGGGAGAAAATGGTGGCCCACTTGCGCCAGGCCGAAGCCCAGACTCAACGGCGCTGCAAGATTTTGTTCGACCTGGCCGGCCCCAAGATCCGCACGGGCCCGGTGGCCATGCCCCCCGGCAAAGCCAAGGTGTACCGCGGGGATCGCCTCCTGCTCACGGCAGCCATGCCGCCGGTCACCTCTGACCCCTCTTGCCAGGTGGCTTGCACCCCGCCAGAGATCTTGGCGCACCTGCAGGTGGGGGCAACTGTCTGGATCGACGACGGCAAAATCGGCGCCCGTGTCGTAGGGATCGAGCCGGTAGGGGTGGTGCTGGAGGTGGACAAAGTCGCCCCGCAGGGCAAGAAGTTGCGGGAGGGAAAGGGCCTCAACTTTCCCGACAGCCAGCTCCCGATCCAG
>NZ_JANSHH010000015.1:0-1179 GCF_047461515.1 Synechococcus sp. W70.1
GGAGAGTTGACAGAACTTAACGGTTGGATTAAGGTTAGGTTGTCCATCTTCGCACTTCCACAGGGAAGTTAGGCTTTATGACCACTGTTCTCCAACGTCGCTCAGCTAGCAACGTGTGGGAGCAGTTTTGCGAGTGGGTGACTTCTACCGACAACCGGCTTTACATCGGCTGGTTTGGCGTGTTGATGATCCCCACCCTGCTGACTGCCACCACCTGCTTCATCATTGCCTTCATTGGTGCTCCTCCAGTTGACATCGACGGCATCCGCGAGCCAGTTTCGGGTTCACTGCTGTACGGGAACAACATCATCACCGGCGCAGTGGTGCCCTCGTCGGCCGCCATTGGCTTGCACTTTTATCCGATTTGGGAAGCCGCTTCTTTGGACGAGTGGCTGTACAACGGCGGCCCCTACCAGCTGATTGTGCTGCACTTTTTGATTGGGGTGTACTGCTACATGGGGCGCGAGTGGGAGCTGAGCTACCGCTTGGGGATGCGTCCCTGGATTGCGGTGGCCTACTCGGCGCCGGTGGCAGCGGCAACAGCGGTGTTTTTGATTTACCCGATTGGGCAGGGGTCGTTCTCTGATGGGATGCCCCTGGGGATTTCCGGGACGTTCAACTTCATGTTGGTGTTCCAGGCGGAGCACAACATTCTGATGCACCCGTTCCACCAGCTGGGCGTGGCTGGCGTGTTTGGGGGTGCGCTGTTTAGTGCGATGCACGGGTCTTTGGTGACCAGCACCCTGATTCGGGAGACTTCGGAGGAGGAGTCGCAGAATCTGGGGTACAAGTTTGGTCAGGAGGAAGAGACCTACAACATTGTGGCGGCGCATGGGTATTTTGGCCGGTTGATTTTCCGGTATGCGTCGTTCAACAACAGCCGCAGCCTGCACTTTTTCCTGGCGGCCTGGCCGGTGGTGGGGATTTGGTTTGCGGCGTTGGGCATCAGCATCATGGCGTTCAACCTGAATGGGTTTAACTTCAACCAGTCGATTGTGGACAGCAATGGGCGCGTGGTTGGGACGTGGGCGGACGTGCTCAACCGTGCCAACCTGGGGATGGAAGTGATGCACGAGCGGAATGCGCACAACTTCCCGCTGGACTTGGCGGCGGTGGAGGTAGCGCCGGCTGTGCGGGGCTAGTGCCTCCCCAGGTTTCCTGACTCTACTTCCCCTGGCC
>NZ_JANSHH010000016.1:0-1137 GCF_047461515.1 Synechococcus sp. W70.1
GGCCCGGGAGGCCCTTCTGGAAGAGGCCAGGCTCCTAGGCCTTTCCCGCTTCACCACCCACCTGTAGTGCGAGGGAGACGTGTAGATGACTCATATGAAGTCCTCCTGCTTCCTTCCTCTAAGCAGAGGGAGATAGAGCCTCGGCCTTTCCGATAGGCGCTTGGCTAAGCGTGTGCTTTTACTTGAGGGAAGGCTTCGGAAGGATTTCTTATCAATGCCTCAAGGTGAGACCAGGGAGGAGTTGGTAGTGTCGCGTATTTTGTGGGTTAAGCATGGAGGGTGGAATGAACCGAGAGGAGCTCAAGAGGTTGACCAAGGAGGAGAAGGGCCGGCGCATCCGGGAAGGGGTCAAGGCCGTCATCGAGCAGGTGTTGGAAGAAGAGATGACCGAGCACCTGGCTGCGGGTTACCGTGAGCGCACCCCAAGCCGCCGCGGGGAGCGGAACGGCTACTACACCCGGGACCTCATCACGCCGGCGGGCAGGATCGCCCAGCTCCGGGTACCCCGGGACCGGGAGGGGACTTTCCTGACCGGGGTCTTTGAGCGGTACAAGCGGATGACCGGGGAAGTGGCGGTTTGTTTGGGGCTGGGGGTCCAAAGCGGACCAGGGTGGTTAGGGTCTTCCCCTGCGAGGGTAGCCTGGTGAACCTGGCCAAGGGCCACGGAAGACTGGGCTTTCCGGCGTTACCTGGACATGAACCCGCTTTGGGCCGCGGAAGAGAAACCCACAAAAATCGCGACTTGACCTTAATCAATACCGAAGCCCTGATCGAGAAGTTTCTTCGGATAGTGCCTGAAAGCCAGGAGCGTTTTGGTTCGTTCTACACCTTCTAGCTGGAGTATCCCCTTAGTAATAGCATCTTCTAGCTCCTCAATGTCTTTCAGTTTCAGGACTACTATAAAGTCATAGGGACCAGTAACAGAGTAAACTTCAGTTACCTGGGGGATCTCAGCAATCTCTTCGCCCAAACCCTTGATCCGCTGAGCACGAGCCCGAACCAGTACGTATGCCGTTACCATGGCGATACAAGCTTAGTATAACACATACCTCCGTGTGCTACCTCACAGCTCCACCCCGGCCCAGACTTGACCGCTATACCGCATAGAGCCCCAGGAAGCGCAGGGCAGCGAGGGGG
>NZ_JANSHH010000017.1:0-1117 GCF_047461515.1 Synechococcus sp. W70.1
TGGCGGCCGCTCACCGTTCTCGTCTATTGGGGAGCCATCATGCTCGCTGTCCTCTCCTGGGCGGGCGAGAAGATGCCTTGGTTGGTGATCCACATCACGGTTCCCTTGTGTCTGCTCGCTGGTTTGCTTGTCGGCAGGCTCCTCGAGCAGTTCGAGCATGCCTGGATCCGCTGGAACCGCGCTGAACGTCGCCTCGCGCTCGGCTTAGCGACGCTCGTCCTCGCGCTCCTCGCACAGTGGTTCCTCGCGATGGCCTGGGTCACAGCCGGTCCATTCGAGACGACGCAGGGTCCTCCGATGCGAGGAATTCGTTTCGGCGGGGAGACCGCGCTCCGCCTGGCATGGGTACCGGTGCTCGTCGCTGCTTTCGCAGTCATCGTGCCAGCTGTCGATCGACGATGGCGCCAGTTCGCACTTCCAGCAGTCTCCGGTTGGCTGATCGCGGCAGCCCTCTTTCAAGTCCACGCTGGATGGCGGGTGACCTATCGAGAAGGAGACGTGCCGCGCGACATGCTGATCTATGTCCAGACAGCACCACACGTCGTCCAGCTCACCCGCGACCTCGAGCGCTTTTCGCACGAGCTGACCGGAGGGATGGATCTGGAGATCTGGTACGACTCGGGAACGCAGTGGCCAATGAACTGGTATCTTCGCGAGTTTCCACGTCGCCGCTATTTCGGTACGACCCTCAACACCCTTCCCGAGCATCCGCCGCCGATCGTGCTCTACTCGCTCGAATACTTGCGTCCGGAAACCGATGCCCTTCTGCGGAGCCAATACACGAGCTTCGATTATCCGATGCGCTGGTGGTATCCAGAAGAGACCACGTACCGAGCATTCGCGATCGCGCCCGAACTGAAGAATCCAGCACGCCAGAACCTCCAAACGAGTGATCTCCCGCCGTTCACGCTCGGCGATGTGCTCCGGAGCATCTGGCGCAGCCTGGCGAGTGCCCGGGAACCATCGCAACAGGCCAAGCTGTTTCGCTTGGTCGCTCTGCGTGAACTGCCCTCGCCGATCGGCTCGTACCGTTTCCGCCTTTACGTCCGCAACGACCTGCTACCGGCTTTCCAGGAGATCCGGCTGCAGCAACCGCGGTTGGACCCGGGCCTGGCAG
>NZ_JANSHH010000018.1:0-1106 GCF_047461515.1 Synechococcus sp. W70.1
TTTTATCCAAGGTTTCCCCTGATAAACTAGAATCATGCGCGTCAAAGCGCTCCGCGCCGCTAAAGCGAGGGAAGCCAAGCTCCTTCATGGAGCGCCAGCCCAGTACCAAGCTTTGGATGAAGCCATCCGCACAGCGCAGTTTGTACGCAACAAATGCCTGCGCTACTGGATGGATAACCAAGGCGTGGGCAAGAAGGAGCTGTACGCTCTTTGCAAGCATCTGGCTCAGGAGTTTGAGTTTGCTGCCAAGCTCAACTCAACAGCCAGGCAAGCCAGTGCGGAGAGAGCTTGGGCGGCCATCTCCAGCTTCTACCGCCGTTGCCGAGAGGGGCAGACAAAGAAGGGCTACCCCCAGTGAGCGCTCCGCGCCGCTTCGCGAGCAAAAAGAACTGCCGCTCTGTGGAGTACAAGCAATCTGGGTGGAAGTTGTCGGCAGATGGAATGTCCATCACCTAAGGCCTACGGCCCGCTAACGCGAACACCGACGGCAACCAGGCTGGCACCTTTGCCTTGTACTGCAGCGGGGAGGCGAGGAAGCTTATCCTCAGCTCCAAGAATTAACCGGGTGCGGGTTATCCGGCGGGCAGATGGGTACTACGCCCAGTTCTGCCTTGACTTGAGCGCAGGGAAAAGAGCCAGTACACCGGCACCATGATTGGCCTTGACTTGGGGCTGGAGCACTTCTACACCGACCAACACGGCAACAAGGTCGATTGCCCTAAGTTCTTGCGTCGTGCTGAACGTAGGCTTAAGAAACAGCAAAGGAGGTTGAGTCGCCGGTTTAGAAAGGGCATTCAGAAACAGTCCAAGAACTATCTCAAGCAGAAACAACGTCTTGGCAAGCTGCACCTCAAGGTTCAACGCCAGCGTAGAGACTGGGCAATCAAGCTTGCCCGGTGCGTGGTGGCGTCTAACGACGTCGTGGTGTATGAGGACTTGCAGGTGCAGAACTTAGTCAAGAACCATCATCTGGCCAAGTCGTTCGCGTTAGCGGTGCGGAGCACTTTCCAGGATGCCGCATGGAGCATTTTCACCGGGTGGCTGGACTACTACGGCAAGGTGTAAGGACTACGTCCCGCTTACGCGATTGGCAAGGTGGTGATTGC
>NZ_JANSHH010000019.1:0-2850 GCF_047461515.1 Synechococcus sp. W70.1
CCGAGCCCTACTCGTTACGATGCGTCGGATGCGGTAGAGCTGTATCAGATACTGGGGTGTGGGAGTGGGGGGATTCAACTGGGCGTTGGCACCAGCGACACCCGCAACGATCTCACCTAACGCCCTCCTTCACACATACGCCCGCCTGAACCACGCCTACCGCACGGGACGCTGGGCGCCTGTTGCGCCGCACCCTGCGCGCCCATCGGCATGGCGCGGAGTGTTGGGCGTGCTGGGTTACTATATGCCGCGTTTACCCTACACGGCGTACAAAGCGTGGGCGGAGTGGGGCGCGCCCATCCGCGACGGCTACTTGGTCACAGAGACCGTTGCAGGCGACCCAACCGTCTGCCGCGCCGATTCGTAGACCTGCAAAATGCGATCGACCACCGCGGGCACGGAGAGAGTCTCCCGTTTGCGCACGGCGCGCTGGCGCAACGCCTCACGTTCCGCCTCGTGGCGCGTGAGGTACAGCACTGCTTCCACAAACGCTTCGGGGGTTGGCTCCACAATCAGCCCTGTTTGCCCGTAGTCTACTGCTTCGGGCGCGCCGCCGCCGTTGGCGACGATGCAGGGCAAGCCCGCCGCCTGCGCCTCGTCCAGCACCAGCCCCTGCGACTCGGTCACCGACGGAAACACGAACAAGTCCGCCGCCAGCAGGTAGAGCGACACTTCTTCGCGGGGCACGGGACCCGTGAACTGCACCCACGCGGTGAGTTGGCGCGCCCCTGCTTCGGTGCGGAGCGACTCCAGCGCAGGACCAGGTCCCACCAGCCACAGTTGCGCGTTGGGGCAGCCGCGCACGATATGCGGTATCGCTTCCAGCAAGACGGCAACATTTTTTTCGGGCGCCATCCGCCCGACATAGAGTAGCATCCACACCTCGTTGGGGATGCCCAGCCGCGCCCGCGCTTCCGCCTTGCTCACCTCTGGGAACGGCAGCACAGGGTTGCGAATCGGCGTAATCGGCTTGCGCACGCCGTACTTGCGTAGCACCTCCGCGCCGATGTCCGACGGGGTCATCACGGCGTCCACGCCCTCGTAATAACGGCGCAGATGCCAGCGCAGCATGCGACGCACAGGCGCACGCGGCACGATGCGCGGCACATAGTGCAAATACTCCTCGTACAGCGTGTGGTAAGTGCTGACCAGCGGAATGCGCAGCCGTCGTGCCCAACGCGCGCCCACAATCCCCGTGAAAAACGGCGTGTGCGTATGGACGATGTCGATTCCCAGCGTGCGGAACTCGCGCCAGAGTGCAGGCGCAAGCGGCAGCGCAATCGGGTAGTCGGGTTCGAACGGCGTGTAGACCGACGGCAGGCGGCGCACGGTGGGATACGGGTCTCGGTAATCGCGGAAGCGCGGCGCGTAAATCCAGACCTCGTGCCCGCGGCGGGTCAGTTCCTCGTGTAGGATGCGAATCGAGACGCTGACCCCGTTCAGGTACGGCAGGTAGCTTTCCGAGAAGATGGCGACTTTCACGGCGTTTCCGATTCGCGGCGGGCGTTGCGGTTCCCGCGCGGCTGGCGCAGGGCTTGCTCTTCCAGGAACGCCACGATGTCTGAGAGGCGGAATCGGCGCTGGTTGCCCTCCGTGCGGAAGCAGTGCAGCCAGCCGCGGTCGGTGTAGCGGCGGACGGTCGCAGGGCACACGCCCAGCAGGCGCGCCGTCTCCTCCAGCGTCAGCACGGGGTCGGTCAGCCGCGCGATGAGTTCCTCGCGGCTCTCGTCGCGCCCGCGCACGGGATAGTATTTGCGCGTGACGCCGTCATCTGTCCACTCCGCCAGATAGCGCAGGTACTGGGGCAACTTCGCCCAGAGTTCATCGGCTTCGGGCGGCACGATTGTTTCGGGGGCGATTTTTTTGCGTCCCTTGCGCTTGCGTAGGCGCGGTCCGTCCGAGGACGGCTCCGACGGCGTGGGCGGTTCTGGGGTCGGGGTCGTCTGCGTAGGTGGTGCGGGCGGCTGCCAGTTCAGTTCCTGCTGAAGCAAGGGCACGAACTCGACAATATGGGGCACGCGAATAGAGACCAGCGCGTACCCGCGCTCCTGCATCGGCGCAGGCGAAGCGGGCATCGGCTCAGAAATCGGGGGTGGCGAAATTTCGGAGGGCGCGGCAGGCTGCGGCGGCTCCGCAGGCGGTTGGGGCGTCCGAGGCGATGCTTGCGACGACGCCTCCGCTGGCGCATCGGACGACTGCGGCTCTGGCTGGTCGTCCGCATACTGGGTCTCAAGATAGCGATACCAATCAGTCAGGCTTAGACGGCTCATTGGTTCGGTATAGTGTACCTTAAATGCGAAAACGGCTCCAGAGAACTCTGGAGCCGTGGAGGTGATTTCAATCTGGGCATCGACCTATTTTCCCACTCCGTTACCAGAGCAGTATCTTCGGCGCTGGAGGGCTTAACTGCCGTGTTCGGGATGGGAACGGGTGTTTCCCCTCCGCTATGGACACCCAGATTGAAAGCGTGTGCAGTCCACCGCTCTTGAGAGGGTCGGTTCCCTCTCAGGAGAGGTTTTGACAACTGGAGCTGGAGTCGTCGGAAGTGCGTCAGTAGGCAAGCCCTCGGTCAATTAGTACGGCTCAGCTCAACGCATTACTGCGCTTACACCTGCCGCCTATCAACCCAGTCATCTACTGGGGACCTTACTCCGTTGCCCGGATGGGAGACCTTATCTTGGGGTGGGCTTGGCGCTTAGATGCTTTCAGCGCTTATCCCGTCCCGACATGGCTACCCAGCGTCTGCCCCTGGCGGGACAACTGGTACACCAGAGGTCAGTCCAGCCCGGTCCTCTCGTACTAGGGCCAGCTCCCCTCAAGTCTCCTACGCCTGCGGTGGATAGGGACCGA
>NZ_JANSHH010000019.1:2950-34853 GCF_047461515.1 Synechococcus sp. W70.1
GAGCCGACATCGAGGTGCCAAACCCCGCCGTCGCTGTGGACGCTCGGGCAGGATCAGCCTGTTATCCCTAGGGTAGCTTTTATCCGTTGAACCCTGGCGTGCCCACGCACAGCCAGAGGGTCACTAGGCCCTGCTTTCGCACCTGCTCGACCCGTAGGTCTCACAGTCAAGCCCGCTTATGCCCTTGCACTCGACGCGCGATTTCCGACCGCGCTGAGCGGACCTTTGGACACCTCCGTTACCGTTTAGGAGGTGACCGCCCCAGTCAAACTACCCGCCTAAGACTGTCTCCACGCCGGATAACGGCGCGGGTTAGCATTCCAGTAGGTCAAGAGTGGTGTTCCATTGGCGCCGAAGCTCCCACCTACGCTATACATGACATACCGAAATGCAATCTCAGGCTGTAGTAAAGCTCCATAGGGTCTTTCCGTCCTACCGCAGGTAACCCGCATCTTCACGGGTGCTACAGTTTCACCGAGAGTCCCGCTGAGACAGTGGCCCAGTCGTTACGCTTTTCGTGCGGGTCGCAATTTACGCGACAAGGAATTTCGCTTATCGTCTTACCCGAGTGTGAACCTCGAGCGAGCCATACCCCCCTTGTCGCAGGGCACGACTCCTGCATGTCGCCATGCAGATGGGACCATCTCTTCACCTCTTCGTTGAGGCGCCCAGCGTATGGTCTCTGAGGATTCTAACCTGAGTGCTTCTCAGGTTAGTCTTTCCTGCTGGTTGTCCGCACCAGACGGATTGTTACTCACAGGCAAATCATTCTCTCATCGGAGCATGTTTCCTGCGAGTACCGCTGGATACTCGGAGTTTCCAGCATATAGCTGGGTGCGCACCTCATGGTTACCCATGAGGGGGGCAGCGAAGGTACCATAGGACCGTTAGAGTTACGGCCGGCATTCACCCGGGCTTCAGTTTGGGGCTGCACCTTGCGGCTGACCCCTCACCTTAACCTACGGGCATTGGCCAAGCGTCGCCCCCTATACATCGGGTTTCCCCTTCGCAGAGAGCTGTGTTTTTGGTAAACAGTCGCCGGGCCCGCTTTGCTGCGACCTCTTTCGAGGCACCCCTTCTCCCGAAGTTACGGGGTCAATTTGCCGAGTTCCTTAGCGGGACTTCTCTCGCGCGCCTGAGGCTCCTCGCCTCGCCTACCTGTGTCGGTTTGCGGTACGGTCAGGTGGTTTCAACGCGACGCGGGTTTTCTCGGCTCCAGTCACGGTCGCTTCGTTCACCCGAGGGATCCCTTCGTCGCCCCAGAGTTGCCGCTGGGGCGAGCGCAGCCTTCCAACTCTGCGCCCGACCGATTCTGAAGCGTCACCGCTTAGCTCCACCACCTGGGGTGGGAATGTTGACCCACTGCCCTTCGCCTACGGCTTTTCGCCCTCGACTTAGGACCGCCTAACCTTCAGCGGACGAACCTGCCTGAAGAACCCTTAGGCTTTCGGCGGACGGGATTCTCACCCGTCTTCTCGCTACTCGTGCCGGCATTCTCACTTCTGCACGCTCCAGTGGTGCTTCCGCTCCACCTTCCCTGCGAGCAGAACGCTCCCCTACCGCTCCCCTTGCGGGGAACCCGCCGCTTCGGTAACAGGCTTGAGCCCCCTTACATTGTCGGCGCAGGGTCACATTCGACCAGTCAGCTGTTACGCACTGTTTAAAGGATGGCTGCTTCTAAGCCAACCTCCTGGTTGTTTACGCGACCCTACATCCTTTCACACTTAGCCTGTGTTTGGGGACCTTAGCGGGCGGTCTGGGCTATTTCCCTTTTGACAACGGCGCTCATCCGTCGCTGTCTCACTCCCACGCTTCCTGCGATGCCATTCGGAGTTTGGTTGGGTTCGGTAACCTGGTAGGGCCCCTAGCCCATCCAGTGGCTCTACCTGCATCGCATAGTGCGTGAGGCTGCACCTCAATGCATTTCGGGGAGAACCAGCTATCTCCGCGCTCGATTGGCATTTCACCACACTACCCCCAGTTCCTCCGAGCCCTTTTCAACGGACACCGGTTCGGCCCTCCACCGTGTGTTACCACGGCTTCAGCCTGACCAGGGGTAGATCGCGCGGTTTCGGGTCTACGCCCAGCGACTGGGTCGCCCTGTGTGGACTCGCTTTCGCTGCGGCTCCGCGTCTGAGACGCTTAACCTTGCCGCTGAGCGTAACTCGCCGGCTCATTCTGCAAAAGGCACGCCGTCAGACAATCCCCCAGAGGGGTATAGTCCTCCGACTGCTTGTAAGCGCACGGTTTCAGGTTCTCTTTCACTCCCCTTCCGGGGTGCTTTTCACCGTTCCCTCACGGTACTGGTTGCGCTATCGGTAG
Source organism: Synechococcus sp. W70.1 (assembly GCF_047461515.1). NCBI lineage: Bacteria > Bacillati > Cyanobacteriota > Cyanophyceae > Synechococcales > Synechococcaceae > Synechococcus > Synechococcus sp. W70.1. The sequence continues at coordinate 5,273 of NZ_JANSHH010000019.1, forward strand.
CAAGGAGTATTTAGCCTTACCCGGTGGTCCGGGCGGATTCGCACAGGGCTCCACTTATCCCGTGCTACTCGGGATGCCGACGAGTCGCTTCCACTTTTCGCGTACGGGGCTCTCACCCTCTATGGCATGCCGTTCCAGGCACTTCTGCTAAGCGGAAGGCGTACTCTGATGTCGGTCCCACGACCCCAACTGGGCACGCCCAGTTGGTTTAGGCTCTTCCCCGTTCGCTCGCCGCTACTGAGGGAATCTCATTCGATTTCTTTTCCTCTGGGTACTGAGATGTTTCAGTTCCCCAGGTTCCCTCCACACCGCCTATGGGTTCAGCGGTGGGTGACCACCCATTCGGTGGCCGGGTTCTCCCATTCGGGGATCTGCGGATCAACGCCTGTTTGCGGCTCCTCGCAGCTTATCGCAGCTTACCACGCCCTTCATCGGCTCCTTGCTCCTAGGCATCCGCCGTGCGCCCTTAGTAGCTTGCCTACTTGGCGCGCTTCTCGATGACTCCAGTCCAGTTGTCAAAGTGGGAAATCGTTGGGTCCGTTGCCCGTTGTGTTGGTGCTTTCAGCCCAACCGTCAACGCCCCGTAGGGCGCTGAGGGTTAGGCTGGTGGAGGCGACCGGATTTGAACCGGTGACCCCCTGCGTGCAAAGCAGGTGCTCTCCCGCTGAGCTACGCCCCCACTGGTGGGCGCGATTGGATTCGAACCAATGACCTCACCCTTATCAGGGGTGCGCTCTAACCGACTGAGCTACGCGCCCGTCTGTGGTTCCCTCAAAACCGAGCAGGTAGTGCTTTGCGTGCCGTAGAGAGTTGCTTCCGTTAAAGGAGGTGATCCAGCCGCACCTTCCGGTACGGCTACCTTGTTACGACTTAGTCCCCCTTACCAGCCACACCTTCGGCGGCTCCCTCCCGTGCGGGTTAGGCGACCGACTTCGGGTGCAGCCGACTCGGGTGACTTGACGGGCGGTGTGTACAAGGCCCGGGAACGTATTCACGGCGGTATGGCTGACCCGCCGTTACTAGCGATTCCGCGTTCACGCAGTCGAGTTGCAGACTGCGATCCCAACTGAGGGTGGTTTTTTGGGATTCGCTCCCGCTCGCGCGTTGGCTGCCCTTTGTACCACCCATTGTAGCATGTGTGACGCCCTGGACGTAACCGCCATGCTGACTTGACGTCGTCCCCACCTTCCTCCGTGTTGACCACGGCAGTCTCCTCAGAGTGCCCGGCATGACCCGCTGGCAACAGAGGACAGGGGTTGCGCTCGTTGCGGGACTTAACCCAACACCTCACGGCACGAGCTGACGACAGCCATGCAACCGGTGTCCACGGGTCGGTGGGTTTCCCCACCGAGGCGCCCTGTTTCCAGGGCGTTTCTCGTGGATGTCAAGCCCAGGTAAGGTTCTTCGGTTTGTATCGAATTAATCCACATGCTCCACCGCTTGTGCGGGCCCCCGTCAATTCCTTTGAGTTTCAACCTTGCGGCCGTACTCCCCAGGCGGGGCGCTTAATGCGTTAGCTACGGCGCTGAGGGGTAATTCCCCCAACACCTAGCGCCCATCGTTTAGGGCTGGGACTACAGGGGTATCTAATCCCTTTCGCTCCCCCAGCTTTCGCACCTCAGCGTCAGCAACGGGCCAGAGATCCGCCTTCGCCACTGGTGTTCCTCCCGATATCAATGCATTTCACCGCTACACCGGGAATTCCAATCTCCTCTCCCGTCCTCGAGCCCCGCAGTATCTGGTGCAGCCTCCCGGTTGAGCCGTGAGATTTCACACCAGACTTACGGAGCCGCCTACGTGCGCTTTACGCCCAGTAAATTCGGGCAACGCTCGCCCCCTACGTATTACCGCGGCTGCTGGCACGTAGTTAGCCGGGGCTTTTTCTGTGGGTACCGTCTGCGTTCGTCCCCACTAAAAGGAGTTTACACCCCGAAGGGCTTCGTCCTCCACGCGGCGTCGCTGGGTCAGGCTTGCGCCCATTGCCCAAAATTCCCGACTGCTGCCTCCCGTAGGAGTGGGGCCCGTGTCTCAGTGCCCCTCGGGCCGATCGTCCTCTCAGACCGGCTACCCGTCGTCGGCTTGGTGAGCCGTTACCTCACCAACAACCTGATAGGCCGCGGGCCCATCCCGAAGCGGAAACCCGTTTAGATGCCTTCGCCGAAGCCAAGGCATCCACATCCGGTATTAGCCCGAGTTTCCCCGGGTTATCCCAGTCTTCGGGGCAGGTTACCCACGTGTTACTCCGCCGTTCGCCGCTCTCGGCGCCCCGAAGGACGCCTACCGCTCGACTTGCATGTCTAAGGCACGCCGCCAGCGTTCGCCCTGAGCCAGGATCAAACTCTCCGTCAGAAAACGGTTCCTCCTGCCGAAGCAGGCTCGTTTTCCGAATCGACTTGGGCTCGCAAAGCGTTCTTACCTGCCCGGTTTTCAAGGTTTATTCTGCGCTTGCCGCCGTTGCAACAAGCGCACGCGCCGACACGCCTTTCAGCATCTCGTCGGCGAGTCTGATTATACCACATCCCAGGCGCGTTTGTCAAGGGCATAGCCGCTTGCACGCAGTTTCTGGGATCTCAAGGTGTCACTCGCGCCCCAAAGTCCCTTGCTTTGAGGCGGACTATATATTACCATGTCCACGAGGGCGTTGTCAAGGGTTTAAGCCCGACTCGGAGCAAATTCGCCCCGAATTCAGGGGAAATTCGGAAAGGCGCTGCTTAGGACGCCTCGCTCAAAAGTCAACCAACCACACAGCCCGCTGAGGCGCCCAGCTCCAGCCGAGATTGAGGTCGATGCCGTCTCGACGATAGTCCCATCTGAAGCGCGCCCCCTTTGCCCCACGCGGTAGCGCGTAGAGAGCGATATCCAGCAGCTCGCGTCCCCCTGTCAGGGAAGCGTCCCAACGCAGGATGCAATACGACGGATAGACGCGCAGCTCGACGGGTCGCATTCGCTCCACTCGCGCGAACGGCTCATTCGGGGGATGCACCAATCCCACACACGCCGCCTCGCCCGCGTTCAAAACGAGCGTTCCGTCGCGACTCACAATCTGCCCCGAAAGCACCGCGACGATGAGAAACTGCTCGTAGGGTTGTTCGCCACGCGGCGCGTCCGCGCTAAACCAAGCGACTGCTACCCAATCCATATCGGGAGTGATCTCGGTTAGCTCATCAAACCAGAATTGCAGCGCGGAGAGACCCTTCCCTGCATTGCGCGTGTAGGACGCTGCCTTGCGCGTCTGCCAACCCTCTTTGGGATGCCAATCAAGGTATGCCGCCTCCACTTGCTGCGTCTGCTTCGTACCAGAAGAAGTTGGGGTTTTCCGCACACGCATCACTTGGCACCAGTTCGGGCGCGTCTCAGCAGGGAGCGGCACTCGAAACGAGCGAGGCTTCCAGTCGACGGGAATCCGTTGCTCCACAAGGCGCGGGTTTCCCTTGCGCGGTTCACCGTACACACGGAACACTCCCCCTTCTAGGCGAAGGATGTAGATTACGCCGTCTGATATCCACCATTCGCTCTCAGCGTCTATCAGGCTCGCTTGTTCCGAAAGCGGTTCACCGTGCGCCTGGAACAGCGCCCGCAGCGATTCGGGAACTGCACCCTCCTGAAGTTCCGCACCAACTTCCTCTATCGAGAAGCTGAACAAGGGGCGTCCGAACCCGTACTTCTCCTCCACTCGCAGGGCATGTGAGGCATCCCCGAATTGGGGTTCGCGGAGCCATTCCTCTATCTGCTGCGCCTCTGCGCCGACCCCGTACTGGATAATTCCGTTCGGGCGGAAGCGTCTGTTGTCGTCACCGTGTGCATGCGTAGAGGCGTCTTCGGGCGCGTCGTACACATACTCCATCCGCATCAAGAGGCTCTCGTGCGTATCGAGCGGTCTCCGAAAGATGGGATTGGCAATTTCCCACCAGTTCGCGATGGGTTCGCAAGACGCTGCCGTGTGGTCAGGCTGGAGATGCACGCCCACCCAATAGCCCCCCGCAGCTACCGCAGAGGCGATGCCGAGAATCGCCGCTACCAGAATAGCTCGCTTAGCCGTCTTCACGCGGTGCATCACAGACCTCCTACTTACTCTCGGCGCAAAACGCCATCTGTTGGAATTGTACCCCTGCGACGCAGGTGCGAGCGTTGTTATGTTAGACGGCTGCCCCGCGCCGTGCCTCCGTGAGGCGACGCTTGCTCTCGTAGCAGTAGCGCGTGTCGGGGAACATCTTGTCGGGGTTCAGCGTGTCGTTGGGGTTGAAGACCGCCTTGACACGCCGCATCATCTCCAAGTCATGCGCCGTGAACATCTGGCGCATCGATGCGCACTTCTCTGTGCCGATTCCGTGTTCGCCCGACAGGCTGCCGCCCTCGCGCAGGCACAACGCCAGAATCTCGTCGCCCGCTTCTACCACCCGCGCCACCTGTTCAGGGTCGGAGTCGTCGAACAGCAGCACGGGGTGCAGGTTGCCGTCGCCTGCGTGGAACACATTCGCGAGGCGCAAGCCGTATTTTTCGGCGATGCGCCCTGCCTCGCGCAGCACTTGGGGCAGTTTCGAGCGCGGGATAACGCCGTCTTGGGTGACGCATGAGGGCGCGAGCCTGCCCAGCGCGCCAATCGCTTTCTTGCGGGCTGCCCACAGTTTCGCGCGTTCCAGCGGGGTGGTCGCGCGGCGCACCTCGCGGGCGCAATTGCGCTGGCAGATGTCCAACACCCGCGCCTGCTCGCCGTCCAGCTCCGCCTCCAGCCCGTCGAGTTCAATCAGCAGCACCGCCTCCGCGTCCAACGGGAATCCGTAGCCGAACGCCGCCTCCACCGCCTGCAGCGTTAGCGCGTCCATCAGCTCCAGCGCGGCGGGCACAATCCCCGCGGCGATGATGTCCGACACGGTCTGGCTGGCGTCTTCCAGCGTCTCGAAGACCGCCAGCAGCGTGCGCGTCGCCTGCGGGTTGGGCGTCAGGCGCGCGACGACCTCCGTGACGATTGCCAGCGTGCCCTCGCTGCCCGTCAGCAGCCCCACAAGGTCGTACCCGAACGGCTCGTCTTCCTCGCCGCCCAGTTCCATAATCTCGCCGTCGGGCAGCACCACCTGCAGCCCCGTGATGTGGTTCACCGTGACGCCATATTTTAATGTGTGCGGTCCGCCCGAGTTCTCGGCGACATTGCCGCCGATGGTGCAGGCGCCTTGCGACGAGGGGTCAGGCGCGAAGTGCAGTCCCGCGTACTGCACGGCTTTGCTTAGCTGGTAGTTCACCGCGCCCGCTTGTGCACGCAGGCGACGATTGCGCGTGTCCACCCAGAGGATTCGGTGCATGCGGCTGAATGCCAGCACGATTCCGCCCCGCGCTGCCAGTGCGCCGCCTGATAGCCCTGTACCCGCACCGCGAGGCACAATCGGCAGCCCCGCGTGGTTCGCCAGCCGCACAATCGCCGCAACCTGCTCGGTCGTCTGGGGCAGCACGACCGCCGTCGGCAGGGCTTTCTCAATCGTATAAGCGTCGCAGTCGTATGCCAGCAGTTGGATGGGGTCGGTCAGCACCGCATCCGCGCCCACGATGCGCTCCATGTCTATCCGCAGCGTGTCCGAAAGGCTCATTGCGCCCTCCCCAGCAGTAACCCGATTAGCACCGCCAGCGCGAGGAGCAGTAGGGCGATGATGCTGTAGCGCGCCGCCAGCCGATCCAGCGGCTTCGCCAGCCATGCCAAGTGCGCCAGCGCGAGCAGCGGCGTCAGCAGCAGCAATCCCAGTCCCAGCGTAATCAGCCAGTTCGTCTGGTCGCCGCGCAGCACATGCCACACCCAGCCGAGTGCCATCAGCGCCGCGCTGGCGTAGGTCAGCCGCCGATAACTCAGCGCAAGGCTCTGTTCGACTTCGCGCACATAGGGATTGTACCCGCCGTGCGCACGAACCGCCTACCGCACACGCCTTTCAAGTTCCCGTTCGATGTCCGCCCAGCGATAGAGCCAGAAGTTGCGTCCCTCGCTGTTCATGGCGACGACCAGCCCTTTTTCGAACGGCGCGCCGAAGTTGTGCGCGCTGGCGTCCAACCCATCGGTCTCGTCCGCGCCCGTCCGCAGTGTGAGAATCGGCTTCCGCTGCACGCCGAAGCGGGGGTAGATGTGCAACTTGCTGCCGCCTTCTATCTGCTCGGTGCAAAGCAGGTAGCCTGCACCGTCGGGAGGCGCGTATATCGCGATGCCCTCCTGGTCACCCTCATATTCGGTCGCAAACAAGGCAATCTCGCGCTCAGGGTGGCGCGGGTCGGCGTAATACTTGCGGATGCCGACGCCCTCGTCAGCGTAGTAGACATAGCCGAGTTCACTGTCGACGCAGATGGCTTCGATTTCGCCCTCGCCGCTGAACGCGCCGAACGCCCGCACCAGTTGCACGCCGACGCGCCCGCCGCGCGTGGGAACCAGCCGATACTGATGCAGGTAGCCGCGCTTCGGTCCCGACTTGCGCGAGACAATCGCCTGTACCTCGCCGCGCCCCGCCTGGTAGAGCGCAAGCCCCATCGGCATCGCGCGCTCGCCCGATTCGCCCGCGAACACGCGCGCGCCGTTGGGGTCGGTAATGTCCACCAGTCGGCGGCGCGCCGGGTCAATCCGAAAGATGCGGAGGCGGCTGGCGTACCGCTCGGTCGCGACGGCGATATCGACGCGCTCACGCCCCAGCGCAAAGCCGTAGGCAACATCGATATTATTCGGCTGGTCAATGCCGTCAATCCGTTGCAGCATGCGTCCGCTGAGGTCGAACACGCCGATGGCGCCGCGAGGCGCACGCGCCTTGTTCGTGCCTAAAATCAGGCTCAGGCGCGGATCGCGGGGATGCGTCCAAATCGCAGGGTCATCAGCGTCGTCGGGCAGCGGCATCGTGCGCACCACTGGGCGCACTTCGGGCGTCTCCGTTTTAAGCAGCCGCACCATGACGGTTCACTATACCCCGCACAAGTGTTAAGGATTCGTTAACGCACCTACCAATCTATGGGTCGTCCGCTGTCAGCGGGATTGCCCCGCCCTCAAAAAGCACCTACGGCTTTGCTTCTGTTGCAGGCGTCGCCCGCTCGAAAATCTCCTTCACCAACTCCACATCGTCAGGGATGGGGATGGGGTAGTCGCCGTTGAAGCAGGCGAGGCAGAACCGCTCGCGTGGATGCCCTGCTGCTTCCAGCAGCCCCTCGATGCTAAGATACCCCAGCGTCGTCGCGCCGACTTGTCGGCGTACATCTTCCACTGTGTGGTGCGCGGCGACCAACTCGCGCTGGGTCGCCATATCGATTCCGTAGTGGCAGGGGAATCGGATGGGCGGCGCGGTGATGCGCAGATGCACCTCGCGTGCGCCCGCCTCAAAGAGTAAGCGCACAATCTGTCGCGTGGTTGTGCCGCGCACGATGGAGTCGTCCACCACCACCAATCGCTTGCCCGCAATCACCTCGCGCAGGGGCGTGAGTTTCAGGCGCACGCTCTGTTCGCGCAGCCGCTGCTCAGGCTGAATAAAAGTGCGTGGCGCGTAGCGGTTCTTGATTAGCCCATCACCGTAGGGAATCCCCGATTCCGCCGCGTAGCCCACGGCTGCAGGCGCGCCCGAATCGGGCACAGGGATGACCAAATCCGCTTCCGCGGGATGCTCGCGCGCCAGTATCCGCCCCATCCGACGGCGCACTTCGTACAGCAACCTGCCGTACAGATGGCTGTCCGGACGCGCGAAGTATATGAGTTCGAACATGCACAGCGCCTCACACGCACGGGGTAGCCCCTCGTAGGTGTGCAGCCCGTCGGCGTCAATCACGACGATTTCGCCAGGCTTGACCTCGCGCGCATAGTCCGCGCCAATCGGCGGGAAGGCGCAGGTCTCCGACGCCAGCACCCACGCCCTACCCAACCGACCTAACGCCAGCGGGCGCACGCCATACGGGTCGCGCACGCCAATCAACTGCGTGGGGGTCAGAATCGCCAGCGAGTACGCGCCCCGCACCTGCCGCATCATCGCACGGATGGCGTCCACGATGTCCGCGCCGTTTTCCAGCGCACGAGCCATCAACCGCACGATAACTTCCGAGTCGTTGGTCGATTCGAACTGCTCGCCTGCAGCCTCCAATCGGGCGCGCAGATGGTGCGCGTTCACCAAGTTGCCGTTGTGCGCGACGGCGATGTTGCCATGCTCGGTCGCGCAGGTAATCGGCTGCACATTGCGCAGCGTGGACGAGCCTGTGGTGGAGTAGCGGGTATGCCCGACGGCGATATAGCCCTGTAGGCTCTGCAAAATCGGCTCCGAAAACACGCGCGTGACCAGCCCCAAGTCCTTGTAGGCGCGGATACGCGCGCCGTCCGAGACGGCGATGCCTGCGCTCTCTTGCCCCCGATGCTGTAGCGCGAACAGCCCAAAGTAGGTCAGTCGGGCGACATCCTCCCCTGGCGCAAAGACACCGAACAGCCCGCACGCCTCGCGCGGCGTATCCTCGTTCCACACGGCAGCATAAGTGTACCTGATTCCCCTCTTCGTCCCCCAGACCAACGCGCTGGGTAGAATCCTTTTGTGAAACGGCGTGCGCTGTGGGCAGGGTTGGCGTTCCTGTCAGGCGTGGCAGTGGCGGCGCGCCTGACAGTGCGCACACGCGCCCTCCGTTTGATTGGGGAACCTAAGTGAACTTTCTGAGGTATACTTATGCACGGAACCGTTCGCGCGGCTATTGCGTAATCGCCTGCGGACGCCGATAACCGTCTACTATGTCAAGCATGGAGCGTACCAACGCGGTTATAGGAGGCATATGTTGAGTAAAAACGCACGCACCTTTTTGACTGTCGTGGGGTTTGTGCTGGTGTTGCTGCTTCTGATGCAATATCTGCGTCAACTGCAGCCGATGGGCGCACGGGAGTTGACCTACACACAACTCGTGAACGAGGTGCACCAGCGCAACATTGCCGAAGCGACGGTGCAGGGCAATCGCTTGGTGGGAACCCTACGGGACGGAACGCCCTTCCACGCCGCGCTGCCGCCCGATGGCGCCACCCGCGATAGACTCTATCAGGAATTTGAGAAAGCAAGGGTCGCCCTCAAGTTCACCGAAGACAGCCGCATGCCCGACTACCTCAGCCAGATGTTGGGGATGTTTCTGGTCATCCTGCTGATTGGGGGACTGTTCTGGTTTCTGCTGATGCGTTCGGCGCAGGCGGGCAACAATCAGGCGTTCTCGTTCGGCAAGGCGCGCGCTCGACGCTACAACGAGAACATCCCGCGCGTGACCTTCGACGATGTGGCGGGCGTGGAGGAGGCGAAGCAGGAACTCGCCGAGGTTGTCGACTACCTCAAAAACACGCAGAAGTACCAAAAACTCGGCGCGAAGATTCCCAAAGGCGTGCTGCTGCTGGGACCGCCAGGCTGTGGTAAGACGCTTTTGGCGCGTGCGGTCGCGGGCGAGGCGGGCGTGCCGTTTTTCCACATCAGCGGCTCCGACTTTGTGGAGATGTTCGTCGGCGTCGGCGCGGCGCGCGTGCGCGACCTGTTCGAGACCGCCAAAGCGAACCGACCCGCCCTCATCTTCATCGACGAGATCGACGCCGTCGGACGGCAGCGCGGCACAGGGCTGGGCGGCGGACACGACGAGCGCGAGCAAACCCTTAACCAACTGCTCGTGGAGATGGACGGCTTCGACCCGAATCTGGGCATCATCGTCATCGCCGCCACTAACCGCGCCGACATCTTAGACCCCGCGCTGCTGCGCCCTGGACGCTTCGACCGCCACATCGTGGTAGACCCGCCCGATGTGGAAGGGCGCAAGAAGATTCTGGAAGTCCACACGAAGGGCAAGCCGCTTGCCCCCGATGTGGATTTGGATTTGCTCGCCAAGCGCACGCCCGGCTTCACGGGCGCGGACTTGGCAAACCTGGTGAACGAAGCTGCGCTGATTGCCGCACGACGCAACAAGACGCGCATCACGATGGACGAGTTCGAAGAAGCCGTGGACCGCGTGATTGCAGGACCCCAGCGGCGCAACCGCGTCATCGACAAGCGCGAGCGCGAAGTTATTGCCTACCACGAGGTCGGGCACGCGATTGTCGGCGAACTGCTCCCCGAAGCGGAGCCTGTGCATAAAATCTCGATTCTGCCGCGCGGGATGGCGCTCGGCTACACGATTCAGATGCCTGAACGCGATCGGTATCTTTACACACGCCAAGCGCTGCTGGATCGCATCACCACGATGCTGGGCGGGCGCGTGGCAGAGGAGCTGGTGTTCGGCGAGGTGGGCACCGGCGCACAAGACGACCTCAAACGCGCCACCGAGATTGCCCGCGCGATGGTCACCGAATACGGCATGAGCGAAAAACTCGGTCCTTTGACCTTCGGCAGGCGACACGGCAATCCGTTCCTCGGACGCGACATTATGGAAGACCGCAACTACAGCGAGCAAATCGCCTACGAAATCGATCAAGAGGTGCGGCGCATTATCGAAGAGTGCTACCAGCGGGCGCGCGAGATTCTGACGCAAAACCGCGACAAGATGGATCGCGTGGTGCAGGCGTTGCTGGAGCGCGAGAACCTCACGCGCGAGGAGTTTTTGGCGCTGATGCGCGACGAGGAAGGCGACCAACCCTTGCAGACGCTGGAGCCTGCGCCTGTGGAGCCGCCTGCCGCGACGCCCGAAATCGCTGATGAGAGCGGCGCGCCTGCGAAACGCTTGCGCCCACGCGCCGCACCCAGCAGCTAAAACGCGCCCCAGGGGGAGGGACAACCTGGGGCGCCTCGGAGAGGGAGGGACAAGATGCTATGACCGCACTCGCTGTGCCTCGTAGCAACTTTCGTGCCATTTGCCCCAAAGCGCGCCCCATGCTATAATTCTGTGGAGGTCGCTATGCCGCTCGATTTTCGCAGTCGGGACGAAGATGGATTCTCGATCAAGCGGTTCCTAAAGACGGTCGGGGCAGGGGTCGCCGTGTTTCTTATCTTCATGGCGGTCGGCTACTACGGGCTGGGACCGCGCATCACCATCTCCGAAGAGGGGCGCCTGCAGCTGCGCCTGACGAATACACCCACGGACGCGACATCCCCCCACCCTGCATCGCCCAACTCCAAGCCGATGCCCAAAGTGGTGGTACAGGAAAAGCTGCCGCCCGATGTGACGGCAGGCACGGGCGTGATTATCGGCTCGCGCGAGGTCGCGCCGTTCGATTACGAGCGGTATCAACAAAAACGACGCCAACGCCAATCCAAACCCGCCGCCCCTCCCGAAGAAACGCCTGCTGACGAGCCGCCGCCTATCGATGACGAATACTTCGTGCCCGACGAATCGGGAGAGCCGCCCGCACCAGAGTCACCTGCGCCGCAGCCCGAACCCACGCCTACCGAGCCAAGTCCCCCACAAGAGCCTGCGACTTCTCCACCGCCCCAAACGGAGACGCAAGCAGGCGTCCTGTATCGCGTGCAGGTAGGAATCTACGAGAGCCGCGAGAACGCGAATCAGGTCGCGCAGAGCCTGCTTGCAAGCGGCTTCGAGGCGAGCATCGTGCCGTTCCAACGCGAGGGCAAAACGCTTTATCGGGTGCAGACACTGGTGACGCGCGACCGCGCCAAAGCCGAAGCGCTCAAAAATCAACTGGAAAGCAGAGGCTTCCCTGCGGTTGTGACGAAAGTGCCGTAGCGTTTATTTGTCCGCCGAAAGTTCCCGCGCCAGCGCGCGCAACTTGGTAAGCGCTTGCTTCTCTAACTGGCGGATACGCTCGCGGGAAGGGCGTTTCGTATGCCCTGGCGGAATCTCGCTCACATCCATCCCCAGATGGCGATAGAGCGCCCACCGCTCGCCAGGGGTAAGATGGCGTTCTACGGTCTCCAATATCTCCGATATCCAGACGCGCTCGATGGCGACGGTTTCGGGGTCTGCCTCTTCAGGGCTGGCGAGCAACCCACCGAGCGGCGTGCTTTGATCCTCATGCGCTTTATGCTCCAGCGAGTAGTTCGCGTGCGCGTACCGTGAAAGGCGCGCGACCTTGCTTGCAGGCATCTGCAACTGCTCGGCAATCTCTTCGTTCGTCGGCTCCTTGCCCAGCAGCGCCCGCAGTTCGTTGCGCGTGCGCTCAATCTTGCGCAGGGAGTCGATCGCATGGTTCGGGAGGCGAATCATGTTGGTCTGCGAATCGGCAGCGCGACCAACGCTCTGGCGAATCCAGTGAACGGCGTAGGTGCTAAACCGCAGTCCACGATTGACATCGAAGTTGCGAATCGCCTTGATGAGACCAATTGCGCCCTCCTGCACGAGGTCTTCTAAGGGCGAACCGGGGCGCACATACCGCCGCGCGACGCTAATCACCAAGCGCAGGTTCGATTCAATCAGGCGGTTCTGCGCTGCTTCGTCGCCCTGCTGCGCCCGCTGGAGCAGTTCCAACTCCTCATCAGGCTGCAAGAGCGGGCGACGCAAGATTTCGCCAAACATCGCGTCCAGAGCAGTGCCGCTCAACCCTTGCTCCTGCTCCAACTCCAAAGCGTCACCGCTCCAGAACTCCGAATCAGTATAACAATCCATAGAATAGTGCATTGCTCTAAAACCCCCGCCGGATACCGCATGGGGTCTTACAGCAACTTTCGTGCCAAATGAAGTGGGGTTGCGTCCGAAGCGACAAGCGGGTATACTTGGCGTTAGAGGGAATCCGCCGAGTAGAGGCGCGGGTCAGCATTAGTACGCCGCGGGAGGCGCGCCGACGCCGACGAACGCGGCGGAAAGGGCTGCCCGCCGAAGCCGTGCAGGACTTCGGCGACCGCACGGCTGGGCTGCAGGAGAACATCTTGCAGACTGTCGCTTCGCCCCGCGCGAAGCGGAGCGCTACTCGATCAGGCAGACCGCCTGCTCGACTCACGCTTGCCTCGCTCGCTGCGTTCCCCAACCTGCCCTGCGTTCTGGGGCGACTCGGAGACGACGATGCGGATCGGACTCATCGGCTACGGACGGATGGGACAGGCGGTCGAGCGGGTAGCGACCGCGCGCGGACACACGATTGCAGGCGTCCTCCGCCGCGAGACCCCGCCAGAGGTGCGCCTGCAGATTGCCCAGCAGAGCGACGCGCTGATTGACTTCTCGCTGGCGGAGGCTGTGCCCGCGAATGTCGCGCTCGCGCTGCAGACCCGTACGCCGCTTATCATTGGCGTGACAGGCTGGGACGCCCAGCGCGAGGCGGTCGCCCAGCAGGTACAGGCGGCGGGCGGCAGCGTGCTGTACGCGCCCAACTTCTCCATCGCCGTGCAGGTGTTTCTGCAGCAGGCGGTCAGCCTCGCCGCGCAACTGCTGACGCTGGAGGGCTGGGATGTCGCGCTGGAGGAGATTCACCATCGCGGCAAGTCGGACGCGCCCAGCGGCACCGCCCGCGCGCTGGCAAGCCGCCTGCAGCACGCGCTGAACCACACGCGCGTCGCCCAATATCCCGTACCTGCCGACCATCGCTTGCCCGACGCGCAGTTCGCCGTCGGCGTGGTGCGACTCGGTAGCGAGTTCGGCACGCACCGCCTGATGCTGGACGGTCCGTATGACTGGATCGAGATGACGCATCGCGCCAAGAGCCGCGACGGGTTCGCCTACGGCGCGGTGCGCGCCGCCGAGTGGCTCGTCGGACGCACGGGCTTTTTCGCCTTTGCAGAGGTACTGCACGAAATCCTGACACTCAAGGAGGAACGCTGATGCGAACACCGCCGTTTCGAGGGCTGGGCGTGGCGATGGTCACGCCGTTTACGCGCGATGGGGCAGTTGACGAACCCCGCCTGCGCGCGCTGGTCGACTGGCTGATTGAATCGGGCGTGGACGCGCTGCTGCCTGCAGGCTCCACAGGCGAGGGCGCAACGCTCACCCACGAGGAACACCGCCGCGTGATGGACATCGTGCTGGAGCAGGCGAACGGGCGCGTGCCTGTGTGCCCTGGCGCGGGCAGCAACGCTACCCACGAAGCCGTCGGGCTGGCGCAGCACGCCAAGCGCGCGGGCGCAACCGCCGTGCTGTCCGTAACCCCCTACTACAACAAGCCCGAGCCCGAAGGCTTGCTGCGCCACTACGCCACCATCGCCGAGCAAGCCGACATCTCCATCATCCTGTATAATGTGCCCTCCCGCACAGGGCGCAACTACCCCGCGGATGTAATCCTGCGCATCGCGGATGAAGTGCCCCATCTGGTGGGCGTCAAGGAGTCGAGCGGCAACATTACGCAGGCGTTGGAGATTCTCGGCAGCCGTCCGCCGGGCTTTGCGGTCTACGCAGGCGACGACATCTTCGCCGCGCCGACGATGCTGATGGGCGGCGACGGGGTAATTTCGGTCATCGGCAACGAGCTGCCCGATTGGACGGCGAAGATGACCCGCGCCGCGCTGCAAGGCGACGCCGAGACCGCCCGCATGTGGCACTATCGGCTCCAACCGCTGATGCAGGCGAACTTCTGGGAGACGAACCCCGCGCCTGTCAAGTGCGTGCTGGCGATGATGGGACGCATCGAGGAGAGCCTGCGCCTGCCGCTGACGCCTGTGAGCGAGCGCACGCGCGAACGGCTGCGGAATCTGCTGCGGGAGATGGGGATCCTTGGCTAAACGCACTGGTCGGGGCGGGCAGATTCGAACTGCCGACCTCTCCCACCCGAAAGGAGCGCTCTCCCATGCTGAGCTACGCCCCGACCACTCCCCAATTGTACCCAACGGCGCAGGCGGGCGTCAAGGGGTGCGGGCGCATGCGCCGACACATTGTTCACACCTGCCCCTGCTCCCCATCCTCTACCCACACTTGAAAAAAGCAGGCGCACCTCCTGTACACACTCTCCCCCACACCGCACTGTCGCTAACGGGTACAATCCCACTATGAGTCCACTGGCTTATCTCAAGCAGCAGTTGGGCACACTGCCGTGCGAGGAGACGCTGGCAGCCTACCAGCAGTGGTGGGAAACCACGGGACGCGCCCTGTCGGAAACGATAGACCGCTGGGGAACGCCCGCCTTACGCCAGTATAATCGCTACGGCGTGCGCGTGGACGAGATTATCCTACCCGCGGGCTACCCCGAGCTGGTGCAGGAGGGTTACAAGCACGGCGTCGTGTGGCGCGTGATTGAGCAGCAGGACTGGGTTGGCAGTTTCGTGCTGGGCTACCTGACGGCATACTACGATCCAGGGCTATATTGCCCGCACACGGTGAGCCTTTCGACAGCCGTGCCGCTGGCGAAGTATGGCGCGCCAGCACTGAAGGAACGCTACCTGCCCCAGATGTTGCGTCGCGACGGCGCGGCGTGGCAGGGCGCGACTTGGATGACCGAAGTAGGCGGCGGGTCAGACCTCGGCGCGAATGTGCAGACCGTCGCCGTGCCTGACGGCGACGCGTACCGACTCACGGGTGCAAAATACTTTTGTAGCAATGTGACTGCGGAGTTGGCAGTGGTCGCGGCGCGTCCGCACGGCGCACCCAGCGGGGTGCGAGGGCTCGCGCTGTTCTTTGTGCCCCGCTACCGCGAGGACGGAAACCTCAACTACACCATCCGCCGCATCAAGGACAAAATCGGCACGCGCGCTGTTATCACAGGCGAGGTAGACCTTCACGACAGCACGGGCTACCTGCTGGGCAGCGCGGACGCAGGCATCTACCTGATTCTGGAGGTGCTGAACATCTCGCGCGTGGCGAACAGCGTCGGCAGTGTCGCGCTGATTCAGCGTGCGCTGGACGAGGCGGAGGCATTTGCGCAGCAGCGCGTTGTGTTCGGCAAGCCCCTGTGCGAGCAACCCCTGATGCGCACGCAAATCACGCGCTGGCGCAACATTTTGGATGCCGCCTTCGCGTTAGCGTGGGAGTCGGTGCGCCTGCTTGCCGAAGTATGGGCGCAGACGCCGCCCTACAACTCGCGCTATCACTTGTTCCGCCTTCTCACGCACCTTGCGAAATACTGGACAGCGGAGCAGGCGGTACAGGCAGCCAAGTGGTGCATGGAGGCGCACGGAGGCGCGGGCGTGCTGGCGGAGTATGGCGTCGAACGCCTCCTGCGCGAGGCAATGGTACTGCCCATCTGGGAAGGCGGTAGCCATCGCCAAATGCTGGACGCGCTGGAAGTAATCCAGCGACGCAACGCACACACCCTTCTGCTGGAACATCTCGCGCCTTTTGCTGACCCCGCCGAGTTAGATGCTTGGCATAAACGCATCGACGCCTACCTTCAGCAGCCGCCCGAAACACAGGAGGCGGCACTAGAGACGCTCATCCCGCCGTTGGCGGCGTGGGTAGGTCAAACACTGCAGACCGCACAGGCGCATAGGGGTGCGGGTTGAGCGTTGGGGAATATTTGCGTATTTAGACTACCCCCTTGACGCGCCGAATATCCAGTAGGTATAATACGGGCGTCTAAGGACGGCGAAGGAGACGCGCATCTGTGGAAGGGCTATTCAACGCGCTTTGGGTGTTCACGCAAACGGGTGTAGGGGCGCATGTGCCGCCGCCCGTTTTTTCTGTGCTATCAGGGATTGCCGCGCTCGCGCTGCTGCTGTTCGCCATCTCGGCGACGCGCAACATGCAGCGTCGCCCCGGACGCCTCCAAAACCTCGCAGAAATCATTTACGAATTCTTCGATAACTTGGCAATCAGCGTCGTCGGCGAACACGGACGCAAATATGTTCCCCTCGCAGGCACCATCTTTTTATTCGTTCTGTTCAGCAACCTGATGGGACTGATACCACCTGGCATAGCGCCCACTGCCAGTTTGAACACGACAATCGCCTTAGCTTTAATCGTGATTCTCTATGTGCAATACGAAGGCATTCGCGCGCGCGGTCTGCTTGGATATCTGAAGCACTTTGCGCGTGTGGGCGAGGTCCCGCTCTGGCTTGCCCCACTGTTATTCGTTATCGAAGTTATCAGTGAGATTGCGAAGCCTGTCTCACTCTCTATCCGTCTGTACGCGAATATGTTCGGCAAGGAGCAGGTGGTGATGGCGCTCATCGCGATTTTCGCCGTTCCCCTGCTACAAAAGCTTTACTTACCGCTGCCCATCCATTTTCCAGTGCTGCTGCTGGGCTTACTGGTCGCTTTCGTGCAGGCGTTTGTGTTCTCGATTCTAACTTTAATCTATCTGGCGATGGCGACCGAACATCATGAGGAAGCGCATGGGGCGCACGCCCATGCGGATTAGGCGATTTCCTCTCGAATCAGAGAGGATTTGGCTCAAACGCCTCACCCTACCGTGAGGCTTGAGGCAAGGGGTTCCAAGTAGGACAGGGAACCCTAAAAAAACAACAAGGAGGAACAACGATGGAAGTAGGTGCAGGGCTTTACCTGTTGGGATTGGCTCTGGCGGCGGGGTTCCTGCCGATTGGCGTGATTGGCGCGGGAATCGGTCAGGGATTGGCTGCGCGGGGCGCGATGGAAGGCATGGCGCGACAGCCTGAAATGGCAGGGCGCATTCAGACGGGCATGATTATCGCGCTCGCCTTTATCGAGTCGCTGGTGCTTCTTTCGTTCGTGGTGTTCCTGCTGCTGCAGGGACGCCTGCCAGCCCTCGATGCGCTTGTCGAGGCGCTGACGAAAGCAGGCGGCGCCGGCGGCGGTCCTTAACTGAGGCGTCGGGAGGGGCAAGCCGCTCCTCCCGCAGGAGGTCTGATGACGATGCTCCAACTGTACCCGTATTTACCGAACCTGCTCGGCGCGGCGGAAGGCGGCAAGGGCGGCGGACTGCTCGAGCTGCTCGGAATCGACTTTAACATTCTGATTATCCAGATTGTCGGCTTCCTCGTGCTACTGTGGCTCATGACCAAGTTCTTCTGGAAGCCGCTGAACGCCATGCTCGAAGCGCGTCGCCAGGACATCAACGCGACCTACGATAAAATCGAAGCAGATCGACGCGCGATGGAACAGCTGCGCTCGGAGTACGAGGCGCGCCTAACGCAGATTGAGGCGGAGGCGCGCGAGCGCATCCAACAAGCCGTCGGCGAGGCGCAACAACTGCGCGATCAGATTATCGCCGACGCGCGCCGCCAAGCGGACGACATCGTCGCGCGCGCCCAAGAGCAAGCGAAACTGGAAGGCGAGAAACTGCGCAGCGAACTGCAAACCTATGTCGCCGACCTGACGCTTGCGGCGACCGAACGGCTGCTGCGCGAGGCGATGACCGACGAACGCCACCGCCGACTGGTGCAAGAGTTTATCGAAACTGCGGAGGTGCGCTAAATGACCGATCTGCGTGTCGCCCGACGCTACGCCCGCGCCCTGTTCGAAGTCGCGCTCAAGCAGGGGCAGCTGCAAGCGACGGCGGACGACTTGCGCAACTTGCGCGGCATCATGCGCGAATCGGACGAACTGCGCGCCTTCTTCTACAGCCCGCTCATCCCGCGCGACCGCAAGCGCGACCGCCTGCGCGCAGCGTTCCGCGAGCGCGTCCAGCCCCACACGATGCGCACGCTGGAGCTACTCGTCGAAAAGCGACGCGAGAAGATGCTCGACGCCGTCTGCGACGAGTTCCAGAAACTCCAAGAGGCGCATCAGGGCATCGCACGCGCGCACATCCAGTCGGCGACGCCGCTTACCGAAGCCGAACAGAACGCGCTTGTGCAGAAACTCCAACAAAGCACGGGCAAAACCATCATCCCGACCTTTGAGGTGAACCCCGAATTGATTGGCGGTGTGCGCGTGCGCATCGGCGAGTATCAGATCGACGGCACGCTGCGCGGCGCGTTAGACCGCCTGCGCGATCAGATTATGCTCGAAATCGAACGGCGCGGCGCACGCGCCACCTAAAAGCGAGGTGCGATTATGGCTATCCGACCCGAAGAGATTACCAGCATCTTAGCGAAGGAAATAGAGACCGCCGACGGTAAGCCGATTGCCGAGAGCGTCGGCACGATTCTGCAAGTCGGCGACGGCATCGCCCGTATCTATGGGCTGCCCGACGCGCAGATGGGCGAACTGCTGGAGTTCCCGCACGAGGTGATGGGCATGGTGCTGAACCTCGAAGAGGACAGCATCGGCGCAATCGTGCTTGGCTCCGACGAGGAACTTAAGGAGGGTGACCCCGTCAAGCGCACGGGGCGCATCGCCGAAGTGCCTGTCGGCAAGGCACTGCTGGGGCGTGTAGTGGACGCGCTCGGACGACCCCTCGACGGCAAGGGACCCATCGTCGCCGACGAGTACCGCCGTATCGAGGTAATTGCGCCCGGCGTCATTACCCGCCAGCCCGTCAAGCAGCCCCTGCAGACGGGCATCAAAGCCATCGACGCGATGATTCCCATTGGGCGCGGGCAACGCGAACTCATCATCGGCGACCGCTCCACAGGCAAAACCGCCATCATCCTGGACACCATCATCAACCAGAAATACACGCACGAAACCGAAGGCGAGAAGCCTGTGTACTGCATCTATGTCGCGATTGGGCAGAAGATGGCGGCGATTGCCCGCTTCATCGACACGCTGGAGCGCTACGGCGCGATGCAATACACGACGGTCGTGGTGGCGTCCGCAAGCGACCCGAACAGTTTGCAGTATCTTGCGCCTTACGCGGGCTGCGCGATGGGCGAATACTTCCGCGACAACGGCATGGACGCGCTGGTGGTGTACGACGATTTGTCCAAGCACGCGCAGGCGTACCGCGCCGTGTCGCTGCTGCTACGCCGACCGCCCGGGCGCGAGGCGTACCCAGGCGATGTGTTTTATCTACACTCGCGCCTGCTGGAGCGCGCGGCGAAGATGTCCGACGAGTACGGCGGCGGCTCGCTGACCGCGCTGCCCATCATCGAAACGCAAGCGGGCGATGTGTCCGCGTACATCCCCACGAATGTTATCTCCATCACCGACGGGCAGATTTACCTTGAGCCGAGCCTGTTCTACGCGGGTATCCGCCCCGCGATTAATGTAGGTATCTCGGTTAGCCGCGTCGGGGGCGACGCACAAATCCGCGCCATGAAGCAGGTTGCAGGACGCCTGCGACTGGACATGGCGCAGTTCCGCGAGGTGCAGGCGTTCGCGCAGTTCGCGTCGGACTTAGACCGCGCCACCCAGTTGCAGCTGGCGCGCGGGCTGCGCCTGCAAGAGATTCTCAAGCAGCCGCAATTCGCCCCGATGCCCGTCGAGGAGCAGGTGATGATTATCTTCGCGGGCACGCAAGGCTACCTGGACGACATCCCCGTCGAGAAGGTGCGCGCCTTCGAAGAGGGCTTCCACCCGTTTATGCGGGAGAAGTACCCCGAACTGGGCGAAAAAATCCGCCGCGAGAAGAAGCTTGACGAGGACACCGAGCGCACGCTGCGCCAAGCGATTGAGGCGTACAAGCAACAGTTCCTGAAGGAGCAGGGTCTGGCATGAGGACGCTACGCGGGATGCGCGCGCGGATTCGCGCGGCGAAGAGCATCCAGCAGATCACGCGGGCGATGAAGTTGGTCTCGGCGGCGCGCCTGCGTCGGGCGCAAGACCGCGTGCTGGCGGCGCGCCCCTACGCCCAGCGCATGCACGAGGTGCTGCAGCAACTCGGACGCGCAGGCGACCTGCCCGACCATCCCCTGCTGCAAAAACGCGAGCCGCGCACCGTCGGATTCGTGCTGGCGACCTCCGACCGTGGGCTGTGCGGCTCGTACAACATGAACCTTATCCGCGCCCAGCAGAACGCCATCCGTGAGATGGGGCTAAACCCAGAGCAGGTGCAACTCATCTGCGTCGGGCGGCGCGGGTATCAGTTTTTCAGCAAGCGCGGCTACCCGATTGCGCTCTACCGCTCGATGCCCACTTCGGGCGCGGGGCTGGAAGACGCGCGCGCCGTCGCCGACGCCGTGCAGCAGATGTTCGTCAGCGGCGCGTTAGACCGTGTCTACCTGATTTACTCACAGTTTATTAATCCCGTGACGCAGCGTCCGACGGTGTTGCCGCTGCTGCCCATCGAGCCGCCCGCAGGCGAGGACGACGGCACGCGCTACGACTTCGTGTTCGAACCGTCTGCAGAGGAGCTGCTGGCGCGCTTGCTGCCCCGCTACCTGCTGACCCAAGTGCTGCAGGCGCTGTTGGAAGCCAGCGCGAGCGAACACGGCGCACGCATGACCGCCATGTCGATGGCGAGCGACAACGCGGGCAAGATGATCCAGGAGCTGACGCTGACGATGAACCGCCTGCGTCAAGCCGCCATCACCAAAGAGATTGCCGAAGTGGTCGGCGGCGCAGAGGCACTCAAGGGCTAACGACGCGCCCGTGTCAGGTATCCTCATGCGGCAATGTTCGAGAGCCTGACTGACAAGCTGCAGGGGATATTCGCGCGCATTCGGGGCGCGAGCCGCCTGGACGAGAAGACCGTCGACGAGGTGCTGCGCGAGATCCGGCTCGCCCTGCTGGAAGCAGATGTGAACTTCCGCGTGGTGAAAGACTTTATCGCGCGAATCCGCGAACAGGCGATCGGCGAGGAAGTCCTCAAGAGCCTCACCCCCGACCAGCAGGTGATTCGCATCGTGCGCGACGAATTGATCGCGTTGTTGGGGGGCGAGGCGGAGCCGATACGCTGGGCAGCACGCCCGCCGACGGTGTTTATGCTCTGCGGCTTGCAAGGCTCGGGCAAGACGACGACTTGCGCGAAGCTCGCACGCTGGGCGAAATCGCAGGGGCGCAACCCGCTGCTGGCGGCGTGCGACCTGCAACGCCCCGCCGCTATTAAACAGCTGGAGGTGCTGGGGCAACAGGTTGGCGTGCCCGCGTTCACCCCGCAGCAAGCGGGAACCCAAGACCCCGTGAGTACCGCACAGCGCGCACTGGACTACGCCCGCACGCACGGCTACGATGTGCTGATTGTGGACACGGCGGGACGCCTACAGGTAGACGAGCCGCTGATGGACGAGTTGCAACGGATGCACGCCGCGCTGCAGCCCCACGAAGTGCTGCTGGTGGTAGACGCCACCACGGGGCAAGAGGCGGTTAATGTCGCGAAAGCGTTCCACGAGCGGCTGGAACTGACGGGCGTCATTATGAGCAAGATGGACGGCGACGCGCGCGGCGGCGCGACGCTCTCGGTCAAGGCGGTCGTCGGCAAGCCCGTGCGCTTTATCGGCGTCGGCGAACGCACCGACGCCCTCGAACCGTTCTACCCCGACCGAGTCGCCAGCCGTATCCTCGGCATGGGCGATGTGCTCTCGCTCATCGAGCGCGTCGAGCAAACCATGCAGGAGGAAGAGGCGAGACGGCTGGAGAAAAAGATGCGCGACGCCAGCTTCGACTTCGAAGACATGCTCGCGCAGATGCAACAAATCCGCCGCATGGGTCCGTTCGAGCAGTTGCTCCAGTTGCTGCCAGGCTTTAGTCAGATCAAAAGTCAGATAGGCGATATGCCGATTGATGACCGTGCGCTCAAGCGTGCAGAAGCGATTATCCTCTCGATGACCCCGCAGGAGCGACGCCATCCCGAAATCATTAACTACAGTCGCAAGGTGCGCATCGCCAAGGGCAGCGGCGTGAAGCTGGAAGAGGTCAGCGCGCTGGTGAACCAGCTGTTTGAGATGCGCAAGCTGATGAAGCAGATGACCAAGTTCCAGCAGCGCATGCAGAAGCGCAAGTGGTCGCCGTTCGGCAAGCGGCGGTAGCTATTCCAGCGATTCAGCATCCAGCGCGGCGGCGGTCAGCAGCGCGGGGTCGGGCAGCGCGTCTTCCAGAATCTCGCTGGCGCGTGTGAGCGGGTTGCGCCGCACGCGCAGGCAATGGTCGGCAGCCTCGTTAATCTCCTCAAAGTGCGAGATGACCAAAATCTGGTCGAACCATGTGCGCAGGTTGTTCAGCAGTTCCATCACGCTTTGGCGGCGTTCGGCGTCCAGCGAGGCGAACACCTCGTCGAGAATCAGCAGGGAGAGGGGCTGCCCCGCGCGTTCAGTGATTAGGCGTGCAAGCGCGAGGCGCAAACTCAGGTTCACGATGTCTTCCTCGCCGCCAGAGATGACCGCCTTGCGATGCCCCTCGTCCAGAAGGGTGAAGCGGTACTCCTCGTCGATTTCGAGTTCGGAGTAACGCCCGTTGGTGAGCGCGGTAAGGAACTCGGTAGCGAGCGCGGCGAGGGTGGGGCGCAAGCGCGTGTTCAGGTCGGTGCGAAAGTCCTGCATCGCTTTGCGCAGCAGGTTGTGCATGCGCAGTTGGTGTTCCTGCTCGCGCAGGGCGCGCTGGAGTTCGAGCAGGCGTTCGAGTTGGGCGCGGAGTTGGTCGCGCAGGGCGGTTTGGCTGGCGTATTCGGCGTGACGCGCGGCGAGGCTGCGCTCCAAGGCGTTCACCTCCGCTTCCGCCTGCTGGTACGCCGCTTCCGCCTGCTGGTACGCCGCGTCCGAGTAGTCTAACTGAGCCACCTGCGCCTCCAGTTGCTCTAAGCGCGTGGTAATCTCCTGCAGGGCGGCTTTTGCCTCTTCGATTTGGGCGCGCAAGGCGTCCCGCTGCTGGATAACGGGGATAAGTTGTAGGCTTTCTTCGTAGAGGGGGCGCAGACGTTCGGTCTCCTCGCGCAGGGCATGATGGCGCGCGGGGTCATAGCCTTGCGGTAGGCGCGCGATTTCGGTCTGCACCCGCTGCGCCTCGCGTTCGGTCTGCTGGAGGTCGCGCTCGAGGGCGGGCAGGCGGCGCAGTTCGACTTCCAGCGCATGCGCCTGTTGCAGGTCGGGCTGGAGCGCGTCCAGCTCGGCTTGCACGGACTGCTCCTCCTGCGGGTCATAGACGGGGATTCGGGCGAGTTGGTGTTGTAGGTCGTGTTGTTGGCGTTCTAAGGCGTCTGCCTGGCGCAGTTCGGTCTCCAGCTGGCGCAGGTTCGCTTGCAGTTCGGCGAGTTGCTGCTGGGCGTTATTGCGCGCCTGCTGCTGCTGGGCGAGTTGCTCGCGCAGGGCGCGCGCCTCTGTCGGTTCCTGCTGGAGCGCGTTCAGTTGTTGGCGCAGGGCGCGCAGCTGGCGTTCGGTCGCGCGCGCCTCCTGCTGCGCGTTTGCCAACACTCTGTGATAGGCGTCGCCGAGCGGTTGCCCGCAGGTGGGGCACTCGCTCGCTTCGCCCAGCGATTCGAGTTGCTGCACGCGCGCGCGTTGCTGCTGCAGGGTCGCCTGCAGGCTGCGCTGTTCGGCTTCTATCTCCGCGCGTTGCTGGTTCCACGCTTGGAGTACGCGCTGCAGTTCGGCTTCGGTCTCGGCGCAGGCGCGCAGGTGTGCTTGGAGCGCGGCGTCGGCTTGCTTGGATTCGCGTGCGAGCGCGTCGCGCCTACGCGCCTTCGCCTGCAGGTCTTGCAGCTGCGCCTGGACGGCTTGTAGTTGCGCCTCGATTCGGGCGCGCTGGGCGGCTTGCTGGGCAATCTGGCGGAGCTGCTCGAGGCGTTGACTCAGTTCGGCGGCGCGTTGGCGTTGGGGCAAGAGAGCGTGCAGTTGCGCCTGCTTCTGCTGGAGTTCGTCGCGTTCGGCGTGGAGTTGAGCGCGTCGCTCGGCGAGGGCGTCCAGCCGCGCCTGCAGCTGGGCGCGCTGTTGCTCCGCCTGCGCGAGTTGCTCCATCGCTTCCAGCTCGCGGGCGAGCTGGCGGTAGCGGTCAGCGTCAGGCTTGATGGCTTTGAAGCGCTCGCACGCCGCCTTGAGTTGCTCCCAGTGGGCGCGCAGCTCCTCGATGCGCCGCTGTGCGTGCTGCCGGTCGTTCTGCAGAAGGTTGTGCTGGTGCTGCAAGCTCTGGTACTGCTCGCGCAGAGCGGCTTGGGCGTCGTAGTGGGCGCGTGCGGCGTCGCGCGCGGCGACAGCTTGCTCCAAGGCGGCTTGCTCCGCGCGCAGTGCGCTCTCGGTCTCCTGCAGGGCGCACTCCACCGCCTGCAGTTGCTCTTGCAGCGCGCGGGGGTCGCCGACGCCATAGCGCAGCCCTTCCACCGACGCTTTGAGTTCGCGCTCTGCTTTCGCGATTGCCTCCGCCGCCTCGCCGACGCGCTCGTAGCCGAGCATCTTGCTGATTTCCTCGCGTCGCTTCTGGGGCGTGTAGCCGAGAAACTCCAGCTCCTTCTGGCGCGCGCAGAAGCTGGTCTGAAACTGCAGATGGTTCATGCCGAGCAGCTGCTCCACCTGTCGGTTGACGGGGTTCGCGCCGCGCGCGAGGGAGAGCCATGCGCCGTCGGGGTTGAGTTGCGCGAGGTCAGCCTCAGTAGGCGTGCGCTTGACTCGATAGCGGCGATTGCCGAGTTCGAACTCCAGTTGCACACGCACCTTCGCGCCGCCTTGCGACCAGAGGAATCGGAGGGTGTCTACCCCCTCGCGGAGGGCGCGTGCGCCGTACAGCGCCCACAGAATCGCTTCCAGCAGGGTGGTCTTGCCCGCGCCGTTCGCACCCACAATCGCCGTAACGCCCGACTCAAAGGCTACCTGCGCGTGGGCGTACTGGCGGAAGTTCTCCAGCTCCAGCGCAATCAGGCGCATCGCTCACCGCTTATCGGTCTTGGGCGTTTGAGCCTTCACATCCTCTTCGGTTCCCCAGTTAGGCTCTGGCACATACATCGTGAAGGCGGTTATGGGGGTCAGCTCGCGTTTGACTCCGTCGATACTGGCGGTTCCCGTGCCTTGCATGGTGAACGCGGCGATGCCCTTGAAGTCGACGCGCACATCGCGTAGCACTGCCCGCACCGAGTCGTACTTGCCCTCGATGCGCACGGTACCCTGTCCCATGTAGACTTTCAGTCGCTCGCTCAGCGGGGGCTTGATGCGCACGCTGCGCGGCAGCTCTTTCACTTCTTGGAAGCCCTCGATCTGCACCTTGCCTTGCACGGTGTTGATGACGAGGTAGCCGCGCCCGCGAAAGACCAGCGTGCCTTCGCCCCGCGAGAAAAAGTTGATCTGCCTGCCCTCGGCGACGAAGACGCCAGGCTTCGGCGGTTCAGGCTTTTGGGGCTTTTGTTGCGCCTGCTCTCGTTTCGGCGGCTCCTGCTTTGGAGCGTTTGATTGCTGCGCAATCCCTCCGACCAACACGGCGAACGCCGTGATTAGTGCGACCAGTTTTCTCATAGCGGATAACTCCCTGCGGTATTATACCCAGTGCAGCAGGGAACGGATGGTTTCGGCGGCGCGGTCGATTGCTGGCGTATCACTACTGCGACTGCCACGAGGAATACGGCAACAATCAGGAGCATCCCGATGGTCTTCATGTTCGCCATAGGCTACTCCTTGTCGACCGCATAGAATCGCTTATAGAAGCAGCCTGTCGAGTCGACATTCAAGTATCGCTCGCTATTGCGAGCAATCCACTTGGCATGCCCGTCGCAGAAGATATGTGTGCCTCCGCCGCTGTGGCTATCGGCAGCTTCGCACCCCATCGTGGTGCCGAATCCACCGCTTCGGATAATCCCCGTGAAGCCGTCCGTAACGATGGCTGTCTCCGCAGGGCGCCGCGGCGTCGCAAACGACATTATCGAGACACGCACATCACTGCCCGCGAACTTATAGTACGGGTTCTCTCGGCTGCAATTGCCGCCTGTGGCGATTTCACCAAAACCAATCCCATAATGGGCATGGTAGAGCTGCGGTGGCCACCAGGTCTCGTTCAATGCTCCATTGTCGCAGTCAGGGCGGTTCGCCACCTGCTGGAAGCGACTCTCATTGAACGACGGACACGCCATCAATCCGTTCGGGGGCACGCTCGAAAACGGTCCGCTGCCTGCAGGGCGGGACGGCTCGCCGCTCCTGATATAGGGTTGCAAGTTTTGCACCCAGCTGCGAAGGTCATCACGGTACTGGTTGCGCGGTAAACCCGTGCGCACAAACCACGGGATGTAGGTCTCGTCATAGTCTTGACCGTACATCATTATTGCAGTGCCAATCTGTTTGGCATTGCTCACACACTGGGTCTGACGCGCCTTCTCGCGTGCCTACGCAAACACAGGGAACAGGATCGCCGCCAAAATGGCGATGATCGCTATTACGACCAGCAACTCAATCAGTGTAAAGCCACGACGATTCACCATGTATACAGCCTCCTCAGATGTCAAGGGCTGCCGATGCTCCTCATGGGA
The DNA here is from genome assembly GCF_047461515.1 of Synechococcus sp. W70.1. Classification (NCBI taxonomy): domain Bacteria; kingdom Bacillati; phylum Cyanobacteriota; class Cyanophyceae; order Synechococcales; family Synechococcaceae; genus Synechococcus; species Synechococcus sp. W70.1. The sequence continues at coordinate 32,196 of NZ_JANSHH010000019.1, forward strand.
AATCTGGGGCGATTCTCATCTGCTCTTCATCCTGCGCCGATACATCGCGCTGTGCGTCTTGCGCGCGGCGGCGACCATCTCTGGGTACGGCGCGTCGGCAATCGTCACGAAGCCGATGTTATAGTTCTCGCCGTCCAGCGTGCGCCCCGTCAGCGGCTGATCCATATACTGAAACCAGTGACAGCCCACAAACAGCGGGTGGTCTAACACGCTGTTGACATAGGCTTCGTACATGCGGGCGCGTTCGCGCTGGTTCGGCGCGGCGACCAGCCCCGTGTGGAACATCCCACGATCGAGCGCGCCGAAGTGGAACTCGCCGATAATCACAGGCTTGTCCAGCGGCACGAGGAAGCTGTACGCGCCGTGGTCCAACTTGGGCGCGTAGATGTTGAAGCTCAGCACATCGCACAGCTCGGCGGCGGCGAGTACGGCATCCAGCGAGTACCATGCGAATCGGCAGCCCAAGTAGAGGTGGTTCGGCGCGAGTTCGCGCAGGATGGCGCGGATGGTCTGAAAGTATTGGCGTGCGAAGGCACGCACGAACGCGCTAAAGTCCTGCTGGCGAGCGCGCGTGGCGGCGGGTGGGAGCGACACGGGCGGGCGCAGCGCGTCCCAGCTGGGGTAGTTTGCACCCCACGCTTCGTTGAGCCGTTCAATCGCGCCGTACTTCGTGCGCAGCTGCTCCAGAAAGGCGCGTTTGGCGGGCGAGTCGTCGGCGTGCAGGCTCAGTGCGCCGTATGCCAGCCCGTAGCGTCCGCCGTCCTCGCCCTGCCCTGCCCAGCTCAGCTCGTTGTCCACGAAAAAGCCGAGGCACCACGGGTCGTCCTTGACGCGCTGGGCGACGGGTTCGATGCTCGCGCGAGCGTTGACGGCGAACTGCGGGTCGAACGGGTCGTGCATCTTGCCCCAGTAGTCGCTGCCGCTGGGCACACGCTTATGCTCGCCCCACACGCCCGCCGTTGCCACATACGGGATGCGCCCGTTGCGATGCCATTCCCACAGCGACCAGTTCGCGATGGTGTTGAACCCCCACGAGCGCAGGCGTCTAAGGGTCTGCTCGCGCCACTGGGCGGGGTAGTCCGTGCCGTACTTGCGCTCCAAGTTCGCGGCGTAGAAGTTGTAGCACTTGCCCTCCTTGATGGGTCCCATCAACGCGGTGGCGTGCCCATAGTGTTTGGCGAGCGGGTCGCCCTCGCGCGGCAGCCAGCGGAACATATACTCGCGCCCCGTGATGAAGGTCGGATCGCCGTAATGCACGCAGTCGATGCCCACCGAGAAGAAGAGCCTACCGTTGGGCGCGACGAGCCACCAGCGGTCGCCGACCTTTTCCATGCGGAAGTAGCCCGTGGCTTTGAGTTGCGGTCCCGTTCTCCACGCGCCGTACTCGTCGAAGTCTTCGGGGGCGGGCAGGCGTTCCAGCTCGCGCAGTTCCAGCGTGCGCGTGCGGCGCAGGTGGCTCAGGCTGCGGATCTTGCCCTGCCAGGTGTCGCGGGCGTATTGCCCGAACTCGTCGACGATGCCCTCCAGCGACTCGTCGCCTTCGAGCAGGCGGATGTTGTCGACAATCAGCACACGGGGCTTGTCGCCGCGCCACAGAAAGATTTGGAACGCGACGATATGCTCCAGTCGGATATTGCCCGCGTTGACGACGCCGATTCGCGTGAGGTCTTTGCCGATGGGGGGTAGCCCGCGCATGCCGTAGTCCATCGGGTTGCGCCCCAGCGGGAACACAAACCGCTTGCGCGTGCGTGGCTGGATTGTATAGGTTCCTTGGCGGCAGTGGTGTACGCCGTCAGCGCGCGGGTCATCGTCCACGCGCACGCCGAACTGCACAGGCTCGCGCATCGGGTTATACAGATCGAACGCCAGCCCCGCGTAGCCGCGCCAGTCCCACGGGCTGGGCGCGCGGAACATCAGGTTCGGCCAGTCGCGGTCGGGCAGGTACTCCACCTGCAGGGCGCGTTTGCCGTGCGTTGCGCCGCGCGCGGTCAGGCGCAGGCGCGTGTGGTTCGCCGTCGCCGCCGCCAACTCGCCCTCGTGTTCGAAGGAGAACAGAAGCCTCATCACAGGCTTCAGGTTCGCGCGAGGGCGCAGGATTCCTCTGTCTTAGAACCCCAGCGGCAGCCCGCCGCCGAGACTGCGAATCAGTTCCGTGCCCTGCGCGCCGATGGCGAAATACTTGCGGATGCCGTACTGCTCGCACACGCGGGTCAGTTCCGCGTCGGCGCGGGCGAACCGCGCGTCCAACTCGCTTTGTACGGAACCCAACATGCTCGTCAGCCCGCTCAGGTCGTTCTCGATGAGGCTCTTTTCAATCTGCGAGATGCTCGTGACATACTCGCTTAGCCCTGCGAAGTAGGCGTCGGCGAGCGTCTGGCACTCTGGCGGCGGGGGCACGCTCTTGAAGTATCGGATGAGTTCCGCCCATTCGCGTTGGCGTTGTTGGTAGCCCTGGCGCAGTTTCTCGCGTTCGCGCTCGTAGTCCGCCTCCGCCTTGTCGAAATCGCCTTGCGCGACACCGCTCAACGCCGCGGCGCGCGCGACCATCGCCTGCACCAGCATGCTCATCACAGGGGCGACATTGCGCTCCATCCGACGGCGCTGCTCTTCGGTCTTGCGCAGATGCTCCAGCCAGTCCACCACATGCTTAGGCGGCGG
>NZ_JANSHH010000020.1:0-961 GCF_047461515.1 Synechococcus sp. W70.1
TCGTTATACTGTAGTGATGGGTCGAGCGAGAGAGGCTCGAACTCCGGAAGGCGAAGCACCTTGACAACTGAGGTGTGGTTCGTGCAAGCGCCCCGCCCCAAGTGTTGACGACGGACCGAGGTCTCGTGCAGGGCACGACGATCTCGGGTTCTGGAGTGATCTGGGATGGAGAGTTTGATCCTGGCTCAGGGGGAACGCTGGCGGCGTGCCTAATGCATGCAAGTCGGACGGGAGCACGCTTCGGCGTGCCGACCGTGGCGGACGGGTGCGTAACACGTGGGGAACCTGCCCGGGTGCGGGGGATAACCCGGGGAAACTCGGGCTAATACCCCATACGCTTGGCTGGTGGTGGGCCGGCCAAGGAAAGGCACAGGCGACTGTGCTGTGCTCGGAGGGCCCTGCGGCCTATCAGCTAGACGGTAGGGTCACGGCCTACCGTGGCGATGACGGGTAGCTGGTCTGAGAGGATGGCCAGCCACACGGGCACTGAGACACGGGCCCGACTCCTACGGGAGGCAGCAGCAGGGAATCTTCCGCAATGGGGGCAACCCTGACGGAGCGACGCCGCGTGCGGGAGGAAGCCCTTCGGGGTGTAAACCGCTGTTCGGGGGGACGATCGAGCGACGGTACCCTCGGAGCAAGTCCCGGCTAACTACGTGCCAGCAGCCGCGGTAAGACGTAGGGGGCGAGCGTTACCCGGAGTCACTGGGCGTAAAGGGCGTGTAGGCGGCTGGGTACGCCGCGTGTGAAAGTCCCCGGCTCAACCGGGGAGGGTCGCGCGGGACGGCCTGGCTCGAGGGCGGGAGAGGCGGGTGGAATTCCCGGTGTAGCGGTGAAATGCGTAGAGATCGGGAGGAACGCCGGTGGCGAAGGCGGCCCGCTGGCCCGTCCCTGACGCTGAGGCGCGAAGGCGTGGGGAGCGAACCGGATTAGATACCCGGGTAGTCCACGCAGTAAACGA